>JAMFTA010000235.1 GCA_026225565.1 Caulobacter sp. | reverse complement strand
GGCTGGCTCAGCAACAGATCCAGCCCGTCGAGGTCATCGCCTGGTCGCTATGGCGAAGAGCCCATCAAGCCGTAGCAAGACGAGCTCACGTCAAAACGCGACTAAAACTGCAACTGTAATGCTAGGCGCGCGCCCAGGAAGCGGTTTATGCTGTCGCGTCTCAGGGTGGCGTGGCGTATGCTTCATCGGCTGTTTTTCATCGTGCTCACCGTCCTCGCATACGGGGTGGCGGGGCAGGCCTCTGCGGCCTGCAAGCTAGGCCGCTTGGCTGAACTGCCGGTGACCATGGTCGGCGAGCGCCCCGTGGTGCCGGCGCAGATCAATGGTCAGGACGCATTGTTCGTGGCCGATAGCGGCGCCTTCTACAGCCTGATCACCCACGCGAATGCGGAAAAATATGGCTTGACGCTGGGGCCGGCGCCATTCGGCTTCTCCGTTGTGGGCGCGACGGGCCCTGCTGACATCCAGATCGGTGTGGCGCGCCATTTCACCATCGCTGGCGTTCCGCTGAATAGGGTGGAGTTTCTCGTCGGCGGAAGCGAAATGGGCGCCCAGACAGCCGGCGTGCTCGGTCAAAATATCTTCCAGGCCGGCGATGTGGAGTACGACCTCGCTAGTGGGGCGATCCGCTTGTTCCGCCCGGACGGTTGCGGCCACGCCCTGCTCGCCTATTGGGTCAAGCCGGATCAGCCGTTCGCCGTCATCTCCATCCAGTGGACCACCCCTATGCAGCCGCACACCCGCGGCGAGGTGTCGGTGAATGGGGTGTCATTGATGGCGACGTTCGACACCGGCGCCGCCAGCTCCGTCCTCTCGCTGCGCGGCGCGCGACGCGCCGGCGTGAGGACCGATTCCCCGGGGGTCGCGGCCAACGGTCGATCCGCCGGCATAGGGCAGCGCACGGTGCAAAGCTGGGTCGCGCCCATCGCCAGCTTCAAGATCGGCGATGAGGAGATCAAGAACACCCGTATGCAGATCGCCGATATTGAACTGCCCGATTCGGATATGTTGGTAGGCGCCGACTTCTTCCTCTCTCATCGGGTCTACGTGGCCACCGGCCAGCATAAGCTTTACCTGACCTACAATGGCGGCTCGGTGTTCAATTTGACGTCGCCGCCGCCAGGCGCGTCGCCCCCGGTCGGGCCGGCGATAGCTGCCGCGGTCGGCGTGGACGTGTCGGCCCCGGGCGATCCCATCGACGCCGCCGGCTTCAGCCGGCGAGGCGAAGCCTTTCTATCTCGCCACCAGATGGATAAGGCGCTCGCCGATCTCAGCCGCGCTATCGCCCTGGCTCCAGATAACGCCGACTATGCCTATCAGCGGGCCCAAGCCCAGATGGCGAGCCAGCAACCACAACTGGCGCGCGCAGACCTCGATCGAGCCTTGCTGCTCAAGCCCGATCACCTGGGCGCCCTGGTGCTTCGCGCCGAGCTGGCTCTGCACGGTCCGGATCACGACCGGGCGATCATGGATCTGGACGTCGCCGACAGGTTGGCCTCCAAACAGGACGATGTCCGTCTGCAATTGGCTCACGCCTACCTAGCCGCCGACCGTCTCCCGGCAGCCATCGGGCAGTTCGATCTATGGATCTCCGAGCATGGTGTGGACTATCGGCTGGCCCAGGCGCGAAACGGTCGATGCTGGGCGCGCGGGCTATTAGGGCAAGACCTGGACAAGGCCCTGGCGGACTGCAATGGGGCCTTGCGCCTCGCCCCCCACACCGCGCCCATACTCGACAGCCGTGGCTTGGTTTACCTGCGCCGCGGCGAGCTGGATAAGGCCATCGCCGACTATGATGCGGCGTTGAAGTTGAGGTCCGACAGCGCATGGTCCCACTACGGGCGCGGCCTGGCCAAGCTCGGCAAGGGGCTGAAGGTCGAGGGCGAGGCGGATCTGGCCGCGGGTATAGCGATCGATTCGCGCCTGCCCTCCGACGCAAAGCGCTATGGACTGACAAGCCCTAACGAGCAAACGGCCGCGGCCCCAGACTGAACGGTTCCCATTGTCTTGGCTTCATCCTAGGTTCAGGCGACAAGCCTTAATGCAACGCTCATCCTGGTTCGCCGTTGTTACGACGAAGCGGGGCTCACAGCGACGCTGAACAGAGGACAACTCGAATGCGAAATAAACTTCTTCTCGCGGGGCTCGCGGCTATGGTCGCCTTGCCCTCCCTGGCCATGGCGCAACCCGATCCCAGCTGCGTGCGGTCCAACAACCAGACCAGCGCCACCGGCACCGTCTTGGGCGCCCTCGGCGGCGCCTTGATCGGCAACGCCATCGCCGGCAAGCACAATCGCGGCGTCGGCACCGTGGGCGGCGCCCTCGCCGGCGGGGTGGCGGGCAATGTGCTCGCTGGCCAGCACAACGATCCCTGCCCGGATGGCTACTATCGCCCCGCGCCGCAACCCGCCTATGGTCCCGGACCGGGCCCGGGACCGGGCTATGGTCCCCCGCCTCCTGGCGGCGGCTTCTGGGGCAGCGCCCCGCGCGGCATTCATGAGCGGATCGACTTCGTGCAAGAACGCATCAACCACGGCGCGTCCGCGGGCCGCCTGTCGCCCCGCGAAGTGCGCATGGCCAACCGCGATCTGAACGACATCCGCCGCCAGGAAGCCAATCTGCGCGACCGCGACGGCGGCCACCTGAGCCCGCCGGATCGCGACTATCTGCAGCAACGGCTGGACACCCTGAGCCAGCGCCTGCACTGGGCGGCTGAGAACGGCTACTAAGCCGATCTGACTCCCATCTAAGGGGCGCGTCTCGAAGACATCGAGGCGCGCCCCTTTCGGTTTGGCGCTATGCTTGCGGCGAACCGCCGAGTCGCGTCCCGTATGACCATCCGCCGCCTGCCTCCCGAAACCGTCAACCGCATCGCCGCCGGCGAGGTGGTGGAGCGCCCCGCCTCGGCGGTGAAGGAGCTGGTGGAGAATGCGCTGGACGCCGGCGCCACGCGCATCGAGGTGCAGGCCGATCAGGGCGGCCTCTCCCGCATCCTGATCGCCGACGACGGCTGCGGCCTCTCGGCCGACGAGCTGCCCCTGGCCATGGAGCGCCACGCCACCTCCAAACTGCCCGAGGATGAGGACGGCGGCTGGTCCTTGATGAACGTCTCCACCCTGGGGTTTCGCGGCGAGGCCCTGCCGTCCATCGGCTCGGTGGCGCGGCTGATCATCTCGTCGCGGGCTAAGGGCTCGGTGGACGCATTCCAGTTGAAGGTGGAGGGCGGGTCGGTCTCGCCCACGGCTCCCGCCGGCTTTCCCGGTCCCCACGGGGCGCGGGTGGAGGTGCGCGACCTCTTCTACGCAACCCCCGCCCGGCTGAAGTTCATGAAGTCCGAGCGCTCCGAATCCCTGGCTATCGTCGAGGAAGTGAAGCGCCAAGCCATGGCCCACGAAGGCGTGGCCTTTTCCCTCGATCTCGACGGCAAGAAGACCCTGCGCCTATCGGCCGAACATCCGGGGGCGGACGGTCGCCTCGCCCGCCTCTCAGCCGTCCTGGGGCGGGAGTTTCACGACAACGCCATCCTTCTGGATCAACAGCGCGAGGGGGTGCGGCTTTCGGGTTTCGCCGGTCTGCCCACCTATTCGCGCGGCAACGCCGGCCATCAGTATCTCTTCGTCAACGGCCGGCCGGTGAAGGACCGGCTGATCCAGGGGGCGCTCCGGGGCGCCTACGCCGACTTTCTGGCGCGCGACCGCCATCCCGTCGCCGCCCTCTATGTGGAGCTGGAGGCGGGGCTGGTGGACGTGAACGTGCATCCGGCCAAGGCGGAGGTGCGCTTTCGCGACGCCGCCCTGGTGCGGGGCCTGATCATCGGCGCCCTTCGCCACGCCCTGGCCGGCGCGGGCCACCGCGCCTCCACCACCGTGGCGGGACAGGCCCTGTCCGGCTTTCGGCCGGGGTTCGCTTTGGGATCGACGCCGCAGCCTTCCGCAGCGGGCTGGAGCGGCGCCGGCCAGTGGAGCCCTCAGCCCTCTGGCGCCGCCCCGACCTATGGCTTTGGCGGGCTCGCGGCGATCCTGCCGGGGCTGCAGGAGATCTCCGCCCGGGTGGAGGATGAGGCGCAAGAGCCCTCTCCAGCCCAAGGCGTCATCGACCCGATCGACTATCCCCTCGGCGCGGCGCGGGCCCAGCTGCATGAGACCTATGTGGTGGCCCAGACCCGCGACGGCATCGTCATCGTCGATCAGCACGCCGCCCACGAGCGTCTGGTCTATGAGCGGATGAAGCTGGAGGCGGCGGGGGGCGGGGTCATGCGCCAGGCCCTGTTGCTGCCCGAGGTGGTCGAGCTCGATCCCGCCGAAGCCGAGCGGGTGGCCGGCAAGGCGGAGGAGCTGGCCGAGCTCGGCCTGATTGTCGAGGCCTTCGGGCCGGGCGCCATCCTGGTGCGCGAGACCCCGGCCATGCTCGGCGAAGTGGACGCCGCCGGCCTGATTCGCGATATCGCCGACGACCTCACCGAGAACGGCGCGGCCCTGGCTTTGAAGGAGCGGCTGGCGGATGTCGCCTCCACCATGGCCTGCCACGGCTCGGTGCGCGCGGGCCGGCGGCTCTCCGCCGCCGAGATGAACGCCCTCTTGCGCCAGATGGAGGCCACGCCCCACTCGGGCCAATGCAACCACGGCCGGCCGACCTATGTGGAGCTGAAGCTGGCCGACATCGAAAAGCTGTTCGGGCGGCGATAATTTAGTCTCGTCGCCGCGCGCCGGCGATGGCGGCCTCGACCTTCAGCGCCTGCACGGTTTCGTGCACGTCGTGGACCCGCAGCACGGCGCAGCCGGCCCTGGCTCCGGCCAAGGCCGCCGCCAGCGATCCGCCCAGGCGATCCGCCGTCTCCGCCCCGCCCTTGTCCAGGGCGCGGATGAAGCGTTTGCGGCTGACGCCCAGCACCACCCGAAAACCGAGGGCGGTGAAGCGATCCAGGTGGGCCAGGATGGCGAGGTTGTGATCCAGGGTCTTGCCAAAGCCGATGCCCGGATCGATCAGGATGCGTGCGCGTGAGACCCCCGCGGCCATGGCGGCCGCGGCGCGATCCAGCAGAAACGCCGACACCTCGGCCACCACGTCCTCGTAGTGGGGCTCCACCTGCATAGTGCGGGAATCGCCCCGCATGTGCATCAGGATGACGTCGCAGCCGAGCTCGGCGGCCACCGCCAAGCTTTCGGGCCGATGACGCAGGGCGGTGACGTCGTTCCACATCGTGGCGCCGGCGGCCATCGCCGCCCCCGCCACCTCAGGCTTCATAGTGTCGATGGAGAGGGGGATGTCGCATTCGGCGCGCAGCGCCTGGATCAGCGGAATCACCCGCCTGAGCTCGATCACGGCCGGAACCGGCTCCGCGTTCGGCCGGGTGGATTCGCCGCCGAGGTCGAGGATGTCGGCGCCATCGGCGATCAGTCGCCGCGCATGGTCCAGCGCCGCTGCCTGATCGACGAAGCGCCCGCCATCGGAAAAGCTGTCGGGGGTGACGTTGACGATCCCCATGACGGAGGGCCGCACGCTCAGCGGCCGCCCTCCCCTCGCGCGCCCATCATCAGGTGGAGGTGACGTCCGGCGCGATCACCGATTGCAACGCCGGCTCTGCCTGAGGCGTGGGCTCGGGATCCACATGGGTCAGGGGCACGGCCGCGTTGGACAGGGACGGCCGCTGGGTTTCCTCAAGCTCGCGCACCGGCGCGATGCCCTTGATCACGTCCTTGATCTCCTCGCCTGAGAGGGTCTCGTATTCCAGCATGGCCTTGGCCAGGATGTGCAGGTCCTCGATCCGTTCGGTCAGGATGCGGCGGGCCTCGTCAAAGCCGCTCTGGGTCAGGCGCTTGACCTCGGCGTCGATGATCTCGGCGGTGGCTTCCGAGACGTTCTGGCTGCGGGCGACGGAGTGCCCCAAGAACACCTCGTCCTGGTTCTCGCCGTATTCCACCACGCCGAGCTTGTCGGAGAAGCCCCACTTGGTAACCATGGCGCGGGCCAGCTTGGTGGCTTGGCTGATGTCGGACGAAGCGCCCGAGGTGACGTGCTGCTTACCGAAGATCAGCTCCTCAGCCACCCGGCCGCCGAACAAAATGGCCAGGCGCGAGGTCATCTGCTCATAGCTCATGGAGAGCTTGTCGCGTTCGGGCAGCTGCATGACCATGCCGAGCGCCCGGCCGCGGGGGATGATGGTGGCCTTGTGCACCGGATCGGTGTTGGGGACGTTCAGGGCGATGATCGCGTGGCCGCCTTCGTGATAGGCGGTCATCTTCTTTTCTTCCTCGGTCATGACCATGGACTTGCGCTCGGCGCCCATCATGACCTTGTCCTTGGCGTCCTCGAAGTCGCGCATGGTGACCATGCGGCGGTTCTTGCGCGCCGCCATCAGGGCAGCTTCGTTGACCAGATTGGCCAAGTCTGCGCCGGAGAAGCCAGGGGTGCCGCGAGCCACGGTCTTGGTGTCCACATCGGCGGCCAGCGGCACATTTTTCATATGCACGCGGAGGATCTTTTCCCGCCCAGTGATGTCGGGGTTGGGCACCATGATCTGACGGTCGAAGCGGCCGGGGCGCAGCAAGGCGGGGTCCAGCACGTCCGGCCGGTTGGTGGCGGCGACCAGGATGATGTGTTCGGAAGCCTCAAACCCGTCCATCTCCACCAGAAGCTGGTTCAGGGTCTGCTCGCGTTCGTCATTGCCGCCGCCGAGCCCCGCGCCGCGATGACGGCCCACGGCGTCGATTTCGTCGATGAAGATGATGCAGGGAGCGTTCTTCTTGGCCTGCTCGAACATGTCGCGCACGCGGCTGGCGCCGACGCCGACGAACATTTCCACAAAGTCTGAGCCGGAGATGGAGAAGAAGGGCACGCCGGCCTCGCCGGCGATGGCCCGCGCCAGCAAGGTCTTGCCGGTGCCGGGGGGGCCGATCAGGAGGGCGCCCTTGGGGATCTTGCCGCCCAGGCGCTGGAACTTGCCCGGCTCCTTCAGGAAGTCGACGATTTCCGTCAGCTCTTCCTTGGCCTCGTCCACGCCGGCGACGTCGTCGAACACCACCTTGTTCTTGTTCTCGGTCAGCAGCTTGGCCTTGGACTTGCCAAAACCCATAGCCCCGCGCGCGCCGCCCTGCATCTGGCGCATGAAGAATATCCAAACGCCCACCATCAAGAGGATGGGCAGGAGCGACCCCAGGATCTGCATCCAGATCGAGGGCGTGGCGGACTGTACGGCGATGTTCACCCCGTGGGCTTCCATGCGCCTTAGGAGCTCGTCCTGGCTGCCCGGGGTGGTCACCGTGAACTGATGGCCCGCGCCGTCCTTGGCCTGCAGCACCTCGCCGCGGAGCTTCGCTTCCTTGATCTGGTCGCTATCGACCTTCTGCAACAGCTCGGAATAGGTGATCTCGCCGACTGGCTGGCCCGGCTTGCTGATGGGATTCATCACGCTGTAGAGGGCGACCAAAACGACGACGATCACGCCCCAGATCGCCAGATTGCGCAGATTGAACATGTCGCCTTCTTCGCCCCGATGCTTAGGGCGCTAATGCTAGAGCCAGGTCCTCAACATAGGATGATCGACCGCCCTGCGCCATGGTCGTGGGCGAGATGTCGCTTTCATGACCGATTAAACCGCACGCGGCGCTGAGGCGCGGGGCGCAGAGAGGGCGCGCAATGGCCGGCCCGTCGCCAAAGGGGCGCGGCAAACGCACCTGCTGCGCCTGAAACAGGGCCGGCAGCGACGGGCGGATCGACGCAGGCGCGCGAAGAAGCCGCCCTCGGTCCGATTTCGACAAGCGGGCGGCCGAGCCGGCCACGGCGGCGACCGTCAGATCGGCGTCGGCGCGGATTTCGAAGCGGCCGTCCCAGACCGCCGTTTCGCCGGCGCGCAGCGTGACCGGCTGTGCGTCCGAACGCATGAGCTCGCCCGCCTCTCGCGCGAAGCTCAAAAGCGGGCCCATGGCGGCGATCCGCGCCCCGGCCAGGCTGACGGTGAAATCGGTCTCGCGCTCCAGGCGGTCTCGCAGCCGTTGCAAGGCGTCGCCGCGCGGTGGCGCGGGCCGCCCCGAGGCGCAGATCGCCGCCATGGCCAAAAACCGCCCGACCGTCGGATCGTCGAGGAGCTGCAAGGCCGCCCGCCGGATGCTGAGTTCGCCGAAGGCCTGGACCTGCACCTGGCGCGCCAAGGCGGCCAGCGTCGATCCGCCTTCATCCACGGGCTGGATCGCGACGGCGGCATCGAAGGCGGGCGAGCCGAGGGCGAGCCTGGCCCTGGCGCGGGCGAACTTCGGATTGTCATTGGCTGGGTCTTCCAGCCAATCGCGACGTTCGGCGCGGAGCCAATCGCGCAAGGCTGCCCGGCGAACGTCCAGGAGCGGCCTTAGACAAAAGATGTCGCGGCCGTCCGGCCAAGCCGGAGAGGGGCTCCATTCCCGAAGCCAGCCCAGGGTGGGCGAGCCCTCCGCGCGCATCAGGGCATTCTCCGCCACATCGTCGGCGGTGTGCCCGAACAGGATCGTCGCGGCGCCCGCCTCGCGGGCCGCCTGGGAGAGCAGGCTGTGGCGAGCGGCGCGGGCGGCGGCGGGAAGGCCGGTCTGGGGCTTGTCGCCGAGCCAGGGGAGCGCTCGCCACTCGGCGCCGATCCGTTTTGCCGCTGCGCCGGCGAAGGCGGTCCAGGCGCCGCTGTCGGGATTGAGCCGGTGGTCCACGGTCAGAGCCAACAGCCGCCGGCCGCGCCGCCTCGCCCAGCCTTGCGCCAAATGCAGCAGGGCCATGGAGTCCCCGCCGCCGGAGAGGGCGAGCGCGATGGGCGCCGAGGATGCGACGTTCAGCCGGCGGTCGAGGGCCGCCTCAGCGCGATCGATCAGCCGGCGCACTTGGCGGCGGCGGCGGTGGTCGCCGCGCGGGTCTTCACCGCCTTGGGCGCCGTGGCGGCGTATCGCTTATCGAACTCTCCGAGCGCCGCGCAGGCCTGATCGGGCCGGTTGGTGGAGGAAAGGGCCCGCGACAGCTTCACCGTGGCGTCCGGCGCCCAGGGGGTCTTAGGCCAATCCTTCAGCGCCCGTGCATAGGCCGTGGTGGCGTCCCCATAGAGGCTGCGCACATAGTAGGACTCGCCCAAGAGATAGTAGGCCTCCTTGGCGTGGGGGCTGGCTCCATACTGCTGCAGATAGGCGGTGAAGGCGTCGCCCGCGCTGGGATAGTCGCCGCTGGCCAGCTTGACCTTCGCGGCCTTGAAGGCGGACGCCTCCGTCGGGGCGCCGGTCGCATCGGCCGGCGGCGGCGCCTGATCCGGGGCGTTCGGCGGGGTCGCCTGAGCGTCCGGCGGCGGAGCCTGGGTGCGGTTCATCTGATCGGCCAGGGCCTTCACCTCGCCGCGGAGTTCCGTTTCAGCGTCGTGGGCGGCGGCATTCTGGCGACGAGCCTCCTCCAGGTCATGGCCCAGCACCTCCACCTGACCGCTGAGGGTGCGGATGGTCTGATCCTGCTGGTCCAGCTTGGTCTGCAGGGCCTCGACCGCCGGGTCGGGCCCTTCCGGCTTGACCACCACCGGCTGGCCGGTGTCGCGTCCCTGCAAGACGATGGCGCGGATCTCTCGCATCTGCTTGTCCAGCCGGTCCAGGCGCCGGTCCTGATCGGTTTGCGCGAAGGCTCCCGAAGCGAGGGCCGCCAGGGCGACCCCGCTGAGAGCGGCCACAGCGTAGCGGAAGGGCGGGCGGGTCAAGCTATTGCATGGTCCCTGAGGTCAGGGCGGTGTGGCCATTGCGGTTGTGGGACCAGGCCTCCTCCCCCGTGCCGCCGTCCAGCGGCTGTTCCTTGCCGTAGGAGATGGTGGTGATCCGGGCGGGGTCGATCCCGCGCGTGACCAGATAGGCCTTCACCGCGTCGGCGCGACGGGCGCCCAGGGCGAGGTTGTATTCGCGGGTGCCGCGTTCATCGCAATTGCCTTCCACCCGCACCGCCACCCGAGGATAGCGGCTTAGCCACTCCCCCTGATGGTCCAGGGTCTGGCGACCGTCGGCGCGGACCGAATACTGGTCGGTGTCGAAATAGACCCGATCGCCGACATTGATCACGAAATCCTGGCTGGAGCCGGGCACGGGGCCCGTGGCGCGCGAACCCGTGTCGCCGGGGGCGGAATAGGGCGGCGCATAGGGGGCCGACGGGGTGGAGGCCACGGGCGCGGGCGGCGGCGGGCGGTGGGCGCAGGCGGCTATCGACGCGGCCGCCGTGGCGAGCAAGGCGCAATGGACGAGAAAGCGAGCATTCAACGGCATTGATGGTCTCCTAACGCCTGGATCGCGATCAAACGATCAAGATCGGCCAAGGTTCAAACTTCACAAGCACGAGACCGCTCGAATGCGGCGCAAACGGGGCCCTGTGCAGGAAAACCTATCAGAAACTCTACTGTATCGCGATCTACTTCAGCAACGGCGACCAAGCCGGATCGGAGGCTGAGGCGGTATAGGGCGCGGCCCGTTCGTTGCGGCCGGAGATGTCGACGCTCCACAGACGCGGCCCGCGGCCAGCGGTCTCGCGCGAGAACATGATCACCCGGCCGTTGGGGGCCCAGGTAGGGCCTTCGTCGAGATAGCTGGTGGTCAAGACCCGCTCGTCTGAGCCGTCCGGCCGCATGACGGCGATGTGGAAGGTGGAGCCGGTCTGTTTGGTGAAGGCGATGAAGTCGCCCTTGGGGCTCCACACCGGCGTGGTGTTGCGCCCGGCGCCGAAGGAGATGCGGTGCTGGCCCGAACCGTCGGCATTCATCACATAGATCTGCGGCGAGCCGCCCCGATCGGAATTGAACACCAGCTTGGACCCGTCCGGAGAGAAGGACGGGGAGGTGTCGATGGAGGGGTCGGAGGTCAGCCGCGAGGTGGCGTGCGAGGCCAGGTTCATGACGAAGATGTCGGTGTTGCCGCTGCGATCCACCGAGAAGGCCACCTTGGAGCCATCCGGCGAGAAGCGCGGCGCGAACACCATGCCTGAGAAGCTGCCGAGGCTCTCCTGACGCCCGGTCTCGATGTTGAACAGGTAGACCCGCGCCGTATCCGCGCGCAGGGCCATATAGGTGATCTCCTGGCTGGTGGCCGAGAAGCGCGGGGTCATGACGATATAGCCGCCATCGGTCAGATAGCTGGGGTTGGCCCCATCCTGATCCATGATGGCCAGGCGCTTGACCCGGTGGAGCTTGGTTCCGCTTTCGGCCACGAAGACGATGCGGGTGTCGAAATAGCCGTCCTCGCCGGTCAGCTTCTTATAGACCTGATCGGAGATCTTGTGGGCGACCCGGCGCCAGTCTTCCGGCGTGGCGGTGAATTGCAGGCCCAAAAGCTGGCTCTGGTTGAAGACGTCCCACAGGCGAAAATCGACCCTCAGGCGCCCGTCCGCGTCGATGGCCACATGGCCGTTGACCAGGGCCTGGGCGTTGATCGCCCGCCAATCGGCGAAGCGCGGCTGCACCGCCACGTCCATATTGCGGTCGATGAAGCTGTTGGGGTCCAGCGGCCGGAAGAAGCCCGACCGGTCGAGGTTGGCGCTGATCACCTTGGCGATGTCCGCGCCGATGGCCGCCGTACGCGGGTCGCCGCCGCCGAGCGGCGAGATGGCGATCGGCAGGGGCTGCACGTCCCCGTGATTGATGTCCACCTCAACCGCCGCCGCCCGCGCGGGGGGCGCCGCAGTCAGGCCCGGCAGGACGAAGGCGGCGACGGCGGCGAGCAGCAGGGGTAAGCGCATCGAGGTTGGATCTCCCAGTCCCTCATACCCTGCTTTGGGATGGAGGCGAAGGTGGGGCGGCGGCGGGGATTGTAAGCCTTTGTAACCTGGGCCGGGGGCGCTGCGCCCCGATCCGGGACCCAGCATTTGCACGCGCCGAGGCTGGGTCCCGGATAAGCCGCTAGCGCTGGCAGGCCTGCTTGGCGTTGAATTTCAGGATGATGTCGTGGGGGCCGTCCTTGGGAATTTCGGTGTAGGGCTCGCCCTGTTTCACCGCCGAGAGCGCGCGCTGGGCCGATGCCGCCACCACGGCGCCCGAGACCGATGAGCCGGCCTGGCTGACCAGGATCGGCTGGCCGACGAGCATCCCTGTGGGCGACAGCTTCAACTCCACCCGCACCTGCACCCCGGCGCCGCCCTCCACCTCGCAATTGGGGTTCCACAGGCGGTTCAGCTTAGACTGCAGCGCGCTCATGGCGTCGCCGCTCAGCGCCGTGGCGTGGCCGACGGCCAGGCGAGCGAGGAAGTCGGTCTCCGCCTTGGCCGGGCCCTTGGGCGCGTTGGAGCGGGCGCCCTTGGGCGTCGCGGCCAGAGCGGCCAGATCCAGGGCGCTGGATTTCGCCGCCGTCTTGGACGGCTTGGTCTTGGCGGCGGCCAGTTGGTCCAGATCCAGGTCTTTCGGCGGCGCGGGCTTGGGCGGCGTGGGCTTGGCCGGAGCCGGCTTCGGCGGCGCGGGCTTGGGCGTCGGCGTCGGTTTAGGCGGCGTCGGCTTGGGAATTGGCGCGGGCGACGGCGGGGACGCCGGTTGAGGTTGAGGCTGTGGTTCAGGTTCCGGCGCGGGGAGCGCGGGCGCGGGGGTCGGTTCGGGCGCCGGCGCTGTGGCGGTCTGCACCTCGGGGGCTTTTTCCGCCGGGCGGATGTCGGCCACGGGGGCGGAGGCGACGATGGTGATCGGCACCGCCTCGGACATGGTCACCGGCTTGGACCACATCGGCCAGGTGATGAAGGCGGCTGCGAACAGGGCGACATGCAGGATCGCCGAGGCCAACAGCGATGGAAAACGGCCGGTCCGCATCCGTCAGGGGCTATCGGTGGGGATCGGAGCCGAGGCCGGCGTCGCCCCGGCGGCGGCCTTCTCAGAGGGCCCGCCAGTGTCGGTGATCAGGTTGATCTTAGCGAAGCCCGAGGTGGACAGGCGCGCCATCACCTGGGCGACGACGGCGTAGGGCGCCGCCCCATCGGCGCGCACATAGATGGGTTTGTCCAGGCCGTCGCCGGCCATGGCTTTGAGCCGGGTCCCCAGGTCGTCCAGAGTGATCGGGCTTTCCTGGATGAAGATGCCGCCGCCCTTCTGCACCGAGACGGTGAGCGGCGCCTGGCTGTCGGCCACGGCCGAGGCGTCGGTCTTGGGCAGCTCCAGCGGCACCCCAGCGGTGAGCAGGGGAGCCGAGACCATGAAGATGATGAGCAGCACCAGCATAACGTCCACCAAGGGGGTGACGTTGATCTCGGAGAGCACCGAGCGGCGCCCGCCCCGGCGGCGACCCCGGCGGCCGGTGGAGAAGGCGTCGTGGCTGGAGAGGGCCACGGCTCAGTTCCCGCCCAGGCGCCGGGTGACAGCGGCGGCCAGATCGTCGGCGAAGGTCTCCAGCCGGGCGCCGTACTTGGCCGCGTCGGTGGAGAACTTGTTGTAAGCGATATAGGCGGGGATGGCGGCGGCGAGACCGATGGCGGTGGCGAACAGGGCCTGGGCGATGGCGGGCGCCACCACCGCCAGATTGGTGTTCTTCTGGATGGCGATGGCCTGAAACGCCGTCATAATGCCCCAGACGGTGCCGAACAGGCCCACGAAGGGCGAGGCGGTGGCGACGATGGCCAGGGTGCCCAAGCCCTCCTCCACCCGCCGGCTCTCCCGAGCGATCAGGCTGTCCAGACCCCGGTCGATGCGCTGGATCAGGAGCGCGATCTGGGTGTCGTTCAGGGCGCCCTGGCTGCGGGCGTCCTTCCATTCACGCAAGGCCGTCTGCAGCATGATCGGCAGGGCCTGGCGCGAATGGGCGTTGGCCTGGGAGACATCTTCAAGCGAGCGGCCCGAGCCCACCTGATCCTCGAATCTGTCGGCGGCGCGGTTCAGGGCGGTGAAGCGAAACGCCTTGTCGATGATGACGCCCCAGGAGACCAGGGAGGCGATCAGCAAGCCCACCATCACCGCCTTCACCACCCAGTCGGCGCGCAGGAAGGTGGCGATCAGCCCGAAGTTCTCGGGCGTCAGGGCGCTGGCGTCGGGCATGGGCTACTCCGGGGGAGACGGACGCCGAATTCGGCGGGACGATAGGGGGCGGGGCTGGACGAAACTAAGGCGACGCTTGGGCCGGGGATAGGAAAAACGGCCGGAGCGCCTCCCCTAGCACGGCGGGCGGGCGGCGGGGGCGTCCCTCTAGGGTGATGCAGGCGGTGGAGACCTCGGCGGTGGCGATCGTCTCGCCGGCGCGCAGCACGGTTTGCGCGATCTGCAGGGTGGCGCCCTTGGCGACGTCGTAAGTTGTGCGGACGAGGAGCGCGTCGTCGATGCGGGCGGGCCGCTTGAAGTCGATCACCAGCCGATGCACCACGAAGGCGGCGGGATCGGGACGGTCCAGCAAATCCCCATGGCTGACCCCCGCCAGGCGCAGGAAGTCCGACCGCCCCCGCTCGAAATAGCGCACATAGTTGGCGTGGTAGACCAGGCCGGTGAAATCGGTGTCCTCGTAGTAGACGCGCACGGGCAAGAAGTGCTCGCGGCCCTCGAACCAGCCGGCGGAGGGATCTGGGTTCAAACGCTACGCTCCATGATCGGCAGCCGGGGCTGGGGCCTGATCTTGACGCCTCATAATGGGTTTCGCCGACAAGGTCGTGCGGATTTCGGCAGAGCTGAGCCTTCGCCTTCACCGCTGATCTCCGCCTGCGCTTCCGGCCGGACCCGCCCTTAAGTCCATGGAGGAAATTGACAGCCGCAGACGTCCTCGCCGTATCGTTCCACCATGGGTCTTAGGGGCTATTGGAACTGCGGCTTCCGAACGGTCTCCCATTGCCAAGGGAAGGGAGCGCTATCCCTTCTGCATCTCCGCGATCAGCTTGCCGTCGATCTCCTGCCCGCGCAGATAGGCCGGGCGGGCGGTCAGCCTCGCCACATAGGCTTCGAACGCCGGGCGCTTCTCCAGACTGCCGAAACGCAGGCCGAAGCTGAGCTGGGAGCCGAGATAGAGGTCCGCCGCGCTGAACTTGCCGCCGGCCAGATAGTCGCCGGCGCCCACCGCCCCCTCCACCGCGTCCAGGGTCTTCTCATAGGTGCCGTAGCCCATCATCCTCTGCTGTTGCTCTGAGGGGATGAAGCCGGCGCTCTGGTTGCTGGTCGCCGCCTCCACCGGACCCGCCGCGAAGAACAGCCAGCGGTAATAGGGCGCGCGGTCGGGGCTATCCGCCGGCGGGGCCAGACCCGCTTGCGGAAAGGCGTCGGCCAGATAGGCGCAGATGGCGGCGCATTCGGTCACCACCTGGCCCCGGTGCTTGATCGCCGGCACCTTGCCCATGGGATTGATGGCCAGGTATTCCGGCGACTTCAGCCCAGTGGCGTAGTCGAGGATCTTGGTCTCGTAGGGCTGGCCCACCTCCTCCAGCATCCAACGCACGATCTGCCCCCGCGACATGGGGTTGGTATAGAAGATCAGCTCATCGCTCATGGCGTCCTCCCAGAGTTTTGAGGGAGCTTACGCCGGTGGAACAAAAACGCAACAAGAGTCACAGTCTCCAGCTTGGCTCATTGTTCCGCCGCCATGGAGCGGCGCATAAACTGGTCGAACAAAGGAACAGTGAAGCTCGTATCGCCGTGTGCGGGGCTGTAGATCATCCCTTTCTTTATCAGGCTCGCCCGAACGGGCCCCGTACTGGTCGCCTTGACGTTCAACCGATGAGCGATGTCGCCGGTGCGATGCGGTCCAGCGCCGAGCTCAGCCATCCCCCGTAAATATCGTTTCTCAGAGGGCGTCAGGCGATCGAACCGCACTCTAAAGAAACTTCTATCGAGAGCCTTAATCGCCTGGGGCGTCGCGCTATCTACCACTGGCGCACCTATGGGCGAGGCGGGCGCCATCAACCAAGCATGGTAGCCCCATTCCTGAAGAAAATAGGGATAACCCTCGGTCAAATCATAAATCCGGCGAATGGCTGGTTCGGTAAAATCCGCCCCTTCCATCCTGGCGGGCGCCTGCAAAGCGATCTTGGCGTCCTCGTAGGATAGGGGGCCGGCTTCGGGAAAATCAAATAGCCGTTCGGCATAGGATTTGGATCGACCCGTCAGGCCCACCAGTTGCGGCAATCCGGCTCCGAACAAGATCAGCGGAAGTTGTTTTTGGCTAACCTTGTGCATACCCATGATGAGCGCGCTCATCTCAACTTCATTGAGATATTGGAGTTCGTCCATAATGATCGCCGCAGCTAGGCCGCGCTCTTTGGCCGCCTCACCGAGCGTCACCAGAAGGTCGGGGACATCCACCTCCAGATCGCCGCTGTCTGCCATGCCCGGTTCTGTTTCTCCATCCAGACTTATCTCTACATCGTTGTATTTGACGCGAATGACGCTGGCCCAGCTTCTGAGCACCCGGAAGGCTCTCTTGGCCGCCGCATTGACCTGTTCACCACGGTCGATCTTCAGAATCAAACTCCTGACGGCCGGTGCGAGCACCGCCGCCAGGCTTTTGTTTTCGGGCGTCTCCACCAGCGCGGCGACATATCCCTGTTCGTCAGCTAAGCCATTGATCCGGTTCAAAAGAACAGTCTTACCGACGCCCCTTAGTCCAACGATCATGACGCTCTTGGCGGAGCGCCCGCGCATTGTGCGGCCAAGCGTCACCTCCGCTTGGTTTAGAATATCCCGTCGACCAGCCAGTTCGGGAGGCGGAGAGCCAGCGCCGGGTGCGAAGGGATTGATTAAGACGTCCATATAGTAAGTTTATCCAATTATACGGATAATTCAATAAATTCAATAAATTCCATAAACTCCATAAACTCCATAAACTCCTTAGCCTTCCTCGAACAACCCGCTCTGCTCCGGCTTCTCCGTCAACTGTTTCAGGCCGAGGTGCAGATAGGCCTTATCCCCCGCCACCCGGCCGCGGGGGGTGCGCAGGACGTAGCCTTGCTGCAGGAGGTAGGGCTCGATCACGTCCTCGATGGCGTCGCGCGCCTCAGCCAAAGCGGCGGCCAGGGTTTCGGCCCCCACGGGCCCTCCGCCATAGGTCTCGATCAGCGCGCGCAGATACCGGCGGTCCAGGCTGTCGAGGCCCGCCTCGTCCACCTCCAGCCGCGCCAGGCTCCTGGCGGCGCAGGCGCGGTCGATCACCGCCGCCCCCTCGGCCTCGGCGAAGTCGCGCACCCGGCGCAGCAGCCGCCCGGCCACGCGGGGAGTGCCGCGGGCGCGCGCAGCGATCTCGGCGGCGCCGTCGTCGGACAGAGCCAGCCCCATCTTGCGGGCGCCGTGCTGCAGCACCGATTGCAGCTCCTTGGGCGTGTAGAACTCCAGCCGCAGCGGAATGCCGAAACGGTCGCGGAGCGGCGTGGCGAGGAGGCCCGCCCGCGTGGTGGCGGCGACCAGGGTGAAGGGCTGCAGGTCGATGCGGATGGAGCGGGCGGACGGCCCCTCGCCGATCATCAGGTCCAGCACGTGGTCCTCCATGGCCGGATAAAGGATCTCCTCCACCACCGGCGGCAGGCGGTGCACCTCGTCGATGAAGAGGACGTCGTTGGCTTCCAGGTTGGTGAGGATGGCGGCCAGATCCCCGGGCTTGCCCAGAATCGGCCCGGAGGTGGCGCGGAAATTCACCCCCAGTTCGCGGGCGACGATCTGGGCCAGGGTGGTCTTGCCAAGCCCCGGCGGGCCGAACAGCAGCACATGATCTAGCGCCTCGCCCCGCCCCCGCGCCGCGTCGATATAGACCTTCAGATTGGCCTTCAGAGGCGCCTGGCCGACGAATTCGTCCAGGGTCTGGGGGCGCAGCGCCCGGTCGGACGCCTCATAGGCGGCGGGCTCAGAGGAGACCAGGCGGGTCATGGGCGCGGGCTCACGACGGGGCGGCTCATTTGCCGACTTCCTGCAGGGCGGCCTTGATCAGGGCGGAAAGTTCCGGGTTTTCCCCGAGGCGTGCGTGAGCCTCCTCCACCGCGCGGCGGGCCAGGGGCTCGGCGATGCCGAGGCCCATCAGGGCGCTGGTCGCCTCGCCCGAGGCGGACGGGCGGCTCAGCGTTGCTGCGGCCATCGGCGTGGCGGTTCCGGCGGCGAGACCGGCGCCCAAACCCGCTCCAAGCGGCTTGCCCTTCAGCTCGGTGACGATGCGCAGGGCGAGCTTGGGCCCCACCCCATTGGCGCGACCGACCGCCGCCTTGTCCTCCCGCGCCACGGCCGACGCCAGCTCGGCCGGGGGCAGGATGTCGAGCACGCCGAGCGCCGCCTTGGGGCCGACGCCCTGGATGGACTGCAGCAGGCGAAAGACGCTGCGCTCCTCCCGCGTCAGGAAGCCGTAGAGGCGCACGCCCGCGTCCTGGGAATACTGGCTTTCGATGTGCAGCACCCCCTCCTCGCCCACGGCGGGCAGGCGCGACAGGGTGCGGGCGCCGCAGCGCACCAGATAGCCGACGCCCATGACGTCGATCAGGGCGTCCTCGGTCTCGATCTCGGCGATCAGGCCGCGCAATCTTCCGATCATAGGGGGCGCCCGATCATGCGACGCTCCGCACAGCGGTCCGGACGCCCAAAGTGCGGGCGGTCTGAACCCGCATGTGGGCGTGGGTGACGGCGACGGCCAGGGCGTCGGCGGCGTCGGCGGAGACCTCGCCGGCGGCGGGCAAGAGGCGGCGGATCATGAAGGCGATCTGGCTCTTGTCGGCGGCGCCCGCCCCCACCACCGCCTTCTTCACCTGGCGGGCGGCGTATTCGGCCACCGGCAGGCCCGCGCGGGCGGGGACGATCATGGCGGCGGCGCGGGCGTGGCCGAGCTTTAAGGTCGATGACGGGTTCATATTGACGAACACCTCCTCCACCGCCGCCTCGTCGGGGGCGTGCTCGGCGATCACCGCGGTCAGGGCTTCGAACAGGTGCAGCAGCCGGTCGGCGAACGCTCCCGTCTCCGGGGGAGCCACCACCCCGTGAGCGATCCAGCGCAGCCGCGAGCCCTCGCAGACGATCACGCCCCAGCCGGTGCGGCGCAGACCGGGGTCCAGGCCGATGATCTTCACCGCCCCAGGTTTGGGGGAATGAGGGCGAATCGCTTGAGTCATTGAGGGCCACCTTCCGCCTTTCGGGCTTATAGCGAAAGCGGGGCAGGACAGTAAACAAACGGTGAACACGTCGAATACAGCGGATGATTAGCGGAAATCGCTCAACACCGCGTCGGTGGTCAGCACGGTGCAATATTCCCGGTGGAGCGTCGCCAGGGCCATGGCGTGCACATCCTCGGCGCTGCGGGGGACGCCGTTCCAGTCGATTAGGCCGAAGGTGAAGCAGGCGTCGTCCACCAGATAGGTCTCAAAGCCCAGGTTGCCCGCCATTCGCACAGTGGCGTCCACCGAATTGTGGGTACTGACCCCAACCACCACCAACCTATGGCGCCCCTCGGCGCGAAGTCGCGCTTCGAGATCGGCGCCCACGAAGGCGCTGTTGGTCTGCTTAGGGATGACCAGCTCGCCGTTCAGCGGTGCGACCTCGGGCTTGAAATCGTTGCCGGGTTGGCCGGGCCGGTAGTGGGAGGCTGGCTCGGTGGAATCGTGCCGCACATGTCACACCGGCCAACTCCTGGCGCGCCAATGGGTCAGCAGGCGCGCGATCTTCGCCTCCGCGCCAGGATTGTTCCTGATCCCCCAACTGGGGTGATCGATGGATTTCTGTAGATCGATCAGCAGCAAGACGGGGGCGGAGGGCGAAACCATGGGCAAGCTTCGAACAAAAGCCCGCCGCCTTCAAGGCCGCCCGCCCGCTGGCGGCTGGCGCGCTAAGCCAGCCCCTTCAGCTCATCCACCAGATCCGTCGCTTCCCAGGAAAAGCCGCCGTCCGCGTCCGGCGTGCGGCCGAAGTGGCCGTAGGCGGCGGTGCGGGCATAGACGGGGCGGTTCAGCTTCAGATGTTCGCGGATGGCGCGGGGCGTGGCGCCGCCGACCATATCCGGCAAGAGCTTCTCCAGCTTGGCCGGGTCGATCTGGCCGTTCTGCAGGTCGACGTAGAAGCTGAGCGGCCTGGAGACGCCGATGGCATAGCCGATCTGGATGGTGCATTTGTCGGCGAGGCCCGCGGCGACCACGTTCTTGGCCAGGTAGCGGCTGATGTAGGCGGCCGAGCGGTCCACCTTGGTGGGATCCTTGCCGGAAAAGGCGCCGCCGCCGTGGGGGGCCGCGCCGCCATAGGTGTCGACGATGATCTTGCGGCCGGTGACGCCCGCGTCCCCGTCGGGGCCGCCGATCTCGAAGATGCCGGTGGGGTTGATGTGCCACTCTGTCTCGTCGGTGATGAAGCCGTCGGGCAGCACCTCATGGATGTAGGGGCGGACGATCTCGGCCACGTCGCCGGCGGAGAGGCCCTTGTCGTGCTGGGTGGAGAGCACGATGGAGGTGGCGCGCACCGGGCGGCCGTTCTCGTACTGCAGGGTCACCTGGCTCTTGGCGTCGGGCTGCAGGCCGCTCGTGGTGGAGGCGTGGCGCACCTCGGCCAGCCGGCGCAGGATGTTGTGCGAATATTGCAGGGTGGCCGGCATCAACTCCGGCGTCTCGTTGGTGGCGTAGCCGAACATGATGCCCTGGTCGCCGGCGCCCTCGTCCTTGTTGCCGGCGGCGTCCACGCCCACGGCGATGTCGGCGGACTGAGCATGGAGATGACAGGCGAAGTCGGCGGTCTTCCAGTGAAAGCCCTCCTGCTCGTAGCCGATATCCTTGATGGCGGCGCGGACCTTCTCTTCCAGGCTCTCGACCACGCCTTTGGGGCCGCGCACCTCCCCGGCCAGGATGATGCGCTGGGTGGTGACCAGGGTCTCGCAGGCGACGCGGGCATAGGGATCGGCGGTGAGAAAGGCGTCGACCACCGTGTCTGAAATACGGTCCGCCACCTTGTCGGGATGGCCTTCGGAAACGCTTTCGCTGGTGAAGATATAGGAGGGTCGGGTCACAATAGGGGCTCCAGGAAAGGTCGGCCGAATGTCCGTTGGCGGCGAGCGCCGGCACCCTATAAAGATATCCTTATATCCGCAAGCGGATGCGACGACCCTTGCGCCATTGACCGGCGGGCGCGGGCCAGAGACAGTCAATCATCAGCACGCCGCGCTCTTCGGCGGCGGGACGGGCCCATGATCATCAGTTCAGGCATAGCGCGCAACGCCATGGTTGTGGTCGCGGTCATCTTGACCGGGGCGGCGCTGCTCTGGGCGGGATCGATCCTGACGCCCCTGGCGCTGGCGCTGTTTCTGCTGGTGCTGGTGGACGGGTTCGCCCGCTTCCTGGCGCGCCGGGCGCCCTTCCTGCCCGAACGGGCGGCCTTGCCTGTCGCCCTGATCCTATCGACGCTGATCTTTGGCCTCTGCGTCTACGCCATGGTCGACAACGCCGCGGCCTTCGGCGCGGAATTGATCGCCGACGCGCCTAAGATCCAGGGCGTCATCGCCGGCGTCGCGGGGACATTCGGCATCAAGGTGCCCCCCACCGCCGCGGAAATGATCAATCAGCTCGATCCCACCCGCTATCTGGGCGACATCGCACGCTATCTGCAGACCTTCGGCATGGGCGCCTTTGGGGTGCTGATCTACCTCGGCTTCCTGATCGCCTCGCGCCAGGGCTTTCAGAAGAAGGTCAACTCGCTGTTTCCCGACCATCACGACCGGGACCACGCCACCGCCGTGTTCGTGCGTATCCGCGACGGACTGCAGCGCTATCTGTGGATCCAGACCATCGGCGCCCTGATGATCGCGCTTCCGTCCTGGGCCTTGATGACGGTCCTGGGCTTGTCGAACGCCGTGTTCTGGGCCTTCTTCATCTTCATCGCCAGCTACATCCCGGTGATCGGCGGGGCCATCGGCACCGTCCTGCCGCCCCTGTTCGCCCTGGTGCAGTTCACCGGCTACAGCCAGGCCCTGACCATGCTGATCGGGCTGGAGGTGATCATGTTCGTGGTCGGCAACGTGCTGCAGCCCAAGATGCAGCGCGACAGCCTGAACATCGATCCGGTGGTGGTCTTGCTCAGCCTGGCCTTCTGGGGGGCGATCTGGGGCCTGCCGGGGATGTTCCTATCGACGCCCCTGACCGTGACCGCCATCATCATCCTGGCCCAGTTCCACGGGTCTCGCTGGATCGCCGTCCTGCTCTCGGGAGACGGCGAGCCGGAACAGGAGCCCGTTGCGCCGCCCAAACGCAGCGCCGCCGCCCTTCCGGCGCCCCCTCCCCTGGCGGCCACGTAACGCAAGCGTGAACCGTGCGGGGGTGCAATCGACCCAAAAGCGCCTATCTTTTCGGGATCGGGCGACCCCTCCGCCCGCACCGTGGCGCGGGGTTTGTCCCCTGACCCCGAGCCGCGCGTCCTGTTCCGTCGCCCCCTCGGCGGAACCCCAACGCCGCCGACGGCCCAGCCGTCGGCGGCGTTGCTCGTTTGAATTCCCCAAACGGCCGATTCCGCAGGGATCGATCTTGCTTTAAGAGTGCCGGCGGCCGCCCCCCTTGCGGTTGCAAAGAGCCTAGCCTCATGAGCGTCGACCTCGAAGACCCGGCGGCGTCCGACAGCGTCGCCGCCGCCCTCGCCAAGGCGCTGAAGCGAAAAACCCTTTCGGCGCCGCAAAGCGCCTTCGTGCGGCAGATCGCCGCCGACTGGCGGGCGGAGGAACTGCCGGGGGTCAGCCTCTCCGCCTTTCCAACCCTGCTCGCCGAGGCGTGGCGCTTCGCCGAAGGGGGGGCCCAGATCGCCCCGCAGATTCGCCTGACGCCGATGAAGGGCGAGGGCGGTCGGGACCTGAAGCTCGACCTGCTGCAGATCGTCCAGCACGACCGCCCCTTCCTGGTGGACAGCGTGATGGGAGAGCTCGCCGACGCAGGCCTGGACGTGCGCGCCATGTTCCACCCGGTGGTGGCGCTCGGCGGACAGGAGACCTCGATCATCCTCGTGGTGTTGGCCCCGGTCGGCGAGGATCGCCGCACCGCCTTGATCGACGGCCTGAACGCCGCCCTGGCCGACGTCCGCATGGCGGTGACCGACTTCACCTCCATGAAGGCCTTGATGCGCGCCACCATCCAAGAATTGGCCGCTGGGGCGGCGCCGGCGTCCGAGCAGGGGCTCGACGAATATGTCGCCTTCCTCGAATGGCTGATGGCCGACCACTTCGTTTTCCTGGGCGCCCGCAGCTATGACTATCCACGCACCCCCAGCGGCGACTATGCGGCGGAGGAGCCGAAGTTCGACGCCGAGGACAGCCTGGGCGTCTTGCAGGACCCGGAGCGTTCGGTGCTGCGCCGGGCGTCTGAGCCGGCGGTGCTCAGCGCCCATCTGAAGGCCTATCTGGAAGAGGCGGCGCCCCTGGTGGTGGCCAAGTCCAACCTCCGCTCCAAGGTCCATCGCCGAGCCTATATGGATTACGTGGGGGTCAAGCGCTATGACGCCGCCGGCGCGGCCATCGGCGAGGTTCGGTTCGTGGGCCTGTTCACCTTGGACGCCTATGAGGCGCGGGCGGACGACACCCCCCTGGTGCGCAAGAAGGTCCAGCACGTGCTGAGGCGCTTAGGCGAGAACCCATCGGCCCACACCGCCAAGCGGCTGCACAATATCGTCGAGACCTATCCCCGAGACGAGCTGTTCCAGATCGACGAAGCCGTGCTCTATGAGACCGCCATGGGGGTGATGCATCTCTATGACCGGCCGCGGGTGCGCCTGTTCGCCCGCCAGGACAGCTTCGACCGCTTCATCAGCGTCCTCCTCTACGTGCCGCGCGACCGCTACGATTCCGGCGTCAGCGCTAGGGCCGGGCGGATGATCGCCGCCGCCTGGGGCGGGCGCATCTCGGCCTATTATCCAAGCTTCTCCGACGAACCCTTGGCGCGGGTGCATTTCGTCATCGGCGTCATGCCCGGCGCCCATCCCCAGCCGGATCTGCGCTGGCTGGAGCGCGAGATCGCCGACGAGATCCGCACCTGGGGCGACCGTTTTGAAAGCCTGCTGCGCAACGGCGCCATGCCCGGCGGGCAGGTGGGCGACGTCTTGGGGCGCTACGCCGGGGCCTTTCCCGCCGGCTATCGCGATCGCTACGACGCCCAAGAGGCGCTGATCGATCTCGGGGTGATCGAGACCCTCAGCCCCGACCAGCCCTTGCAAGTGCGGGCCTATCGCGGGGAGGGCGACTCATCGCTGCGCTTTCGCTTCAAGCTCTACCAGGTCGGGGACGCGGCGCCCTTGGCCGACGTGCTGCCGATCCTGGAGAACATGGGCCTGCGGGCCCTCGCCGAAGACGGCTTCGCCATCAAGCGGCGGGTGGGCGAGCGGCGGGAGACCACCTGGATCCACGATTTCGAGCTTGAGGACGCGCACGGCGAGAACCTGGTCTTCGCCGATGTGAAGGAGCCGTTCGAAAGCGCCTTCACCGCCGTCTGGCAGGGGCTGGCCGAGAACGACGGCTATAATCGCCTGGTGCTGGAGCTGGGGCTGCCGTGGCGCGAGGCGGCCTTGATGCGCGCCTTCGGCCGCTACCGCCAGCAGACCGGCCTCGATCCCTCGCAAGCGGTGCAGACCGCTTCGCTGAGCGCCTTTCCCGGGGTGGCGCGGCTGATCCTGGATCTCTTCCGCATCAAGTTCGATCCGGCCGTGCATGGGAATGTGGCGGCCCGCGCGGCCCAGGCGGAGCGGGTGTTCGAGGAGATCGTCGCGGCGCTGCAGTCGGTGGCCAGCCTCGACGCCGACCGGGTGCTGCGCCGCCTGGCCTTGCTGGTGCGGGCGATGACCCGAACCAACTACTATCAGACGGCCCCCGACGGCGAGCCCAAGCCCTATATCTCCTTCAAGCTGGCCTCCCGCGATCTGGCGGATCTGCCCGCACCCCGGCCCTATCGGGAGGTGTTCATCTGTTCGCCCCAGGTGGAGGGGGTGCATCTGCGCTTCGGTCCCGTGGCGCGGGGAGGCCTTCGCTGGTCGGACCGGCGCGACGATTTCCGCACCGAGGTCTTGGGCCTGGTCAAGGCTCAGCAGGTGAAGAATGCAGTGATCGTGCCCGTGGGGGCCAAGGGCGGCTTCTATCCCAAGGGGCTGGCCAAGCTCGGGCGCAGCGCCCCGACCTCCCCCGACGAGGTGCGCGCCGAGGCGGTGGCGGCCTATAAGACCTTCCTCTGCGGCCTCCTCGACATCACCGACAACCTCGACGCCAAGGGCAAGATCGTTCGCCCCCTCGCCGTGATCGCCCACGACGAGGACGATCCCTATCTGGTGGTCGCCGCCGACAAGGGCACCGCCACCTTCTCCGACATCGCCAACGGGGTGGCCGCCGACTACGGCTTCTGGCTGGGCGACGCCTTCGCCTCCGGCGGCTCGGCCGGCTCCGACCACAAGGCCATGGGCATCACCGCCCGGGGCGC
>JAMFTA010000234.1 GCA_026225565.1 Caulobacter sp. | reverse complement strand
TTGGCCAGGTCGAGGCCGACGGTGGTAATCTCCATGGTGGGTGGCTCCCAAGGCTCGTGGTTTGCGTGACACCAACCACCATGGCGCTTCTACGCCGGGAGCGGGAGCCATCCACCCCATCTGCTTCCGACAATCCCGATGCAGGGAGGATGGCGATGACCCTTGGCCGTCCTTCCGTCAGCGTGCCCGTCTTGTCCACGACCAAGGTGTCGACTTTTTCCATCCGCTCCAGCGCTTCGGCCGACCTAATCAGCACGCCGGCTCCGGCGCCCTTGCCGATGCCTACGCCGATCGACATGGGCGTCGCCAAACCCAAGGCGCAGGGACATGCGATGATGAGGACCGAGACCGCCGCGATCAGGGCGTAGGCGAGGGAGGGAGGCGGGCCCAACAGAGCCCAGACGATGAAGGTCACAACGGCGACGCCGAGCACCGCCGGCACGAAATAGCTCGACACCGTGTCGGCCAGGCGCTGGATCGGCGCGCGGGTGCGCTGCGCTTCCGACACCATGGCCACGATACGCGCCAGCATCGTGTCCGCGCCGATTTTGTCCGCGCGCATGATGAACGACCCGGTCCCGTTCACAGTGGCGCCGATGAGCTTGTCGCCGATATGCTTGGCCAGCGGCATCGATTCGCCGGTGACCATGGATTCATCCACAGCGCCCTGGCCATCCACCACCTCTCCGTCGACGGGGACGCCATCGCCGGGGCGCACCCGGAGCCGATCGCCGACCTGGACCAGCTCAAGCGGGATCTCTTGGTCAGGCCCATCTGCGCTCAGGCGATGCGCCATCTTTGGCGCCAGTTTGAGCAAGGCGCGGATCGCGCCGCCGGTCTGTTCGCGAGCGCGTAATTCCAGGACCTGGCCCAATAGGACCAGCACTGTGATCACCGCCGCGGCCTCGAAATAGACCGAGACCGTCCCCCCCATCCCGCGAAAGCCGGTGGGAAACGCGCCCGGCGCGAAACGCGCGACCAGGCTGTAGAGATAGGCCGCCCCGGTCCCCAGGGCGATCAGGCTGAACATGTTCAGACTGCGGTGAACAACCGACGCCCACGCCCGTTGAAAAAACGGCCAACCCGCCCATAGAACGACCGGCGTCGACAGGGCGAACTGGACCCAGGACGAGACATTTGGCGAGACGAAACGATCGAGTCCGAGAGCAGGGATATGATCGCCCATTTCCAGCCCGAACACCGGCAGGGTCAAAATCAACGCGACCCAGAACCGGCGGGTCATGTCCACGAGCTCTTGGTTCGCCTCGACGCTGGCGGTCGCCCGAACCGGCTCCAGCGTCATGCCGCAGATAGGGCAAGACCCCGGCCCAGCCTGACGAATTTGGGCGTGCATCGGACAGGTGTAGAGCGCCGTGTTCGCGGCGGCGGGCGGACGGGCGGCCATGGGCGCGGGCTTTCGGGTATTCGGAACGCCGGGGGCATTCCGACGAAAAGGGGAGGGCGTCGCCCTCATGGGTCACCAAAGCCCCAAAGGTGAGGAAGGTCCACCGTTAGATCGACGATGGAAAACCGAACCCGACAGGCGCCCTGTGGGTAGGTTCCAATTCTGCTCGGACCCTCAGAGCCGCCTTCTTAACATTACAGCGCCCGCCTTCCCCAGTGGAGGTCGGCGAGCGCTGCGGGGGGCGGCCCTGCCCAATCAGGCGGCGAGGACCGCCTTTTCGGTCACCAGAGCTCGCACCAGCGGCAGGAGGTCCCGGCCATACTCCAGGGCGTCCGAGAGCGGATCGAACCCACGGATCAGGATGGTGGAGACCCCAAGATTCCAATACTCCAGAAGCGACTCGGCGACCTGTTCGGGCGTGCCGACCAGGCCGGTGGAATTGCCGCTGCCGCCGTTCAAGACGGCGATCTCGGTCCACAGCCGCTTGTCCACCACCCGGCCCTGAGCAGCCGTGTCGCGCAGGCGCTGGGCGCCCGAGGCCTGGCTGAGCAGGCCTGGCGGGATGGCTCGCCCGGCTGGGGCGGCGCCCTCCGCGCGCAAGGCCTTGGCGGTGGCCAGGATGCGGTCGGCCCGCGTCCAGGCCTCGGCTTCGGTGCGGCCCAGCACCGGGCGCAGCGACAGGGAGAAGCGGATGTGGCGGTCGCGGCCATGAGGGGCGGCTGCGGCCCGGACGGCGGCGATGGTTTCCTTCACCTGGGCCAGGCTCTCGCCCCAAAGGGCATAGACGTCGGCATGTTTGCCCGCCACCTGGATGGCCGCCGGCGACGCCCCGCCGAAATAGATGGGGATGTGCGGCTTCTGCAGCGGGCGGACGGCGGCGAGGCCGCCCTTCACCCGGTAGTATTTGCCCTCATGGTCGAACGGGCCGACGCTGGTCCAGGCCTTTTTCAAGACCTCCAGATATTCGTCGGTGCGCTCATAGCGTTCATCCTTGCTGAGGAAGTCGCCGTCGCGCGCCTGCTCCTCGTCCGAGCCGCCGGTGATGATATGCACCGCGAGGCGCCCGTCGCTGAACTGGTCGAGGCTGGCGAGCTGACGGGCGGCCAAGGTCGGTGCGACGAAGCCCGGGCGATGAGCTAGGAGGAGCTTTAGCCGCTCAGTCTGCTGCGCCGCATAGGCCGCCACCTGAAAGCCGTCCGGGGCGGCGCTGAAATAGCCGATCAGCGCCCGGTCGAACCCGGCGTACTCGTGGCCCCTGGCGATGGCCCCCACATAGGCCTTGTCGATGACGCCGGGCGGCTGGGGCGCGTGGTGGGTCTCCGACCCATCCTGGGTTCCGATGATGCCGATGAATTCGAGGGGATGGGCGGAAGAGGTCATGATCGATCCGATCGGGGATGGAGGGACTGGCGGCCCCGTTCAGAGGTCGGCGTAGAGAGGCTCGTCTACGATCAGGATGCGATCGAGCTCCCGCGGGAAGTCGCCGTAGTTTCGAATGGCGATGTGGACCGCGGCCCGATTGTCCCAAAAGGCCACCGACCCCGGCCGCCAAGCGAAGCGCACCTGGTATTCGGGCTTGCGATATTGATCGAGGATGAGGGTCAGAAGTTCGCGGCTCTCCGAAAGCTCAACCCCAAGGATTTGCGGCTTCTGGGTGAAGTTGACCCACAACACCTTTTGCCCGGTCTCCCGATGGGTGCGGACCACCGGATGGGCGACGATGGGATAGTCGTGTCCAGCCTCGATCAGGGCGTCGCGAAAATCATGGGTGGCGTAAAGGCCGTCGAGCTTGGCCTTCAGGGCGTCCGAAAGCCCCTCGTAGGCGAGCCCCGCATCCACCCAGATCGTGTCGCCGCCGACGTCCGGCAGATTGACCGCCTTCAAGACGGCGCCCCAGGTGGGCGCCAGCCGCCAGCTGGTGTCGGTGTGATAACCGGCGTCCACCCGATAGGACGGCCCCTTTTCTTTCCAAGAGGCCACCCGTTCTGCGCTGGGCGGCTCGATCTTGTGCAGCGGAGCGATCTCATCGTGACGCCGCGTGCTGGGATGGACGTAAAGCGGCCCGAAGCGCGCGGCGAAATCCGCGTGCTGTTCTTGGGTCAGGCTCTGGTCTCGAAAGAAGACGACCTTGTAATCCAGGATCGCCGCCTTGATGGCGTCGCGATCGTCGTCGCTGAGGGGCTGGCTGAGATCCACCCCACTGATCTCAGCCCCGATGGTGGGCTGAAGCGGCTTGACGGTCAGCCGGTTATGAAGCCGCGACGATGGGGCGGCTGGATCGAGCAAGGCGACGCTCATGGGAATGTCCTTCGCTGCTGTTAGAGAGAATCACGGGCGCGCCGCCGATCCCTTGCCGCGAACACTGGCCCGTGCAGCGTTGGAAGAAAAATCAGATTTGGTCATAGCTCATATTGAAGAGCGTAAGGTTTTCTAATGGCGAAGCTGCCCACAATAGCCTGTTACGTCGCCTGTCTCAGCGCAGATAACCAATAGAGGCTGAAAAAAATGGCGGGATCAGGCTGAAAGCCTGTCCCGCCAGTTGGCTGGTTTAGGGAGGAAAACCACAATATAAAATAGCGCGCCGATTTCCGATCGTGCGGTCCATATTTTCTGATTTTGAGATCAATATATCTGCGGATCGATCACCCCTATTTACCGATGGACGTCAGATAGACCGATGGTGATCGCCGGCCATGGCCTTGCTATTCGGTAGATTAGCGTAGGAATGGAATGCAGCGGATAGCCGACGCGAGGGCGCAAATTTAGATTTTCTAACCCCCAAGCGGAGGCTTCACGGACGCGATCCGCCGAAGGCTAAAGCCTCCTCCAGCAGAAAAATCGGGCCGCCTGCCCGATCGGTTAGACATCCACCGCGGCGTCCAGGGCGTTTTCCTGGATGAATTCGCGGCGGGGCTCCACCAGGTCGCCCATCAGGCGGGAGAACATGTCGTCCGCGTCGTCGGCGTGGTTGACCTTCACCTGCAATAGGGTGCGGGCGTTGACGTCGAGCGTGGTCTCCCACAGCTGGTCGGCGTTCATCTCCCCAAGGCCCTTATAGCGCTGGATGGCCAGGCCCTTCCTGCCCGCGTCCATGATCGCCTGCACGAGATCCAAGGGGCCTCGCACCGGGGTGGCGTTGTCTTTCCTGCGAAAGACGCCGGGGCTGGCGTAGGTTTCCGCGAGGCCGGCGGCGCGCTCGGCCAGCCGGCGGGCGTCGGCGGCGTGGATCAGCAGATCATCGAGGACGATGCGCTCGGAGACGCCGCGCTTGATGCGGGAGAAGACAAAGCCGCCGGGACTAAAGCCAGAGCCGTCCTCCCCAACCGCCGCTTCGCCGGTCCAGTGGCCGTCGCCCTCCTCCGCATAGCCGTCCAGCCGCTTGGCGGCGGTGGCCACGTCAGGATTTTCGCCGAAGAGGCCGGCGATGGAGGCCTGTTCGATGGCAAACGCGGGTGCGCGGGTGGAGAGGCGCTCCACCAGGGATTTCACCGCGCGGCTGTCGCGCACCAGGCGGCCCAGGTCTTCGCCCATCAGCCGCTCGCCGCTGGCCAGATCCAGGCTCGCGCCCTCCACCCCCTCGTCGAACAGGAAGGTCTCCATCTCGCTATCGTCTTTCAGATAACGGGAGGACTTGCCCTTGGTGGCCTTATAGAGGGGCGGCTGGGCGATATAGAGATAGCCGCGCGCGATCAGCTCGGGCATCTGCCGATAGAAGAAGGTGAGGAGGAGGGTGCGGATGTGCGCCCCATCCACGTCGGCGTCGGTCATCAGGACGATCTTGTGGTAGCGCACCTTGTCGGCGTCGAAGTCGTCCCGACCGATGCCGGCGCCGAGCGCCATGATCAGGGTGCCCACCTGTTCGGACGACAGCATCTTGTCGAAACGCGCCCGCTCCACGTTGAGGATCTTGCCCCGGAGCGGCAGGATGGCCTGGTTTTCGCGGTTCCTCGCCTGTTTGGCTGAGCCGCCGGCGCTGTCGCCTTCGACGATGAAGATTTCGGATTTAGCGGGATCGCGCTCTGCGCAGTCGGCGAGCTTGCCGGGCAGGGAGGAGATGTCCAGCACCGACTTGCGCCGGGTCAGCTCGCGGGCCTTCCTCGCCGCTTCGCGGGCGGCGGCGGCCTCGACGATCTTCTGCACGATCAGCTTGGCTTCGACCGGGTGTTCCTCGAACCACTGGGCGATGCCTTCGGACACCAGGCCCTCCACCGCAGGGCGCACTTCGGAGGAGACCAGCTTGTCCTTGGTTTGCGAAGAGAACTTCGGGTCGGGGAGCTTCACCGAAAGCACGCAGGTCAGGCCCTCGCGCGCGTCTTCCCCCGAGGTGGCCACCTTCTCGCGTTTGGCGGCGCCGGAGCTTTCCACATAGTTGGAGATCACGCGGGTGAGGGCCGCGCGGAAGGCGGCCAGGTGGGTGCCGCCGTCCTTCTGCGGGATGTTGTTGGTGAAGCAGAGCATGGTCTCGTGATAGCTGTCGTTCCACCAGAGGGAGAGCTCGATCTCCACCTGCTCCTTCTTGCCGCGGACGGTGATGGGGGATTTCAGGATCGCGGTCTTGGACTTGTCGAGGTGGCGCACGAAGGCTTCCACGCCCCCGTCATAGTGCAGGATCTCCTCGAACGGCTCTGTGCCGCGCAAATCCTTGAAATTGATCACCACGCCGGAGTTGAGGAAGGCGAGCTCCCGCAGGCGGTGCTCCAGGGTCTTTCGATCGAACTCGATGTGGGAGAAGGTTTCCAGCGATGGGTAGAAGGTTACGCTGGTGCCGGTGAGCGGCTGGCCGGCTCTCACATCGCCTTCGGGGCGCAGCGGCGCTTCGCCGGTGATCTTCAGGGAGGTGACGGCGTCGCCGCGGGCGAAGCGCATCTGGTGCTCCTTGCCGTTCCTCCAAATCTTCAGGTCCAGCCAATCGGAGAGGGCGTTGACCACCGAGACCCCCACGCCATGCAGGCCCCCGGAGACCTTGTAGGAGTTCTGGTCGAACTTTCCGCCGGCGTGCAGCTGGGTCATGATCACCTCGGCGGCGGAAACGCCTTCCCCCTGGTGCATGTCCACCGGAATGCCGCGCCCGTCGTCGACCACGGTGCAGGAACCGTCGGCGTTCAGCACCACCTCCACGTGGGTGGCGTGGCCGGCCAGGGCTTCGTCGATGGCGTTGTCCACCACCTCATAGACCATGTGGTGCAGGCCCGAGCCGTCGTCGGTGTCGCCGATGTACATGCCCGGGCGCTTGCGCACCGCATCCAGGCCCTTCAGCACGCGGATGGAATCGGCGTCGTAGTCGCCAGATGCGGTTCCGTTTTCGCCAAGGTCGGGGGTATCGGTCATCAATCGTCTCTCATGGTCAGTTCAGAGCGGTCCACGTGCGCGATTTGCGCCCGCGAACCGAGCTCCGAGAACAGCATCCGGTCGGTTCCGGTGAGGAAGGCCTGCAACCCCAGGGCGACGATCTCGTCGAACAGGGCGGCGCGGCGCGCCGCGTCCAGGTGAGCGGCCACTTCATCCAGCAATAATATAGGATTGGGCGCTGATTCCGCAGTAAAATCGTCATGTCGCGCCAGGGGGCGAGAGAGCCGCGCCGCCTGGGCCAGGACCAGGTTGAGGATCAGCGCCTTCTGCTCGCCGGTGGAGCATTCCGCCGCCGGGCGATCCTTCTCGCGGTGCAGCACAATGAGGTCGGTGCGCTGGGGTCCGGTGAGGGAGCGGCCGGCCGCCCCGTCGCGCTCGCGGGCCCTGAAAAGCGCCGTCTGCAGACGATCTTGCAGATCCTCGCCCTCGGTCCAGTCGCCCGAGAGGCTAAGGGTCGCTTGCGGAAACGGGCGGTCGGTGCGGGCGTCGATCTCGGCTTGCAGGAGGTCGAGGGTGCGCGCACGACCCGCCGCCAGCGCCGCCCCGGCCCCCGCCGCCCGCGCCTCCAGGGCCGCCAGCCAGACCGCATCGTTGGGTCCGTCGGTGAGCAGGCGCAGGCGCTCGCGCATGGTCTTTTCATAGACCGAGGCGGCGGCGGCGTGGCCCGGCTCGGCGGCGTAGACCAGGCGATCGAGAAAGCGTCGCCGCTCGGTCCCGCCCTCCAGGAACAGGCGATCCTGCTGAGGGGTGAGCCAGACCAGGCGCACCATTTCCGCCAGGCGCCCCGGCGGCACGGTCTCGCCCTCCAGCCGCACGATCCGCCGCGCGCCGCCGGGCTCCAGCCCCGTGCCCAGTTTCACGGCGCCGTCCGGGGTGTCGAAGACGGCGGCGATGCTCCAGGGGCGGCCCCGCGCCTCGCCGGGGAGGCGCCGGCTGGCCTCCGGCGCTGCGGCGCCGCGAAGGCCGCGTCCGGGGGCGAGGAAGGAGATGGCTTCTAAGAGATTGGTCTTGCCCGCGCCGTTCGGCCCATAGAGGGCCACCGGCCGGCCGTCGAAGGCCACGCTAATCCGCTCATAGGAGCGAAAGTCGGTCAGGGTCAGGCGGGACAAGACGGCGGGCGGCATCGCTACCGTCATACAGGGCGCCGCCGCCATCGCGAAATTTCATTGTGGGCGGGGCCGGCTGTTGCATTGCTGCATCGCAGTCAAGTTTTATATGCAGCGCACCATTCACTCATTGAATGGTAACGCTTAGCGCCTATTTAACCAGCTCACCTGCGCAAAGGGTAATCAGATCGCCAATCCAATGGCGGCGGATTTCCACCTCGTGTTTGTCACAAAGGACCATCTCCATGACCAAGCTTATGAACTATGCCGATAATGCCGGCCTCGCGATCCTGGCGCTGATGCTCGCCGCGCTTCCCGCTGCGACCCTCGGCTTCCTGGCCACCTCGGTCTAACGCCGAGCGCCATCGCGACGATTAAAAGGCCGGCCCTCGCCGGCCTTTTTGCTGTCTGGGGTCCAAGGATGACGAGTCATAGGGTCTCGCCCGCCCGCCAGACGGCGGCCGGTCGAGGGTGGAGAGGGTGCGGAGCGCCGGGCCTTCGCCCGGAGTAGGGAAGTGGAAGTAACCGTTTTCGACGAAGGAGACGCTCCGCGTGACCGTTCGGTGCGAGAGCGTCGGGCAGGCAGCGCTCTTAACGCTTACTCCGACACGCCCAAGGACGGCGGGGCTCCCGGCGAAGAGA
>JAMFTA010000233.1 GCA_026225565.1 Caulobacter sp. | reverse complement strand
TGTCAAGGACGACCTCCGCAGGAGGTCGCCGCGCCGCGGCGGCGCCTTTGGCGCCGTCCTTGACAGCCGCAACCGATCGCCGACAATTCGCCTCCATGGACTTAAGGGCGGGGCTGGCCGGTTGGCGGGCGCCGTCGGCGGCAGCGGCGCCCCATCTTCTCCGCCCCCGCGCAGCGGGGGAGGGGGACCGTCCTCGGGCTGGTCCCGAGGAGGCTGGAGGGGCGAGCGACGTTGGACGATAAGCGGGGCACGGTCGGAACCGGCGGCGGCCCCCTCCACCACCCTGCGGGTGGTCCCCCTCTCCCGTGAACGGGGGAGGAGAACGGCCCCTCACCCCCGGCGCTTGCGACTCCCGCGCGGTGCTATAGAACCCGCGCTTTACCTAAAGGCGTTTCATGGATCGCATCGCCGTCATCGGCGGCGCGGAGTTGCGGGGCGAGATCCCCATCTCCGGCGCCAAGAACTCGGCTATCAAGCTGATGGCGGCGTCGCTGTTGACCGACGAGCCCCTGCGCCTGACCAATATGCCGAGGCTCGCGGACACCCGCTTTCTCGGCAAGCTCCTCAATCGCCTGGGAACCACAGTCGAGGAACATGACGGGCCGGACGGCCCCGAGACCGTGCTGCAGACCAAGGAGATCGTCTCCGCCATCGCCCCCCACGAGCTGGTGCGCGAGATGCGCGCCTCGTTCAACGTACTGGGTCCGCTGCTCGCGCGCTCCCGCCAGGCCAAGGTGAGCCTGCCCGGCGGCGATCCCATCGGCGCGCGGCCGTTGGATTTCCACTTGAACGCCTTCGCGGAGCTGGGCGCCACCATCGACATCAACGGCGGCTATGTGTTCGCCCAGGCGCCGCGCGGCTTGAAGGGCGGCCACATCGTCTTCCCGAGCATCTCAGTGGGGGCGACCGAGCACATCCTGCTTGCCGCCGTTCTGGCTCGCGGCGAGACCCTGATCGAGAACGCCGCCTGCGAGCCGGAGATCGTCGATCTGGCCGACTGCCTGAACGCCATGGGCGCGCGGGTGGAGGGGGCGGGGACATCGACCATCAAGATCAACGGCGTGCCGCGACTGCACGGCGCCGCCCACGCCGTCGTGCCCGACCGCATCGAGGCGGGCACCTATGCGGTGGCCGTAGCCATGGCAGGCGGCGACGTGACGCTGACGGGCGTCCGCCCCGAGCATATGACCGCCTTCCTGGAGCGCTTGCAGGCTGCGGGCGTTCAGGTGGATGTCTCGCAAAACACCATTCGCGTGCGTCGCCGCCCCGATGTGCGGCTAAAGGCGGTGGACGTGGAAACCCAGCCCTTTCCCGGTTTCGCCACCGACCTGCAGGCCCAGTTCATGGCTCTGATGACCCTGGCGGACGGCGAGAGTGTGATCCGCGAGACCATCTTCGAGAACCGCTTCATGCATGCCGGCGAATTGGCCCGCATGGGCGCCGACATTTCCGTGCAAGGCGGCGAGGCCCGGGTGCGCGGCGTCGATGGGCTGACCGGCGCGCCGGTGGCGGCCTCGGATGTGCGCGCCTCTGTCTGCCTGGTGATCGCGGGCCTGGCCGCGCGCGGGCAGACGGTGGTCGAGGGCGTGCATCACCTGGACCGCGGCTTTGAGCGGCTGGAGCAAAAACTCTCAGCCTGTGGAGCCGATATCAGGCGCCTGACGGGGGATGAGCCATGAGCGACGCCGCCGTTGAGCCAAAGCCCGCGGAGCGCCGTCCCCTGCGGCTCCTGGCTGAAGACGACGACGATCTGCAGGTGATCTCCGCCGCCCTGCAGGACGCCCTGACCACGGTTGGGGAGATTAGATATGAGCCCCAGGCCCGCCAGCTGACCATCGCCCTCAACCGTTTCTGTTGGGAGTGCTCGGGGCCAGAGCCGGTGCGAATCCGCGCCGGTCTGCAGCTCGGGGGCGTGCTCGGGGTGAAGTCCCGCGACATGGCGCTGGACGCCAGGGGCGCGATCATTTCGATCCTGGCTCTGACCTTCGAGCCCGCCGCCGCCGACGAGGACCCCGGCGGGGCGGTGCTGATCCATCTGGCCGGCGGGGGCGACATCCGCGCTGAGGTAGAGTGCATCGACGCGGTGCTCTCAGACCTCTCCGACCCCTGGCCCGCCCAGGCCGCTCCCGCTCATTAGGTTAACCCGTGCGCCGTTTTGATGTCTCCAAGGCCGATTTCGAGGCCCGCTTCTCCGCCTTTCTCGACGAGCGTCGCGGTTCGCCCGCCGACGTGGACGCCGCCGCCGCCGCTATTATCGAAGGCGTGCGGACCGGCGGCATCGAGGCCGTGCTGGACTACGCCCGCAAGCTCGACCGAGTAGAGCTAACGGCCGAGACCCTGCGCGTGACCGACGCCGAGATCGAGGCGGGCGTCGCCGCCTGCCCCGCCGATGTGCGGGACGCCATCGCCTTCGCCGCCGGTCGGATCGAGACCTACCATCGCCGCCAACGCCCGACCGACCAGCAGTGGACCGACGACGCCGGCGTTGAGCTCGGCTGGCGCTGGACGCCGATCGAGGCGGTGGGGGTCTATGTGCCGGGCGGCCGCGCCGCCTATCCCTCCACCGTCTTGATGAACGCCATGCCGGCCAAAGTGGCGGGGGTGGATCGCATCGCCATGACCACCCCGCCGGGGCGCCTCGAGCCCGCCGTGCTGGCGGCGGCCAAGGAGGCGGGGGTGACGGAGATCTGGCGGCTCGGCGGCGCCCAGGCCTGCGCCGCGCTCGCCTATGGGGCCGGACCGATCCGGCCGGTGGACAAGATCGTCGGCCCCGGCAACGCCTATGTCACCGCCGCCAAACGGCGCCTCTACGGGGTCGTTGGCATCGACGCCCTGGCTGGCCCATCGGAGATCGTGGTGGTGGCCGATGGGCTGAACGATCCCGCCTGGATCGCGGCCGACCTGCTCTCCCAATCCGAGCACGACCCCGCCGCCCAATCCATCCTGATCACCGATGACGCGGCCTTCGCGGAGCGGGTGATCGCCGAAGTGGAGGCGCAACTGATCACCCTCTCCACCGGCGAGGACGCCGCCATCGCTTGGCGCGAGCATGGGGCGGTGATCCTGGCCCCGCTGGAGCGCTCGCCGGAGCTGGTCAATCGCCTGGCCCCCGAGCACGTGGAGTTCGCCATGGACGAGCCCGAGCGCCTGTCCGACCAGGTGCGCCACGCGGGGGCCATCTTCCTGGGGCGCCTGACCCCGGAGGCCATCGGCGACTATGTGGCCGGATCCAACCACGTCCTGCCGACCAGCCGGGCGGCGCGCTTTTCTTCGGGCCTGTCGATCTATGACTTCCTGAAGCGCACCTCGATCGTCAAATGCGACGCCAAGAGCTTTGCCGAACTTGGGCCCCATACGGTGGCCCTGGCCGAGGCGGAAGGGCTTCCCGCCCACGCCCGCTCGGCGGCGATTCGCCTCAACCGCCGACCTGAGGTTTAAGCATGGGGCGGGGCCTGCTTTTGCATCCCGTCAACGCCTGCCATGGTAAACACGCCCCTGGACGGCGCGCCGCCGTTCGTCGATGGGCGCCATGACCGAGGATCGCAAATCTCATCGTCTGCAATCGGTCCAGATCGACGAAGGGTCGCTGGCGCCGATGACCCGCGACGTGGAGCACGAGCGCCAGGTGGCCATCTTCGACCTTCTGGAAGAGAACTACTTCCAGCCCGAGGACGCCCACGGCGGCCCCTATGACCTGACCATCGCCCTGATCGACGGGCGCCTGGCCCTGGACATCACCGGTCCCGACTACGCCAAGCGGCATTTGCTGTCCCTGTCGCCCTTCAAGGGGGTGATCAAGGACTATTTCATGATCTGCGAGAGCTATTATCAGGCCATCCGCCAATCCACGCCGTCCCAGATCGAGGCCTTGGACATGGGCCGGCGGGGTCTGCACAATGAGGGCTCCGAACGCCTACGCGAACGGCTGGAGGGCAAGGTGAAGACCGACCTCGACACCGCGCGCCGTCTCTTCACCCTGATCTGCGCCCTGCATCGGCGGACTTGACCGCATGGCTGACCCCGCATCCCCGCCAGCCTCCGTGCTGTTCGCCTGCAACATGAACCGGGTGCGCTCGCCCATGGCGGCGGCGCTGCTGCAACGGCGGCTGGGCGGTCGGGTGTTCGTGGACAGCTGCGGCCTCAGCGAAGGGGAGGGGATCGATCCATTCGTAGTGGCGGCGATGGCGGAGGTGGGGGTCGATCTCTCCGATCAGGCGCCCAAGACCTTCGGGGCCCTGGCCGCCGATTCCTTCGACCTGATCGTCTCCCTCACGCCCGAGGCCCACGAGCGGGCCCTGGCCATCGCCCGTGGCCGTGCGGTGGAGGTGGAGCTTTGGCCCACCGCCGATCCCACCACCGAGGGCGGCTCCCGCGCCCAGCGCCTGGACGCCTACCGCCGCATCCGCGACGACATCAACCGCAGGATCGCCGCCCGGTTTGGGTGAACACTTCTTGGTTGTGATGCGGCAAGTCGCCACTGGACCGATTGCGCGCTATGCTCCTATTCAACCAGTATGGCCTCTGTTCAGAAGCTCCCCGATCGGCTCTATGATTTCCTGCGCCAGCAGATCGTGGCGCATGAGATCGCCCCCGGTCAGGCGATCCGTCAAGACGTGCTGGCGCGGGAATTGGGAACCAGCAAGATTCCCCTTCGCGAGGCCCTGGCGCGGCTCGAAGCCGGCGGCCTGGTGCGGTCGGTGCTCAATCGCGGCTTTATCGCCGCTCCATTGTCGGCAAACGAAGCGGGCGATATCTTTTCCCTTCGTCTGTTGATCGAACCGCCCACCGCCGCCGTCGCGGCGGTTGAAGCCAGCCCCGCCCAGCGCGACAGCGTCAAGGAGCGTGTGAACGCGCGACGGTCGATCATTCTGGCCCTGCTTGACCAGGACGCCCATCCATCGCGTCGCAATATCGTCGCCAATCTATTCGATCGGTCTGAGCGCTACCATTTGCAAGGCGGGCCAGAGGCGCTCTTCGATACAAAGGGGCTGCAAACCCTTGTCTCCTGCTGGCTGGCTGGAGACGGGGAGGGGACCCGCGCCGCCTATGCCGCGAGGCTATCGAAGTGGGAGGGCTTGGCGATGGCGGCGTTAGTGGATAATTCGAACGCGAAATAACGCAAACGCTCTATACTGCAAATATCGTATACGATTTGGTCACCATAACTGTTTACCAAGGAGCGACAATAAGCGGAGTGGCGCATGTCCGGGTTGAATGTTGGCTTCGGGTCGAATTCCAGCCCCGTACTGGCTGCGCTCGATCGCTCACTAGCGATCATTACCTTCGACCCCACAGGCAAAATTATTTCGGCGAACGAAAATTTCTGCAAGTCTATCGGCTACACCGAGGCGGAAATTAAAGGTCAACACCACAGCATGTTTGTGGATCCGGCCTATGTCCACACCCAGGCTTACAAGGATTTTTGGACAAGTCTTGCGCGCGGCGAATACGATGCGCGCGAATATAAGCGGTTTGGCAAAGGCGGTCGCGAAATCTGGCTCCAAGCCTCCTACAATCCCGTCCTCAATGGGCGCGGCAAGGTGGTCAAGGTCGTCAAGGTGGCCACCGACATTACGGCTGAAAAGCTGAAAAATGCCGACTTCGAAGGGAAGGTCGACGCGATCTCGCGGGCGCAGGCGGTTATCGAATTCACGCCCACCGGCGAAATCATCACCGCCAATCAGAATTTCCTCGATGTGCTGGGTTATCGCCTCGATGAGATCAAGGGCAAACATCATCGCCTGTTCGTCGATCCGGTCGACGCACAGTCTCGCGACTATCGGGAGTTCTGGGTGAAGTTGAGCGGCGGGGAATATGTGTCCGCTGAATTCAAGCGTATCGGCAAGGGGAATAAGGAGGTTTGGATCCAGGCCTCCTACAACCCGATCTTCGATATGAATGGAAAGGTGATGAAGGTGGTCAAGTTCGCCACCGACGTCACCGCCCGCGTCGAAGCGGTCAGCGCCATAGCGACCGGCTTGGCGCAGCTGGCGGATCAAGATCTGGAACAGCGGATCGACACCGCCTTCGCCGCCGAATTCGAGCCCCTTCGGATCGACTTCAATCGTTCGCTTGAAAAGCTGCAGTCCACCCTCGTGCAGATCTCGGGCAGCACGGAGGTCATTCAATCGGGCGCTGGGGAGATCGCTGGCGCTTCGGACGACCTGTCGCGCCGCACCGAGCAACAGGCGGCAAGCCTGGAAGAAACCGCCGCCGCCCTCGACGAAATCACCGCCACCGTCCGCCGAACCGCCGAGGGCGCGACCCACGCGCACGAAGTGGTGGCGGCAACCAAGGGCGATGCTGAGCGCTCGGGGGAGGTCGTCGGGCAGGCGGTATCCGCCATGGGGCAGATCGATAACTCCTCGCGCGAAATCAGCCAGATCATCGGCGTGATCGATGAAATCGCCTTCCAGACCAACCTTCTGGCCTTGAACGCCGGGGTCGAGGCCGCGCGGGCCGGCGACGCCGGACGCGGCTTCGCCGTGGTCGCGTCTGAAGTGCGCGCTCTGGCGCAGCGCTCGGCGGACGCCGCCAAACAGATCAAGACCTTGATCTCCACCTCCTCTGCCCAGGTCAGCGCCGGGGTGGACCTGGTGGGCGAGACCGGAAAGTCCTTGCAGCGGATCGTCTCGCAAATCGCCGAGATCAACAGCGCCGTCTCCGAAATCGCCGCCTCGGCTCAAGAGCAGTCCGTGGGGCTGGCGGAGGTGAACAACGCCGTCAACCAGATGGACCAGGTGACCCAGCAGAACGCGGCGATGGTGGAGGAATCCGCCGCCGCCAGCCACGCCCTCTCGTCCGAAGCCAGAGACTTGGCGCAGCTTATCGGTCAGTTCAAATTGGGGGGGCGGCCCAGCAATGGGGCGAGGTCAGACCGCGCCGCGCCGCATCAGAACGCCGTCCACGCAGCTCGCGCCAAGGTCGCCGCCTTCGCCGGCGGGGGGCGTTAAGGTCTGCGCCGGCGTCAATCGTCCTTCGCCATCGACCTATCCCCGTCGATCTGACATAATGTAGACTTGCGAAGCGCGGCTCGCGGGCGGAATCGATTCCGTCGCGGGCCGCTTTGCTATGGCGGACCGTCCCGTCCACAGATCGAGGGCCTATGGCTAAAGAAGAACTGCTTGAGTTTCCGGGCACTATCAGCGAACTCCTGCCCAACGCCACCTTCCGGGTGACGCTCGAGAACAACCACGAAATCATCGCCCACACCGCTGGCAAGATGCGTAAGAACCGCATCCGCGTCCTGGCCGGCGACAAGGTGCTGGTCGAAATGACCCCCTATGACCTCTCCAAGGGCCGTATCACCTATCGCTTTAAGTGATCGGCCGCCTGACGTGACGGGCGGCTGCACGTGATGGGACGCGCCCGATGACCGCCCCGTTGCGGCTGGTGCTGGCCAGCGCCAGCCCTCGGCGGCTGGACCTGCTGCGCCAGATCGGCTTGGAGCCGGACGCGGTGGATCCGCCCGATATCGACGAATCCCCCCTTCGCGACGAAACCACCCGCCTCCTGGTCGAGCGTCTGGCGCGGGGCAAGGCGGCGGCGGTCGCGGCGCGCCATCCGGGCGCCTATGTGCTGGCCGCCGACACCCTTGTCGCGGTAGGTCGCCGGATCCTCTCCAAGCCCGTCGATGAGGCGGACGCCCGGCGGATGTTGGTCCTCTTGTCCGGCCGCGCTCACCGGGTGCTGACCGGCGTTGCGGCGACGGCGCCGGATGGGCGCACGGCGAGCCGCATCAGCGAGACCCGCCTGCACGTCAAACGCCTGACCCCCGCCGAGATCGAGGGCCACATCGCCTCGGGCGATTGGCGGGACGCTTCGGGCGCCTACAAGATTCACCGGGGCTTTGGCGCTTTCGTCATCTCGATTCAGGGCTCCTACACCGGCGTCGTCGGCCTGCCGCTCTATGAGACCAAGAGCCTATTGGAGGGGCTGGGGTTTCGCCGGTCCACCGGATCATGAGCATACGCAAACTCTACCTGGACGAAGCCCCGGGCGAGCGTCGGGGCGTCGTCACCCTGGACGGTCAGCCGGAGCGGCTGTTCATCGAGCGCTACGACGACATCGCCGTCCAGCAGGCCGGCGCCTGGGTGGTCGGTCGGGTGTGCAAGATCGAGCGGGTGCTGAATTCCGCCTTCATCGACCTGGGGGAGGGGCCGGACGCCATCTTGCCCCTGACCGGCGAGGCCCAGGGTGTCGCGGAGGGTGCGTGGCTGGAGGTCGAGGTCGTCAGCGCCGCTCGCGGCGAGAAGGGCGCTGTTGCGCGTCTGCGGGGGACTGGCGAGGGCCCCGTCCGATTGCTGGCCGCCGCTCCCCACATGGGCTCGCGCTTACTGGCCTGCGCCGAGGGCGCGGCGATTATCGGCGGCGCTGTGGCGCGTGATGCCGCGGACATAGCGGAAAACGATGCCCTGTCCATTTCGTATACATTGTCGGGCGGGGGGCGCCTTTTTATTGAGCCGACCCAAGCTTTGGTCGCCATCGACGTGGACCTCGCCGCCGCCACGGGAGACTCCCGCAAGGCGACGGTGCGCGCAAACCAGGAAGCCATCGCCACGGCCGCACGCCTGCTGCGATTGAAGGGCCTCGGCGGCCTGGTGGCCATCGATCTGGCTGGCAAGGGCCATGACGGCCCGACCTTTTCCGCCCTGGCTAAGACAGTGTTCGCGCCCGACGGGGCAGGGGTTTCCATCGGACCCATCTCCAAGTTCGGCGTGTTCGAGCTGTCGTTGCCGAGAACGGGACGGCCGGTGAGTGAGCGGTTGTTGGCGGCCGACGGCCAACCTTCGACCGCCACCGTCGCCTTGCGGCTGCTGCGCGCCATCGAGCGGGCGGCGGGGCCGGGGCAAAGGGTGGAGGCGGCCTGCGCACCCGAAGTAGCGCAAATCGCCCAGCGGCTGGCGCCGCGTCTGGAGGAGCGCATCGGCGCCCGCTTCGTCATCCGAGCGGAAGGATTTGCGCACCGAACCGAGGTGAGGGTCGCGGCCCAATGAGCGAGGTAAAGCTTTGCCCCATATGCGAAAAGCCCGCCGATCCGCCTTATCGGCCGTTCTGCTCGCGCCGCTGCGCCGACCGCGACCTGCAGCGCTGGTTCACTGGCCGCTATGTCATCCCCGGCCCTCCCGTTAGCGAGGATCGGGGCGAAGAGCCGCTTTGACGGTGGACAGACGCCCAGGGCGTCTCGTATAGACGCCCGCTCCAGTGGGCGCGGATAACCCGCCCGCTTCGCCTGGGTAGCTCAGTTGGTAGAGCAGCGGATTGAAAATCCGCGTGTCGGTGGTTCGAATCCGCCCCCAGGCACCATCCCCTCAAGCTTGCCGATCATAGAAATGGCGCGGCGCACCATTTATTCCCCAGCCGGGCGAAGCCACATGCTTCGCCTTCGACCGATGATCCGATCACCGATTGTGCAGCGCATTAAAGCGGTGAAAATCGCACCCTCGACCGCGATAGAAACGCTTGACGCAGGGGTGCGCGGTTGCCAAAGGGATTAACACCGAACTTCGAAAGAACGGTGGGACTATCGTTGTTTCAGACGAAAGTCGCGTAGGCGTCGTTAAGGCTTGCGGCGTGCCGGAACCGAATCGACGCCGCGAGAGCGGCTTGGCGTGCGCTCCGTCGGGGCGTGCCCAGTCGGAATTTGATTGGGGTGCAGACGCTTTCGCGTGACGGCCCTTGGCTACAAACGGGCCCGTTCAAACGGGTTTAGACCAATCAGGAATCGGCGGAAGATGTTGGACATTAAACGAAGCACTTCACTCCTCGCAGCCATCGGCGTCACGGCGCTCATGCTGACGAGCGCACCCTCATTCGCGCAGGCCCCGGCTCCTGCCGCGGATGCGTCCGCCGCTGCGGCTCCGGCCAACGCCGCCGCTCCGGCTGACGCCGCCGCGGCGCCGGCCGCCGAAGCGCCGCCCGCCACCATCAAACATGCCGGTTCGGTGACCCCGGTGACCATGTTCATGGACGCCGAGTGGGTGGTGAAAATCGTGATGATCGGGCTTCTGCTCGCGTCCATCCTCTCCTGGACCATCCTGATCGTGAAGCTGCTCGAATTCGCTGGCTTGAACAAATCGGCCAACAACTTCGTGGAAGCCTTCCGCGGCGCCCGCTCTATCTCCGACATCAACCGCATCGCCACCTCCGAAGAGTATGAGGGCAACCCGTTGGCCGATATGGCCGCTGCGGCTTCAGGCGAAGTCGAACTGTCCCGCCAAGCCGGTCTGCAAGTGGCTGGCGAGAACCGCGACTCCACCGTCAGCCGCGCTTCCGCGGCCGTGGCCGCCGTGCAGTCCGGTCTGGCCAAGCGCCTGTCGGGCGGCATGACCTTCATGGCTTCCGTCGGCTCCGCCGCGCCCTTCGTCGGTCTGTTCGGCACCGTCTACGGGATCATGATCTCGTTCATCGGCATCGCCAACACCAATACCACTAACCTTGCGGTTGTGGCCCCAGGTATCGCTCAGGCGTTGCTCGCCACCGGCATCGGCCTCTTCGCCGCCATCCCGGCGGTTATCTTCTACAACTACTTCCAAACGCGTATCGCGGCCTTCGGCACCCGCACCGATGGCTTCATCGCCGAACTGACCAACGCGATTTCGCGCCAGTTGGATAAGGGAGCGTAAAGCCTATGGCGGCCCAACTTGCAGGGCCTTCAGGCGGGTCCAAGTACAGTATCCAGCAGAACGCTTCGATCAACGTCACCCCCTTTGTGGACGTGATGCTCGTGCTTCTGATCATCTTCATGGTGGCCGCGCCCTTGGCCACCGTGACGGTCCCCCTGGATCTTCCTCCCGCCGTGGCTCCCCCCACGCCTAGCCCCTCGAAGCCGATCTGGCTGTCCATTCAAAAGAATGGCGACCTGCACATCGGGGACTTCAAGACCACGATCGCGGACATGCCTGCCGACCTCGCCAAACAGGTCGGCAAGCGCGATCCGAGCAAGGAGCGTATCTACATCCGCGCCGATAAAGACGCCTACTACGGGGACTTCATGCGGGTGATGAATACGCTTCAAGACAACGGCTATTACAGCGTGGCCCTCGTCGGCACAGACAACAGCTAAGGGAGGATGGCATGACAGACACACCGACTCCCGAGCATCGTTACGATCCGCTCTGGGACGCGCCGCGCAAGGGTAAGAACAGTTCGGCAAAGCTGGTCGCCGCAGCGGTGATCATCTCGCTGCATGGCGGTCTCTTCTACTATCTGTGGAAGTCGAAGATTCAGCCGCACTACATCACCTATGAAGACACGGCGGTGAAGGTGAATCTGGTGAAGCCGGTTCCGCCGCCGCCTCCGCCGCCTCCACCCCCGCCGCCGCCGCCGATGGCGCATACGCCGCCGCCGATCCAGCCCCACATAGCGCCGCCTGCGCCGATGAACATCGCGCCGCCGCCGCCGGTCTATATCGCGCCTGCGCCTAAGCAGCCCGAAGCCGCGCCGCCGGTGATTGCGCCGCCGGCCCCCAGGGCGCCGCCGGTTCTGACCAATGCTGACTTCCTTCAGCAGCCGAACGGCGACGATATCAACCGCGAATACCCCGAACGGGCTCAGCGGTTGGAGAAGACAGGGGCGGTGACCCTGACCTGTACTGTCAACGCACAGGGCAAGCTCAACGGATGCTCGACATCGAATGAGGATCCGACTGGATATGGCTTCGCGGAAGCCGCCATAAAGATATCCAGATACTTCAAGTTGAAACCCGCTACTGCGGACGGGCGGCCAATCGACGGCGCGACCTTCTCCAGGCGAATCCGCTTCACCTTGGCGGAGTAGGGCTTTCAGCGGATAACGACTTTTGAGTTAAATCGACGCCCCGGTGGAGACACCGGGGCGTTTTCTTTTGGTCCTGGCGACTTCTGTGACCGGAGCGCTTGATTGGCGACGGCGAGCCGACTAGAACCGCCCTTCGCGATTATGCCGCCTTAGCTCAGTTGGTTAGAGCGCCGGTTTGTGGAACCGGAGGTCCTCAGTTCAAGCCTGAGAGGCGGTACCATCGTCCGAACGGCCGGCGGCGAGCCGCCCGCCCGATCGGACATGAGACCGAGGGCCAAAGTCCTCGCGATCCGGAAGGGCCTGCGCCGTTTCCCTCGATAAAGCCCCCCTATCCGCATTGGCGCCCCAGGACCGCCCGCTCGCCGGCCTGCGTCTAGCGGTGGCCGGGGCAGGAGTGTTCGGCCTCTGCACAGCGCTCCGCGCCGCGGCGGCGGACGCGCGGGTTGAGGTATGGGATCCGGCGGCGCTCGGCGACAACGCCTCGGGCGTCGCCGCCGGCATGATCGCTCCGGCTGGCGAGATTCTATTCGACGCCGCCAGCGCCAACCGCTTCCCCCTGTTCGCCGCCGGGCGCGCGGGGTGGAGCGCCATCGAGGCCCTCGCGCCGGGCCTGGAGATCGACCGATCCGGCGCGCAATTCCTGTTCGACGCCCCGTCGGTGCGAGACGCCGCCCTGGTGCAGCTGTTGGCGGCCGGCGGCTCTGGGGAGCCGCTAGCAGATGCGGTCAGCCGCCGACCCGGCCTGTCCACGCCAGACGATTGGCGTGTCGACGCCCCCGCGGCCCTGGCGGTCCTGGCGGCGGGAATCGCCGCCCTCGGCGGGGTCTTCAAGCCCCATGCGCTTAAGCCCGGCGATTTCGCCGACTACGATGCCGTGGTGCTCGCCACCGGAATGCAGACGGAGGCATTCGTCGACGCGGCGCCGGAGCTGGCGGCCCTGGCGCCGATCAAGGGCCACATCCTGCGTTTCGCCACAGGGCCCCACGCCGGACCGATCCTGCGCGCGTCCAGCATCTATTTGTCGCCCCAGCCGGGCGGCGTCTTGGCCGGCGCCACCATGGAGCGCGGGCGGAGCGACCGGATGATCGACGCCGACATCGTCGCAGCCCTGCACGCCCGCGCGGCGGGGCTGGAGCCGGCCTTGGCTGCGGCGTCCTTTCAGGCCTTCACCGGCGTACGGGCGGCGACGCCGGATGGCCTGCCCCTGGCTGGGCCTTCCAGCTGTCCAGGGGTGTTGCTCGCGGTCGGCGCCCGCCGCAATGGTTGGCTGTTGGCGCCGCTTGTGAGCCAGATCGTCGTGTCATACCTCAACGCCCAGGACACAGGCCCCCATGCGGCGGTCCTAGATCCCCAGCGGGCGTTCGAGACCCTATAACGGAGCGCGCATGTCGGCATTCTGGCCCAGCGAAGAGCAGGAGGCGATCCGCGAGGGCGTATCCCAGATCTGCGCCGATTTCGGCGACGACTACTGGCGTGAGACCGACGACAGCGGCGTCTTTCCCGAAGCCTTCGTGGCGGCCATGGCGGCCGGCGGGTGGCTGGGCGTCGCCATGCCCGAAAGCGTCGGCGGCGCGGGCCTTGGCCTCACCGAAGCGGCCATCGTCATGCAGACCGTGGCCCAGTCCGGCGCGGGCTTTACCGGCGCCTCGGCTATCCACCTGAACATCTTCGGACCCATGCCGATCGTGAAATTCGGCACGCCGGCGCAGAAGGCGGAATTTCTGCCGCGCATCCTCTGCGGCGAGGAGAAGATGTGTTTCGCGGTCACCGAACCCAATTCGGGCCTGGACACCTCAAGCCTGGAGACGCGCGCCGAGCGCTCAGGCAACGGCTATCGCATCAACGGCCGCAAGATCTGGACCACCTCAGCCCAGCGGGCCGACAAGATGCTGATCATCGCCCGCACCACCCCCAAGGATCAGTGCAAGAAACCCACCCAGGGCCTTAGCCTGTTTTACGTCCCCTTCGACCGCACGGCCATCGACGCCAAGCCGATCCCCAAGATGGGCCGGCGGGCGGTGGAATGTAACACCCTGTTTATCGACGACCTGCAGGTTGGGACCGACACCCTGATCGGCGAGGAAGGGCAGGGGTTCAAATACCTGCTGCAGGGGCTGAACCCCGAGCGGGTGCTGTTCGCGGTGGAGGCCATTGGCCTTGGCCGCGCGGCGCTGGCCAAGGCCGCCCGGTACGCCAAGGAGCGGGTGGTGTTTGGCCGCCCCATCGGCCAGAACCAGGGGGTGCAGCATCCCTTGGCCAAGTCCTGGGCCGAGCTTGAGGCGGCCAACTTGCTGGCCTTCAAGGCCGCCGCCCTCTACGATGCCGGGCGCGACTGCGGGGCGGAGGCCAACGCCGCCAAATACCTGGGCGCAGAGGCGGGCTTTCACGCCTGCGAGGCCTCGGTGCTCGCCCACGGCGGCATGGGCTACGCCAAGGAATATGACGTGGAGCGCTATTTTCGCGAAGCCATGATCGCCCGCATCGCGCCGGTGAGCCGCGAGATGATCCTCAATTTCATCGCCGAGCGGGTGCTGGGTCTGCCCAAGAGCTACTGAACGGCGGCTATTTCGCCGCCATCAGCTCGTGCAGGCTGGGGATCAGGGACAGCACCAAGACAGCCGCCATGGCGATGTTGAAGCCTTTCAGCACCGCCGGCCGATCCAGGAAATGGCGCATACTGACGCCAAAAGCGGTCCAGGCCAGGATGCAAGGGCCATTGAGGACGCCAAAGATAGCCACCACCACCGCGACGTTAGCCAGATAGTGGGTCTGGGGCGCATAGGCGGTCATGGCCCCGAGCGCCATGGCCCAGCCCTTGGGGTTCACCGCCTGGAACGACACCGCCTGGATAAAGCGCAAGGGCTTGGCGCCGTCCTTCCTCGCCGTGAGGCCGCTCGACATCGCAATGCGAGCGGCGAGATAGAGCAGGTAGAGCGTCCCCGCCCAGGCCAAGACGATGTGAAGCACCGGATAGGCGGTGAAAAGGCCGCCGAGCCCGCCGCCAACCAGGACCAGCAGCAGCATGAACCCCACCGATACGCCCAGCATGTGCGGAATGCTGGCGCGCAGGCCGAAATTGGCGCCCGAGGCCAGCAACATGGTGTTGTTGGGGCCTGGTGTGATGGATGAGGCGAAGGCGAACATCGCCAGCGCGCCGATAAGGTCGGGAGTCATACCGCTGATGCCGGTCATGGTGGGTCGCCTTGGATGGACCCGGCCGGGAGGAGCGACACTGAACCCCTCCACGTCGGGAGGGGTTGTCGGAAAAGGGGTGGTGAGCCCTAGTGTCCGTTCGCCTCCACGCGCCGATCCGACCGCCAAGCCATAGCCTGGCGGCAGGGAATTACGGCTGCGGATGCGGCGGCGCGTATCATCGTTTGCGCTTAGCAGGCATAGACAGGCTTGGCTATAGGGTCGGGGGCGGTTTGATGGGGCTATCGTGGCAGCCCAGAAACGGAAGCCCGCGCGGTCGGAGATGGGTGTTGCGCTGACTCAGCGCCAACGCAATCCTAAGACGCCAGTGACGAACCCAGCGATCAACATCAGACACCCCAGCTTCCCGAAATAGATCCAGATGCCCTTCACGAGCCCCGGGGAAGCTTGCAGATCAACTCTGCATTTTCATGGCATCAGGCTTGTGCGTCGACGGTGCAGTCGCCTAACATGTCGAACAGAGTTTAGAATTGGATTTATAAGTGGCCGAATTCCATTTTGTTGAAGATTATGAACGCCACGTCAAGGCGCTGATTAAAGCCTTTCCAATTGACGAAGCCATGTCATTGGCCGTTGGAGGTGATTATGATAGAATTGGCGGGATTTTAGCGAACATATTAGCTTATTCCGGCATTCAAAATGGCATGTCGGTAGTAGATTTAGGCTGCGGTAGTGGACGGGTGGCAAAATCTTTAAGCAAAAATTTCGATTTAAATTATCTCGGAATCGATGTTATTAAAGATTTAGTCGATTACGCCGCTTCAGTGTGTCCTTCGAACTATAAATTTAAAATAAACCGTAAATTAAGCATACCGGCGCGAGCTGAATCCGTCGATTTAGTATTTGCTTTTAGTGTTTTTACCCATCTCCTTCACGAGGAGACATATCTTTATCTAGAGGATATATGGAGGACATTAAAACCTGGCGGGACAGTCGTTTTTTCATTTTTAGAATATCGAATGAAAAGCCACTGGGGTGTTTTTTCTAACACGGTTGAACAACAGAGAGCATCCACCAAAACTCATCTAAACATGTTTATAGAGCGCAATCAAATTGAAGCCTGGGCGGACCATCTTGGCTTTAAGATTCAAGAATTCGTAAGTGGAGACATTATAACACCAAATAATAAGGAAGCGCTTGGTCAATCTACAGTGATAATTAAGAAGCCACTCGAAATTTAATCTGAATAAAATTTTGATAATATCAACGGCGATAAATTCTTTTTGCCTCATCGATCAATCAGATCGACTCTGCCTCAATCGCGTGCTTTAGCATGGCCATAAAGATAGCGCGCCTAAGGCAGGGTTGGATCGGCGGCAGAATTTCCAACACAGCCGTCCTTGGATAGTGGTTGAATCCAAAGGGTGGCCACATCACCCCAGAGTTGGCGGTGATTTTAGCAGCTACTTAAAAATAAGTCTTTGATGCCGCGCACGCGGCCGACCGAAAGTTGCGCGCGCTGCTTGCGCCATTAGGGCTCAGGGGGCTGCGTTGGGTCGGTACCGATCGCTGGCGCCCCACGGAATCCGAACGTTGAATCCGAGATCTCAATGGGCCAGCTTCACCGCCGCAAAAAATCCCGAGAGCTTCCGAATATCCAGCTTGCCCATGGTGCGGACGCCGCTGCAGAGGTCGACGCCGTAGGGTCGCACCACTTCGATCGCTTCGCCGACGTTGCCCTCGCTGAGGCCGCCGGCCAGGAACACCGGCTTATCCACCAGGGAGACGATGCGGCGGCTGAGGGACCAGTCATGCCGGCGCCCCGTTCCGCCGAGCTCCGCCACCTCGGCCTCGGGGCGGCCAGAATCCAGCAGGAGGGCGTCGGCGGCTATGGCGTAGCCGCGGGCCAGCTCCAGGGATGTCTCATCCTCGACATGCACCACCTGCACGATCTTCACCCACGGCGCGGCGGCGCGAAGGACGGCGTGGGCGGCGGGATCGATATGGCGAACGATCTGCACCACGGGCGCCCCGATGCGCAGCACGTGATCGATGAGGGCCTCGGCCCGCACTTCGGAGGTCAGGAGGAAGGCGCTGACCCCCGGCGGCGCCTCGGCGACCACCGCGCGCGCCGTGTCGTCATCCACCGGGCCAGGGCCCGAGGGCATGGCGCCCACCACGCCCAGGGCGTCCGCCCCGGCCATCACCACCGCCCGCGCCTCGGCCGGGGAGGTGATGCAGCATATTTTCACCCGCGTTCGCATTTGCGCGCTCCACTCGCCATCATGCGATGTGAAGGCCGCCTGCGCCAGCCTGAACGCCTATCGCATCGAAACTGCCGGTCGATTGAACGGGTGTTCGGATCGGCGATCAGCCCGCCAACATACGCGCCGCCCTCGGGGCGAAGTAGGTGATCACCCCGGCGGCGCCGGCGCGCTTGAAGGCTGAGAGGCTCTCCATCATCGCCCGCTCCTCCTCGATCCAGCCATTGGCTCCGGCGGCCACGATCATCGCGTATTCCCCCGACACCTGATAGGCGAAGGTGGGCAGGGCGAAGGCCTCCACCAGCCGGCGCAGGATGTCGAGATAGGGCATCCCCGGCTTGACCATGACCATGTCGGCGCCCTCCGCGATGTCGAGCGCCACTTCGCGCAGAGCCTCCTCGGTGTTGCCGAAGTCCATCTGGTAGGTCTTCTTGTCGCCGGTGAGCGCCTTGGCTGAGCCGATGGCGTCGCGATAAGGCCCGTAGAAGGCGGAAGCGTACTTGGCGGCATAGGCCATGATCATGGTGTCCTGCAGGCCCGCGGCTTCCAGGGCGGTGCGGAGGGCTCCGACCCGGCCGTCCATCATGTCGGAGGGGGCGAGGATGTCGGCGCCGGCCTTGGCCTGCACCAGGCCCTGCTCCACCAACCGCTCGATGGTCGGGTCGTTGAGGATGCGACCGTTCTCGATCAGGCCGTCGTGGCCGTGGTCGGTGAAGGGATCCAGCGCCACGTCGCACATGATCCCCACCGCCGGGGCGGCGTCCTTCATCGCCTTGATGGCGCGGCAGATCAGGCCGCCTGGGTCGCTGGCCGCCGTGCCGCGGGCGTCTTTCAGAGATCCGTCGATATAGGGAAAGATGGCGATGGCGGGGATGCCCAGCGCCTGGGCCTCTTTGGCCGCCTCGGCCGCGCGTTTGACTGAAAAACGCGGCGATCCGGGCATGGAGGCGATGGGGATTTCCGGCTCTTGCCCGTCATGCACCACCATCGACCAGATCAGATCGGCGGGGGTCAGCACCGTTTCGCGCACCAGGCGCCGGGTCCAGTCGGCCTGGCGCAGGCGCCGCATTCGGAGGGCGGGGTAGGGGGCGAGGGGGGCTTTGCTCATGATCCGGCTCCGAAAGATCAGCGCCTTTCGCCGATCGGGCGGCCCAGTACAAGTTTCAATGCGCCCCAAAGCGACGCCAGCATCAGCCAGCCGATCGCGACCACGGCGGCGACAACGCCCCCGGCCATCATGCCGTTGGCGGCGACCTGCTGGCCATCGTCGCGATAGCCGCTGATCAGCCAGTGGGGCAGGGGCGGACCGCCGACGTGGGCGGCGATGAAGCCCGCGACGCTGGTCAGCTCCAGCCCGCCGCCGACGATGACCAGCGCCAGCGCCAGGATGAGCAGGGCGATGGCGATCCAAAAAATCCGGCTTTGAAAGCGGTAGTGGCTGCGCGTCAGGGGATGGCTGTCCTGCCGGTGGGCGAATCCCAGCGCCACGCTGGCCATGGCGGGCAGGCCGACCATGAAGGGTGAGACTAGCAAGAGCCCATAGCCGATCAGGGCGACCCCCTTGTCGTACTGCGCCATGTAGGGATCCTCATCGGGCGCGACGACCGTAACCTTGCCCATCTGTTTGTTCCCTTGCGCATCGATTGACACAGTGGGCGGCGGAAGGCAGGTCAGCAAGCCGGCCGCGCAGACTGCGGTTTTGGGCCATGGCGGGAGAGACCGGTGGACTTCACCCTTTCAGAGGATCAGCGCGCCATACAGGATGCAGCGCGGGCGTTCGCTACGGCGGAATTCGCCCCCCACTCCGCTCGCTGGGACGAAGAGCACCACTTCCCCGTCGATGTGATTCGAAAAGCCGCCGCCCTGGGTTTCGCCGGCATCTATGTGGCCGAGGACGTGGGCGGCTCTGAACTGAAGCGTCTGGATGCGGCGATCATTTTCGAGGAGCTGTCGCGCGGCGATGTCTCCACCGCCGCTTTCATCTCCATCCATAATATGGCCACCTGGATGATCGACCGGTTCGGATCGGAGGCTTTGCGGCAAAAGTATCTGCCGCGGCTGACCAGCGCCGAACTGATCGCCTCCTATTGCTTGACGGAGCCGGGGTCGGGATCGGACGCCGCCGCCCTACGCACCACGGCGCGGGCGGAAGGGGCGGAATACGTCTTGAACGGCTCCAAGGCCTTCATCTCCGGCGCCGGGACCAGCGATGTCTATGTCATTATGGCGCGCACAGGGGAGGCGGGGCCGAAAGGCGTTTCCGCCTTCGTGGTGGAGAAGGGGACGCCGGGCCTGAGCTTCGGCGCCCAGGAGCGCAAGATGGGCTGGAATTCCCAGCCCACCGCCATGGTCCTCTTCGACGACTGCCGCATCCCGGTCGAGAACCGTATCGGACAGGAGGGCGATGGCTTCCGCTTCGCCATGATGGGGCTGGACGGCGGACGGCTGAACATCTCCGCCTGTTCGCTAGGGGGCGCCGCCCTGGCCCTGGAGACCGCCCAGGCCTATGTCGAGCAGCGCCAGCAGTTCGGCCGACGCCTGGCCGACTTCCAGGCCCTGCAGTTCAAGCTGGCCGATATGGCGACGGCGCTGGAAGCCGCGCGACTGATGGTGCGCGCCGCCGCCGATGCTCTGGACAAGCGCGATCCCCGCGCCACCCAGCTCTGCGCCATGGCCAAGCGCTTCGCCACCGATGCGGGGTTCGAGGTGGCCAACCAGGCCCTGCAACTGCACGGCGGCTACGGCTATCTGAAGGACTATCCGCTGGAGCGCATCGTGCGGGACCTGCGGGTGCACCAGATCCTGGAAGGAACCAACGAGATCATGCGGGTGATCACCGCTAGGGAGATGCTGCGCCAATGACTTCAACGAGTAGCGAAGGGGACATCTTCGCCCGCATCGAGGGCGCTGTGGGCCGCATCACCCTCAACCGTCCCAAAGCCCTTCACGCGCTGACCACGGCGATGTGCGAGGCGATCATCGCGGCGCTGCTGGCTTGGAGGGACGATCCCCAGGTCACGCTCGTGCTGATCGACCACGCCGGGGACCGAGGGTTTTGCGCCGGCGGAGATATCCGGATGCTGGCGGAGAGCAGCGCCAAGGATGGCGTCGAGGCGCGAGCCTTCTTCTTCATAGAATACCGCATGAACGCGTTGCTGATGGCCTATCCTAAGCCGGTCTGCGTGATCATTGACGGAATCGTCATGGGCGGCGGCGTGGGCGTCGCCTTGCCCTGCCGCTATCGGGTGGCGACCGAACGCACCACCTTCGCCATGCCGGAAACCGGCGTTGGCCTGTTCCCCGACGTGGGCGGCGGCTGGCATCTGCCGCGGCTGCCGGGGGAGGCGGGGATGTGGCTGGCGCTCACCGGCGCGCGCATCAAGGGGGCCGATTGCCTCGTGCTGGGCGTGGCCACCGATTACGTACAGGGCGCAGACGTCGAGGCGCTGAAGGCGGCTATTGTCGCCGATCCAGCCGCTATCGAGACTCTGCTGACCGAATATGAGGCCAACGCCGGCTCGCCTCCGATCGCCGCCCATCAGGACGCCATCGACCAGGCGTTCAAGGCCCCGACGGTGGAGGCCATCCTGCAGGCCCTGCGCGAGGACGGCTCCCCCTGGGCCATCGCCCAGCACGACATCCTGCTCGCCAAATCGCCCCAGACCCTGAAGGTGGCCTTCAGACAGTTGCGCACCGGCAAGGCGCTGACGTCCTTCGACGACAACATGGCCATGGAATACCGCATCGGCGTCCGGGTGGTGGCGCGGCCGGACTTCATCGAGGGAGTGCGCGCGGTGATCGTTGATAAGGACAACGCCCCCCGTTGGGATCCGCCCTTGCTGGAGGGGGTCAGCGAGGCGCTGCTGGACAAGATTTTCGCTCCGCTGCCGATGAATGAGGAATGGACGCCGCTGGCCTGATCGGATCCACCAGCCTTGTCATCCCGGTGAAAGCGCGCCGGCGCTCGGGATCCATCGCGGTGGATACGGTCGTGCGCCCCGGATAAGCCCCGCCTACTTTGGCTTGCCCGTCCTTCGGTTCGGGGATGACAGAGGGTTGTGCTCTGCTCTAACGTGCGAGCAAACGCGCGCCAAATTCGAACAAAAGCCGTCCCGAAGGATTCCATGACCAAAACCCTCTTCGCCTTCGCCGCCAGCCTAGCCCTGATGGCGGGCGCCGCGTCGGCCCAGCCCGTGTACGTCAAGGCGGCGGTTGGCGACCCGGCCCGGCCGGCGACCGACGTGGCGCGCGATGTGCTGCGTATGCCGGCTGACGTCATGGTGTTTTCCGGGGTGAAGCCCGGCGACACGGTGGTCGAACTCCTGCCCGCCGGCGGCTATTTCACCCGCATCTTCTCCAAGGCGGTGGGGCCCAGCGGCCATCTGATCGCCGTCTCGATCGCCAAACCCGGCGAGACCTATCCTGGCCCCAAGGACATCGCCGGCAATCCCATCTACGCCAATGTCAGCGCCGCGACCCTTGACGCCGCCGGCCTGGCGGCCCTGCCCAAGGCCGACGTGATGTTCACCGCCCAGAACTATCACGACTTCCATTTGGCCAAGCTGCACATCGACGTGCCGGCGACCGACAAGGCCTTGTTCAACGCCGTCAAGCCCGGCGGCGTGCTGATCCACGCCGCCGCCGCTGGCGCGCCCCTCGACACCGCCGACAAGCTGCACAGGATCGATCCGGCCATCGCCCGGCGCGAGTTGGAGGCCGCCGGCTTTGTCTTCGACGGAGAGAGCACGGTGTTGCGCAACAGCCTGGACGATCATACCAAGCTGGTGTTCGATCCCTTGGTGCGGGGGCATACCGACCAGTTCCTCTACCGCTTCAAGCGGCCGGCCTAAGCCGATGGCCAGCATCGCATTTATTGGCCTCGGTCACATGGGCGGAGGCATGGCGGCCAATCAGGCCAAGGCCGGGCATCGGGTCCTGGCCTTCGATCTTTCGGCGGCGGCCCTGGAGGCGGTGAAGGGGCAGGGCTGCACGCCCGCCGTTTCGGTGGCCGAGGCGGTGGCGGATGCGGAGGTGGTGATCACCATGCTCCCGGCCGGCCAGCACGTGCGCGAGGTCTTCCTCAGCCATGTGATTCCCAACGTCCCCAAAGGCGCCCTCCTGATCGACTGCTCGACCATCGATGTGGAGAGCGCGCGGGCGGTGGGGAAGGCGGCGGCCGAGGCCGGTCTGCGCTTTGCCGATGCGCCCGTTTCGGGCGGCGTCCTGGCGGCGGAGACAGGGGCCCTGACCTTTATGGTCGGGTGCGCGGACGCCGATTATGCGGCGGTGGAAGCGGCTCTCCAGCCCATGGCCAAGGCCGTGGTGCACGCGGGCGCCGTGGGCGCGGGCCAGGCGGCGAAGATCTGCAACAACATGGTCTTGGGGATCACCATGCTGGGGGTGTGCGAAGCCTTCGCCCTGGCCGAGAAGCTGGGCTTGGCCCCCGACAAGTTTTTTGAGGTCGCCTCCCAGTCATCGGGCCAATGTTGGTCGCTCTCCGCCTACTGCCCCTGGCCAGGGGTCGGTCCGGCCAGCCCGGCGGACCGGGGCTATGAGGGCGGCTTTCTGACCGCCCTGATGCTGAAGGATATGAAACTGGCCCAGGAGGCGGCCGCCAAAGCCGGCGCCGCCGCGCCGATGGGGGCCGCCGCCGAGGGGCTTTACGCCCTGTTCGAGCGTCAGGGGTTCGGTCAAAAGGACTTCTCCGCTGTCTTGCAAATGCTGCGCGGCGACCTGCAAGCCCTTCATTGATAACGACTCTCATCTTTCGGCCGGCCGTAGACGAGAGCGACCCTTGGTGACAGAACCCGCCTGGTGTTCTGGGCGTGCGTGATGCCGTCTGTCGCTATGGATCGTCGCTCGTGGACTATAAGGCCGCCTTCCACTCCGCTCTTGAGCAGGTTCATACCGAGGGGCGTTATCGGGTGTTCGCCGACCTGAAGCGGCATCGCGGCGATTTTCCCCTGGCGACCTGGACCCGTCCTGACGGCGCCGAGCAACAGGTCACCGTCTGGTGCTCCAACGACTATCTGGGCCAGGGGCAGAACCCGGTGGTGATAAAGGCCATGCACGACGCCATCGATGCGGTGGGCGCCGGCTCTGGCGGCACCCGCAACATCTCGGGCACCACCCGCTATCACGTGGAGCTGGAAGCCGAACTGGCCGACCTGCATGGCAAGGACGCAGCGCTTCTGTTCACCTCGGGCTTTGTCGCCAACGAAGGCGCCTTGGCGACCTTGGCCAAGGTGCTGCCAGGGCTGATCGTCTTCTCCGACGCCCTGAACCATGCCTCGATGATCGCCGGCATCCGCAACGGCGGCTGCGAGCGGCACGTGTTTCGCCATAACGACCTTGAGCACCTGGAGAGCCTTCTGGCTCAGGCGCCGGCGAGCGCCCCCAAGCTGATCGCCTTTGAGAGCGTCTATTCCATGGATGGCGACATCTCCGATATCGCCGGCACCATCGCCCTGGCTAAACTCTACGGCGCCCTGACCTATCTCGACGAGGTACATGCGGTGGGCCTTTACGGCCTGCGCGGCGGCGGCGTCGCCGAGCGAGACGGGGTGATGGACGAGATCGACATTGTCGAGGGAACGCTCGGCAAGGCCTTTGGCGTCATGGGCGGCTATATCGCGGCGAACGCAGAGATCGTCGACGCCATCCGCTCCTACGCGTCCGGATTTATCTTCACCACCTCCATCCCGCCCGCCCTGGCCGCCGGCGCCATGGCCAGCGTGCGCTGGCTGAAGACCCATAACGAGGTGCGTGTGCACCACCAGGAGCGCGCCGCCACTCTGAAGCGCCGCTTTCATGAGGCCGGGCTGCCGGTGATGGAATCGCAGACCCATATCGTGCCGGTGTTCGTCGGCGATCCGGTGCGCTGCAAGATGGTCTCGGACATGCTTTTGACCGAGCACGGGGTCTATGTGCAGCCGATCAACTATCCCACCGTGCAGCGCGGGTCCGAGCGCCTGCGCTTCACGCCAACGCCCTTCCATACGGATCCGATGATGGACCGGCTGGTGGCGGCGATGAACGACCTGTGGAGCCAGTGCAACGTCGCCAGGCGGCCGGCGGCGGCCTGACGCCGGTCGCCAAGTTCGGCGGTCAGGCGCTTTTGCGCCGCACGCCCGTGCCAAGACCGATGGATTTAGCGAAGGCCGAGCGCCGGGTGGCGTAGGCGGGCGCCACCATCGGATACTCGGGTGGCAGACCCCATTTACGACGATAGTCTTCCGGACTCATGTCGTAGCGTGAGCGCAGATAGCGCTTCAGCATGGTTAGCTGTTTTCCATCTTCCAGACAGACGATGTAGTCATGCTGCAAGGAGCGGGAAATCGGCACCGCCGGTTTTGGCTTTTCGATGCTCATGGGCTGGGCCGGGGGCGAATCGCCAAGCCCGATCAGAGATCGGTGCACCGCTTGCAGCAACTGCGGTATGGCGTTGGGCTGCACCGCGTTATTCGCCACGTAGGCGGATACGATGCTGGCGGCGAGGCTGATGGTCTCTTGCGATGAACGCTGCTTGGACGACAAATCGGTCATATCCAAAGATATCCCTACTATAGGCGTGTGTGACTGTTGGAGTTAATTCACCAGATCGGGTGCTGTGGGTGCAACGCCGTCAATACCGTGAAAGTTCCTCCGAACCGTCCGGGTGCATTGTTCCACGCTCAAAGCGCGCGTAAACAGCGGCCGTTGAGTCCAGACCCGAGAGACGCATGACCTCTGCCGCCGTTCAGCCGTTCGCCGCCGCCGCCGCGCACGCCGATGGTTTCTTCAAGGACCAGCTCGCCGCCGTCGATGCTGCGGTGTTCGGCTCCATTGAGCGCGAGCTCAGCCGCCAGCAGAACCAGATCGAGCTGATCGCCTCGGAAAACATCGTCTCCAAGGCGGTGCTGCAGGCCCAGGGCTCGGTGCTCACCAACAAATATGCCGAGGGTTATCCGGGCAAACGCTATTATGGCGGCTGCGAGTATGTGGACGAGGTGGAGCGGCTGGCCATCGAGCGCGCCTGCACCCTGTTCGACTGCAGCTTCGCCAATGTGCAGCCCCACTCGGGCGCCAACGCCAACCAGGCGGTGTTCATGGCCCTGCTCCAACCGGGCGACACATTCATGGGCATGGACCTGGCGGCCGGCGGCCACCTGACCCACGGCTCCCCGGCCAATCAGTCGGGCAAGTGGTTCAAGCCGGTGCCCTACACCGTGCGCCGCCAGGACCAGTTGATCGACTATGAAGCCCTGGCGGAGACCGCCGAACGGGAAAAGCCCAAGCTGATCATCGCCGGCGGCTCGGCCTATAGCCGCCAGATCGACTTCAGGCTCTTTCGGGAGATCGCCGACAGCGTGGGCGCCTATCTGATGGTGGACATGGCCCACTTCGCCGGCCTGGTCGCCGGCGGGGTGTTTCCGAGCCCCTTGCCTCATGCCCACATCGTCACCACCACCACTCACAAGACCCTGCGCGGCCCCCGCGGCGGCATGATCCTCTCCAACGACGCCGACCTCGGAAAGAAGATCAACTCTGCCGTCTTCCCGGGGCTGCAGGGCGGGCCCCTGATGCACGTGATCGCCGCCAAGGCGGTGGCCTTCGGCGAGGCCCTGCGCCCTGAATTCAAGACCTATGCCCGGCAGGTGATCGCCAACGCCCAGGTCTTGGCCGAAACCCTGGTGAGGTCCGGCGTCGAGATCGTCTCTGGCGGCACCGACAGCCACCTGATGCTTGTCGATCTGCAGCGCAAGGACGTGACCGGCAAGGCCACCGAAGCGGCGCTGGAACGGGCCAACATCACCGCCAACAAGAACGGCGTGCCCTTCGATCCCCGCTCCCCCTTCGTCACTTCCGGCGTGCGGCTAGGCTCTCCCGCCGGCACCACCCGGGGCTTCAAGGAAGCGGAGTTCAAACAGATCGGCGAGATGATCGCCCGCGTCGTCGATGGCCTGGCCGCCAATGGCGAAGAGAACAATGGCGCGGTGGAAGCGGCCGTAAAGCGCGAAGTGCTGGACCTGACCGCCCGTTTCCCCATCTATGGGTAGTCGCGGCGCATCCGCCCCGCGCAACACCTAGGGGCGACCTGTCGTGAAGTGCCCATTCTGCGGCCATCTTGAGAGCCAGGTGAAGGATTCGCGTCCGTCGGAAGATGGCGCCGCGATCCGGCGCCGACGCGCCTGTCCCGAATGCGGGGGCCGCTTCACCACCTTCGAGCGGGTGCAGCTGCGCGAGCTGACGATTTTGAAGAAATCCGGCCGGCGCACGCCGTTCGACCGGGAAAAGCTGCAGCGCTCGATCGACATCGCGCTCAGGAAGCGCCCTATCGATCCCGAGCGGGTCGATCGCATGGTGTCGGGGATCGTCCGCCAGCTGGAGAGCCGCGGCGAGACCGAGCTCGATTCCAGCGTGGTGGGCGAACTGGTGATGAAGGCGTTGAAGGCCTTGGACGTGGTCGCCTATGTCCGCTACGCCTCGGTCTATCGCGACTTTCGCGAGACAGAGGATTTCGCCCGCTTTCTGGGCAAGGAAGGCCTCTCCGAGGATATAGACGTTTGACCAACAGCCCCCGCCCAGCCGCCGCCAGACAGGCGCGCTCGGTCGCCCGCCTCGCCGCCGTGCAGGCCCTCTACCAGATGGAAGCCTCGGGCATTGGCGTGGACGCCGTGGTGCGTGAATTCGTCGATCATCGCTTTGAGACCGACATCGAGGGCGAGGCGCTGGCCGCCGTCGACGAGGTCTTCTTTGAGGCCATCGTGCGCGGGGTGGTGCAGGAACAGGGCGAGATCGACCGCGCCGTGGTGCGCCGCCTGGCCAAGGGCTGGAAGCTGGAGCGGCTGGACGCCACCACCCGCGCCGCCCTGCGCTCGGGGGCCTATGAGCTGATCCATCGCAGCGATGTGCCGGTGGAGGTGGTGATCGACGAATATGTAGAGATCGCCAAGAGCTTCACCGACGAATCGGGCTTCCTCAATGCGGCGCTCGACGCCATCGCCCGCGATGTGCGCGCCTTCGTCCCCCCCGGCGCCGTTCCTCCTGCGAAAGGTGGATGAGTTCCAGTCCATCGCCGCGCTGTTCCGGCCGCTGACCAACGGCGCGCCCGAAGCCTTGGGGCTCCTTGACGATGCGGCGGCGATCCCATCGCGGCCAGGCTTCGACCTCATCGTCACCAAGGACGCCATGGTGGCCGGCGTCCACTTCCTCATCGACGATCCGCCGCATCTTGTGGCGCAAAAGCTCCTGCGGGTGAACCTCTCGGACTTGGCGGCCAAGGCGGCCGATCCTTACGCCTACTTCCTCGCAGTGGCCTGGCCCAAGGGTTGGGACGAGGCGGGCAGGGCGGCCTTCGCCGCGGGGTTGGCGGAGGATCAGGCGCGCTATGGCCTGGTCCTGCTCGGCGGCGACACCGTCTCCACGCCGGGACCGCTGACCCTTTCCGTCACCATGCTCGGCTGGGCGCCCACCGGGACCATGGTGAAGCGTTCGGACGCCAAGGTCGGCGACGTGCTGCTGGTCTCCGGAACCATCGGCGACGGCGCCCTGGGCCTGCGCGCCGCTCGGGGCGAGGGCCTTAGTCTGGACCCTGACGCCAGAGCTTTTCTTGCTGACCGCTATCGTTTGCCGCAGCCCCGCAACGCCCTCACCGACGTCCTGCGCCACCATGCCAGCGCCGCCGCCGACGTCTCCGATGGTCTGCTCGCCGACGCCGGTCATATCGCCACCGCCAGCGGCGTGGGACTGCAGATCGACCTCGACCGAATGCCCCTTTCAGGTCCGACTCAGACGTGGCTGAAGCTGCAGCCCGACCAAGCAAGCGCCCTCGCGGCCCTGGCCACGGGAGGCGACGATTACGAGGTGGTCTGCACCGTTAACCCCAAGGACTTGGAGGTGGCGATTACCGAGGCTGCCGCCTCGAGCGCCCCGTTGACACCCATTGGATTGGTGACCGAGAGCATGGATGTGCGAGTGTTTGCCGGCGGTCAGCCTATCGCCTTTACACGACGGGGATGGACCCACGACGAGCAGCAAGTGACTGTCATCGTCTAACGTGGCGGAGGAGCAGCGCCCTTACACTCCAGAGAGTGCTCTCCAGCGCCAAACTTCAGCCCGCAATTAAATCCCACATTTATGTCGACGGAAGTGGCTCGGCCTGTACCGCCCCGGGCGTTTTGCAGATCCTTCAAAGCCGCCTGCGCCTTGCCGCCATCACGCCGTTCTTGCTCAGCGTCTAAAGCGGCATCGTAAGCGGCTCGCTTTTCCACCGGAACACCGCTGAAGGATGAAGCCGTTCTGGCGCCATCGCCGAAACGCTTCGCACAGGCGTCGCGCTCATCCTCAGTCAAATGAATGGTTGCTGTGTTACAGCCCACGGTCGCCCTCAACAGAGTTCGCACGCCCGATAGGGCATCGCTTGCCAGCGCAGGGCCTTGGGAGGCGCGCGCAGGCGCCGCAGTTTCGCCCGGGGCGGCGATTTTGGACGGCGCAGCATTGGCTGATGGATTGGAAGGGACGGAAGAAGCCTTTGGCGTCAGATCCAACAACGGATTTGGCCGAACTTTTCTTTCCGGCAGTTTCGTGGTCCGGCTGGCAGGGATATTGGCCTGCCAATCGCGGGTTATCAGCGTCACATCAATGGCGGACATCTCAGGCACAACCCTGAATTCAGGCCTTGGTGCGACCACGCCCAGCGCGACCAATACGGTCAGATGGAGCAGACCTGACAATAGAATGATCGTCGGCAATTGTGAGTGCCGCCTGCCCGCCATTCATCCCGTCCCCGCACCGTCATCCCATATGATCAACCTTAGTTTGTGGCTTCATCGCGGCTCGGCTTCGTCTCCCTTGCCCAGACGACGAAATTCAGCGCAGCCTAGCCTATGCGAATCCTTCCTTTGCTCGCCGTAGCCCTTCTGGTCTTTGCCGTTCCCGCTGGGGCGGCTGAGAAGGCGAAAGATTCAAAGGATCCCAAGGAGGCCGACGGCGGCCAATATGTCAGTCTGTCGCCGGTGGCCGTGCCCATCGTGCTGAAGGGACAGCTGATCAACTACATCTTCGTCACCTTGAGGCTTGAGCTGTCCCCGAGTGTCGACGCCTCCAAGATGCGGGACCGGGAGCCGTTTTTCCGCGACGCCTTCGTGCGCGCCGCTCATCGCACGCCCTTCGTAAAGTCGGGGGACTACACCCATGTGGACGAGGGCGCGCTCAAGGCCGCCATGATGGCGCAATCGGCGCGCATCGCAGGCCCGGGCGCGGTCGCCAGCGTGACCATCGTCAGCGCCCAGGCGCAGAAGCTCACGGGACTGCCCCACGCTGAGGGACCGACCCAGCCCCGCGCGCCCATTCCGTGAGGAAAGCCCGGCCGCCATCGAGCGGTTGCGTCCCCAGCCGGCATATGGAACTCTCTGAGGTCAGGGCGTCGATCAACGAACGCCCGTAGCGATGGCGGGGAAGCGCGCGGATCGAGCATGAGTGGATGCCGATCGTCGTCGCGGCCAACCGTCGCAACAACCATCAAGGGACGATCCGCAATGAATGCGTTGTTTTTGATTATCGCCGCCGGGGCTCTGGCGGTGCTTTACGGGGTCGTGCAAACGGCCATGCTGATGCGCGCCTCTGCGGGCGACGCCAAGATGCAGGAGATCGCCGCCGCCATCCAGGAAGGGGCGTCCGCCTATCTTCGTCGGCAATACACCACCATCGCTGGCGTGGGCGTGGTGATCCTGGGGATCATCTTCCTGCTGCTGGGAGTTTTGCCCGCCGTGGGCTTTCTGATCGGCGCCGTGCTTTCGGGCGCGGCGGGCTTCGCTGGCATGTTGATTTCGGTACGGGCCAATGTGCGAACGGCCCAGGCGGCGTCTGAGAGCCTGGCTAAGGGCCTCTCCATCGCCTTTCGCGCCGGGGCGGTGACCGGCATGTTCGTCGCCGGTTTCGCCCTGATTGGCGTCGCCGGCTACTACGCGGTGCTGACCGGCCCCCTTGGCCTCGATCCCACCAGCCGCGACGTGGTGGACGCCCTGGTGGCGCTCGGGTTCGGCGCCTCTTTGATCTCCATCTTCGCCCGGCTTGGCGGCGGCATCTTCACCAAGGGCGCGGATGTCGGCGGCGACATGGTTGGCAAGGTCGAGGCGGGCATCCCGGAAGACGACCCCCGCAACCCTGCCACTATCGCCGACAATGTGGGCGACAACGTCGGCGACTGCGCCGGCATGGCGGCCGACTTGTTTGAAACTTACGCGGTCTCGACGGTGGCGACCATGGTGCTGGCGGCGATCTTCTTTCGCGGCACGACCTATGTGAACACCATGATGCTCCTGCCCCTGGCCATCTGCGGGGTGTGCATCGTCACCTCCATCATCGGCGTCTTCTTCGTGCGCCTGGGCAAGAGCCAGAAGATCATGGCCGCCCTCTATCAGGGCCTGATCGCCACCGGCGTGCTCTCGGCCATCGCCATCTGGTTCGTCATCCATGGCCTGGTGCCGGAGCCCATCAGCGTGGTCAGCGGCGCCGGTCTGACCACGGTCTTGGACGCCAACCGCCTGTTCGCCTGCGGCCTGGTGGGCCTTGCGGTCACCGCCGCCATCGTGGTGATCACCGAATACTACACCTCCACCAGCTTTCGCCCGGTGCGCTCCATCGCGAAGGCTTCCGTCTCCGGCCATGGCACCAATGTGATCCAGGGATTGGCGGTGTCGTTGGAAGCCACCGCCCTGCCGGCCCTGGTGATCATCGCCGCCATCATCTCCACCTATCTAATTGGCAATCTGTTCGGCGTGGCCATAGCGGTGACCACCATGCTGGCCCTGGCCGGCTTTATCGTAGCGCTGGACGCCTTCGGACCGGTGACCGACAATGCCGGCGGCATCGCCGAAATGGCGGGCCTTCCCGCATCGGTGCGCGTCTCCACCGACGCCTTGGACGCGGTGGGCAACACCACCAAGGCGGTGACCAAGGGCTACGCCATCGGCTCGGCAGGGCTTGGGGCGCTGGTGCTGTTCGCCGCCTATACCCAAGACCTGCACTACTTCGCCGCCGCCGCCACCACCGGCTTCTTCGCCGGCATGGGGCAGGTGACCTTCGACCTCTCCAACCCCTTCGTCATCGTGGGATTGCTGTTCGGGGGCGCCTTGCCCTTCCTGTTCGGCGGCATGTCGATGACCGCCGTCGGACGGGCGGCTGGAGCCGTGGTGGAGGAGGTTCGCCGGCAGTTTCGCGAGATTCCCGGCATCATGGAGTTCAAGGCCAAGCCAGACTATGCGCGCGCCGTGGACATACTGACCAAGGCGGCGATTCGCGAGATGATCGTGCCGTCCTTGCTGCCGGTCCTGTCACCCATCGTGCTGTTCGTCGCTGTCCTCTATCTCGCCGGCAAGTTCAACGCCTTTGCATCCTTGGGCGCCATGCTGATCGGGGTGATCGTCACCGGCCTGTTTGTGGCCATCTCCATGACCTCAGGTGGAGGGGCCTGGGACAACGCCAAGAAGTTCATCGAAGAGGGCAATCATGGCGGCAAGGGCTCGGAAGCCCACAAGGCGGCGATCACCGGCGACACCGTCGGCGATCCCTATAAGGACACCGCCGGCCCGGCGGTGAACCCGATGATCAAGATCACCAACATCGTCGCCCTCTTGCTGCTGGCGGTGCTGGCCAAAGGCGTCATCGGCCACTGATCCCAGAGACCCAGAGACCGGCATCGGTCAAAAAGAAAGCCCCGGAGTTCGCTCCGGGGCTTTTTCACAGGGCTGAAACGAGAGGTCAGTGACCGCCGGGGCGTTGGCCCGGATCGTTGTCGGGCGGAATGGCCGAACCGCGCCCGACGGTTCCAAGCAACTGTTCGAATACCGATAGCTCGCGCCCGCGGGTAGGGGTCTCGCGATTGACGTAGGCGATCTGGAAGCCGTCGCCGAGGCCGAGCAATTTCACTTCGGTGACCTTTTCATCGGCCTTGTCGAAGTGGATGGCGATCACCGTGCGGCTCTTCACCTGGGGACGCAGATAGGCGACCTTGTCCGAGGTCTGGGTGACATAATACCAGATGTTGGGATCGAAGGTGGCGACGGCGGAGGGCGAGCCCAGCTTGCTCATCACGGTGGAGCGGGTGTCGACGCCCACCTTCATGTCCTGCGGCTTGATGTCCACCGCCTGAAATCCGTTCAGGCTGGTCACCGGCGCGCAGGCTGAGACGGTCCCAAACAGGCAAATCGAGGCGAGGGCGACGAGAACAGCGTTGCGACGCATGGAGGAAAACTCACTTCTGGGATCGGCGCGCCGGTCGACGTCCGCCAGCAAGGCTTTGACCTAACGCGCGCGCCGACTTAGTTCAATCCCGCCGATCTACACGTGGTGTCGCGGCGAAAAGGAGGCGGCATGTTTTTTCAGCGGTTTTTTGCGCCTCGGCCCCAGGTGGCGGCGGGGCGCGCCCTGTTTGTCGCGGCCAGCGAGCAGGCCCGCCGTCCGGCCTTCTACGAGGTGGGTGAGGCGCCCGACACCTATGAGGGGCGCTTTGAGCTCTACACCCTGCACGTGGTCTTGCTGCTGCATCGGCTGAAGGGGGACGACCCGCGGGTGGTGGAGACGCGCCAGGGCCTCTTCGACGCCTATGTGCGCAATCTCGATGACGGCCTGCGCGAAATGGGGGTCGGGGACCTTTCCGTCGGCAAGAAGATGCGCAAGCTTGGCGCGGCGGTCTATGGCCGGCTGAAGTCCTATGACGAGGCGCTGCTGATGGGCGGAACCATAGAAGCCGTCACGCCCCTCCTCGCCCGCACCGTCTACGCGGGCGTAGAGGCGGCCGGCGCAGGCATCCTCGCCGCCTATGTCATCGCCGCCAGCGCCCGCCTCGCCGACGCGCCCATCGAAGACCTCTTGCAAGGACAAGCCTCATGGCCGCCCTTCCCAGCCTGACCGCGCATCTGGCGGACCTGCAGATACGATTGAGCCAAATCCGCAACGGCCGGGCCTTCGGCTTCCAGCCCGACGACGCGGCGCGGGCCCAGATGGCCAAGACCCTGGGCATTGTCGCCCTGCCGGCCTTCGCCGCCGCCATCCAGATCGAACCATGGCTCGACGGCGCAGAGCTCAGCGCCAGCTGGAGCGGCCAGGTGGTTCAGACCTGTGGCCTTTCCCTGGAGGATTTCGAGACCCCGCTGAAGGGCGCCTTCATGGTTCGCATCCTGCCCCCCGGCAGCCCGAACGCGCCGCAGATCGACAGCGAAGTGGATGTGGAGCCCGACGCCGACGATCCGCCCGACGTGCTGGACGATGATTCGCTCGATATCGGCGGCTATGTGATCGAGCATCTGGGTCTTGAGCTCGATCCCTTTCCGCGCAAGCCCGGCGCGGTGTTCGAGCCGCCGCAATCCCCGGGCATCATCTCGCCCTTCGCCGCCCTGCGCGATCTGAAACCTTAGCCGGGCGTTTGGCCGCTTGCGGGGCATGATTTTCGTCGGCTTGCATCATGGGTGGAGCGCGTTATCGTCCGCCGCCGCGCGCCGGGACCTTCCCCGCGCGTTACACAACAGGAGTAAGCGTTCTGGCTAAGCCCATCCTCATCTCCATCGACGCCATGGGCGGAGATCACGGGCCCTCGGTGATGATTCCCGGCGCCGCCCTGGCTCTTGAGGGGCTGGCCGGCCGGGAGGTGCGCTTCCTGTTGCACGGCGACAGCGCCGCAATCGGGGCCGAGCTGGCCAAGGCGCCCGCCGTGGCCGCCGTCAGCGAGGTGCGCCACACCGATACCAAGATCGCCAGCGACGAGAAGCCCAGCCAGGCCCTGCGCCGCGGCAAGGGCACCAGCCTCTGGAATGCGGTCGAAGCCGTCAAGCTGAAGACCGCCGACGCCGCCGTCTCGGGCGGCAACACCGGCGCCCTGATGGCGATCTCCAAACTGCAGTTGCGTATGGCCGAAGGGTTTGACCGTCCGGCCATCGTCGCCAGCTGGCCAACCGCACGGGGAATCACCGCCGTCTTGGACGTGGGCGCCAATATCGAGTGCGACGCCGCCCAACTGGTGGAGTTCGCCATTATGGGCGAGGCCTTCTTCCGCGCCGTGCATGGCGGGGCAGGCTCACGGCCCTCGGTCGGCCTTTTGAACATCGGCTCGGAAGAGCAGAAGGGCCATGACGAGCTGCGCGAGGCCAACCAGACGCTGCACGAGGTCGATCTGGAGATGGACTATCGCGGCTTTGTGGAAGGTAACGATATCGCCAAGGGCACGGTGGATGTGGTGGTGACGGACGGCTTCACCGGCAATGTGGCGCTAAAAACCGGCGAGGGCCTGGCGCGCTTCTTCGCGCACGAATTGCGCGCCGCCCTGACCGGCTCCCCGATGGGAAAGCTTGGAGCGCTCCTGGCCTCCGGCGCGCTGAAGCGCCTGCGGGCGCGGTTGGAGCCGCCAGGGGGCGGGCCTTTCCTCGGGCTTAACGGCATTGTGGTGAAGAGCCACGGGGGAGCGGATGCGCGCGGGGTCGCCGACGCCATCAAGATCGCCGCCAATCTGGCTGCGTCCGACTACGCCCGCGACGCCGCGCGCAACATGGAGCGCCTGGGCGCAGCCATGCGCGCAGTGAAGACCATCTCGGAGGCGTCTCAGTGAATTCAAGCGTCATGCGCAGCGCCATCATCGGCGTTGGCGATTATCTACCCGAAACCATCGTCACCAATGAGGAACTGGCCAAGACCGTCGACACCTCCGACGCCTGGATCCGCGAGCGCACCGGCATCCATGAGCGCCGCAAGCTGGAAGCGGGTCTCGCCACCTCGGACATGGCGGTGGGGGCGGCGAAGAAGGCTCTCCTGGCGGCGGGCCGCACTCCTGCGGACGTGGACCTGATCGTCGTCGCCACCACCACCCCAGACCTGACCTTTCCCTCCACGGCGGCCATCGTCCAGCGCAAGCTCGGGGTTCCGGTCTGCATCGCCTTCGATATCCAGGCGGTGTGTTCGGGCTTCGTCTACGCCCTATCGGTGGCGGACGGCTTTACGGCGCGGGGCCTCTCCAAATGCGCCCTGGTCATTGGGGCGGACGCCATGTCCCGCCTGATGGACTGGACCGACCGGGGCACCTGCGTGCTGTTTTCAGATGGCGCCGGGGCGGTGGTGCTGGAGCCGCGCGAGGGGCGGGGCGACACCTCGGACCAGGGCCTCCTCGGCTTTGCTTTGCGTTGCGATGGGACCAAGCAGGACCTGCTTTACGTGGACGGCGGCCCCTCCACCACCGGCACGGTCGGTCATCTGCGCATGGTCGGCCAGCAGGTGTTTCGCCACGCCGTGGTCAATATCTCTGAAGCGGTGGAGGCCGCCGCTGCGGTGGCCGGGGTCAAGGTGGCGGATGTCGACTGGTTCGTGCCCCACCAGGCTAACCAGCGCATCCTGCAGGGGGTGGCCAACCGCCTGGGCATCGACGAGGCCAAGGTGATCTCCACCGTCGCCACCCACGCCAACACCTCCGCCGCATCCATCCCCCTCGCCATGGCCCAGGGGATCGCCGATGGGCGGATCAAACCCGGTCAGCTGCTGTTGATGGAGGCCATGGGCGGCGGCTTGACCTGGGGCGCCTGTGTTTTGCGACTTTGAGTCTCTTGCTGAAGCCTTTGACTTGACCGAACTTTAACGCCATGCACCGATGTAATGGGTCGCTGAACAGCGGGCTGTGCGCGGGGGGCGATGATGAAGGCTGAAACGCTGACCAGGGCTGACCTGGCCGAAGCGGTGCACGAAGAGGTGGGTTTGACCCGCCAGGACTGCGCCGGTCTGGTGGAACGCACCTTGGATCTGGTGGCCGAAGCGCTGGAGCTGGGCGAAGTGGTCAAACTCTCCGGCTTCGGTGTCTTCCAGGTGCGCTCCAAGCGCGCCCGCATGGGCAGGAACCCAAAAACCGGGGAGCCGGCGGCGATCGACCCTCGACGGGTGATCAGTTTTCGCGCCTCCCACGTGATGAAGGCTCGCGTCGACCGAGCGGAGCACGGCTGACCGCCGGATCCCTTTGAAAAGCCCCGAAGCCTTTCGCACCATTTCCGAAGCCGCCAACGAGCTGGGCGTGCCTCAGCATGTGCTGCGCTTCTGGGAGACTAAGTTCTCCTTCATCCGGCCGATGAAGCGGGCAGGGGGGCGGCGCTTCTATCGCCGCCAGGACATCGAGGTGCTGCGCGGGGTGCGCGCCCTGCTGCATCACGACGGCTACACCATCAAGGGCGTGCAGCGCCTGCATAAGGAGCACGGGGTGCGCTGCCTGGTGGATGCCGCAGGCCCATCTGCGGCCGAGACCGGCGAGGCTCTCCCGCCGACCGAGCCCGCCATCAAAGCGGCGCCGTCCAGACGCGCCATCCTCAGCGCCGGCGCGCGCAGCCGGCTGAATGTCATTTTGGGCGATATCGAAGCCACCAAGGCCCGGCTGGATCGGATGTTGGTCACCGATCCTTCCGCCGATCACGATTCGTGATTGCCGCGGAGAAGTCGCCCCTCTATAAGCGCGCCTCTGTCGGAGCGTAGCGCAGCCTGGTAGCGCACTTGACTGGGGGTCAAGGGGTCGCAAGTTCAAATCTTGTCGCTCCGACCATTCACCTTGAACCCGCATTCACCGTTTTTGAATCGCCGCCTTGGGCATCCTATTGGGAGGTTGGGCGGTTTACCGCCCCCGGTTCATCCAGGTGATCAGCGGGATCAACGGCGCGCCCCACGCCGTGCCGGCCACCACGAAAAATCCCAGCCGAATCGCCCACTGGTTGGGAAGATGGTCGGCGATGGCGGCCATCAGCCCCATGTAGAAGACCAGGAACACCAGCATCCCAACGCCGCCGATTAGTTTTCGCACCCGCGCTGGCATGATCGTTCTCCAAGGGCCGACCGCAAAGGGTGGATCGGACCGTCATCCCTCCTGTGCCCGCGCCACGCCGCTTCGCCAAGTCGAGACTGATGTATCGCCGGCTTTTCATCCGATACCGGTGGATCTGCCAGCTTGAGCGGGCGCCCTGATCTTGGCACAAGTTGTCGTGACCAGCCCTGGGCGCTTGAGACGCCGGCGCTGGTGGACGTCGGCGGCGCCAGGGTTTAGTGGACCTCGGGGCGATGGAAACCGGTATATGCGTTGGAGTTACAATCTAGAACGATCCTATGTCGCCGCCATTTGGCTCGGCGGCGTGGCGCTTCTGGTGTTCTTGATGGTGGTGGTCGGCGGCGCCACGCGCCTGACCGGTTCGGGTCTGTCCATCACCGAGTGGAAGCCGGTGACCGGCGTCTTCCCGCCCCTTTCGGCCCACGCCTGGGCCCTTGAGTTCTCAAAATATCAGCACATCCCCCAGTACCAGCGGGTCAATCTCGGGCTGTCGCTCGGCGGGTTCAAAAGCCTCTATTGGTGGGAGTGGACCCATCGCCTGCTCGGGCGGCTGGTGGGGGCGGCCATCTTGATTCCCATGGCGGTGCTGCTGTTCATGGGGCGCATTCCCCGCCGCTTGATCTGGCGCTGCGGCGTGATCCTAGCCCTGGTGGCGCTGGAAGGGCTCGTCGGCTGGTGGATGGTGAAAAGCGGCCTGGATACGCGCATCAGCGTAGCGCCTGAGCGGCTGGCCGCCCACCTGTCGGTGGCGCTGCTGATCTTCTGCGTGTGCGTCTGGACAGCGCTAGAGGCCTGGTTCGGCCGCACCCGGGCCTCCTTCGGCGCGGACCGGCGTTGGGTGATCGGCTCCATGGGCGTCGTGGTGCTGGCCTTCGGACAGATGATGCTGGGCGCCCTGGTGGCCGGCAACAAGGCCGGACAAGTCTATACCGACTGGCCGCTGATGGCCGGCAAATTCGTTCCCAAGGACTATGCCCGAAAGGGCGCCGGCTGGTGGGAGACCTTCGCCCATAACCCGGCGGCGGTGCAGTTCAACCACCGGATGGGCGGCTATCTGTTGTTCGTGGTGGTCGTGGTCTTCGCCGTCGCCATCTGGCGCACGCCCCGCACCCTGGCCCCCATTCGCCAGCTTTCCTTGGCTTTGGCGGTTGTGGTGACCATCCAGG
>JAMFTA010000232.1 GCA_026225565.1 Caulobacter sp. | reverse complement strand
GCCGTGATCGGCGCGGAATGCGGCGGCGTGGCCGGTGGGCTCGTCGTTCACCAATAGGTTGATGCGGCCCTGCTTGTAGCGGGTCACCGCCTTGGTCGGATGGCGGCTGGCGGGGACGAAGCCCAGCTGTTCGATCAGGCCCTTCATGGCGGCGGGATCGGGGCTGGTGAACTCCACGAAGGCGAAGCCGTTCAAACCCAGCGGATTGTCTAAAGCGGCTTTCGTCATGGGCGTGCTCCTTGGCGGCAGGCGATGGGCGCTCGCGCGGATGGGGGGGGGGTGGGGTGTGGACGCGCGGTCACGACGCGGCCTTCATCCGGGCATAGGCGCCCGTGCCCTTCTGGATCACCCGGTCGGTGGTCAGAAGGCTGTCGGTGCGAAGGTCGGGCGCCCGCTCCAGCGATCGATAGATGGGGGCGAAATCGGCTTCCAGGGTCTGACGCAGCAGATCCTCGAAGCTGTCGATGACAAAATAGGTCTCTTGGTAGTCGTCGATCTTATAGGGGGTCCGCATGACCCGCTTCAGGTCGAACCCCAGCCGGTTAGGAGAAGGGTCGTCCAGGGCGAAGTGGGATTCCCCATGGCTGGAGACGATGCCCGCCCCGAAGATCCTTAGGCCCTCGTCGCTCTGGATCAGCCCGAACTCCACCGTATACCAGTAAAGCCGCGCCAGCCGGTGCAGGGCGCCGAGGGTCAAGGACTTCAGGCCGCCCTCGCCATAGGCCTGCATATAGTCGGCGAACACCGGGTCGGCCAAAAGCGGCACATGGCCGAACACGTCGTGGAAGATGTCCGGCTCCTGCAGATAGTCGATCTGCTCAGGGGTGCGGATAAAACGGCCGGCGACGAAAGTGCGATTGGCCAGGTGGCGAAAAAAGACCTCGTCAGGCACCAGCCCGGGCGCGGCGACCACGCTCCAGCCGGTCAGGCCCTGCAGCCGGGCCGACAGTTCCTCGAAATCTGGGATGCCGGGCTTGGACAGGCGCAGCACATCCAAGCCTTGCAGAAACGCCGGGGCCGCCCGGCCGGGCAGCATCTGGCACTGGCGCTCAAACAGGGTGTCCCACAGGGCGTGTTCCGCCGGCCTGTAGGCGGACCAGGCTTGCGGAATGGTCCAGTCCGCCGCGGCGCCTGGCGGCGGTGAGGACAGGAGGAGTTTGGCGTCGCTCATGGATGGATTTTACGCGCGTCCGCGTAGAATTTCCTTTCAAAATGCAGTGATAAGCGAGACATATCGAAAAATTGCTTCAGAAAGCGGGGCATACTTGAAAGAAAGCATCGACCTCGACGACGTCGACCGCAGGCTGCTTCGCGCCCTGCAGGAGGACGCCAGCCTCAGCCACGCCGCCCTGGCGGAAAAGATCGGCGCCTCGCCGGCGTCCTGCTGGCGGCGCATCCGGGCTTTGGAGCAGGCGCAGATCCTGCGGGCCTCCGTTCGGCTAGTGGATCCGCTGAGGGTCGGGCGCGGGGTCAGCGTCATGCTGCAGGTCCGGCTGAAATCCCATGAGATGGCGCTGAGGCAGGCGTTCGAGGCCTTCCTGCAGAGCCGCTCGGAGATCATGGAGTGTCACTCCATGTCGGGGGAATGGGACTATCTGATGCGTATCGTGGTGGCCGATGTGGCGGGCTACGAGCGGTTTTTGATGCGCGAACTGCTCAACCATCCGAACGTGGCCAGCTCGGCGTCCCATTTCGCCTTGAACCAGGTAAAATACACCACCGCCCTGCCGGTTTAGGCGGGATGCGCTAAGAGGATTTATGGACGCCTTTCCCGCCTTTGTGCCGCTCGCCGGCCGCCGTGTGATCGTTGTCGGCGAGGGGGAGATGGCCGAGGGCAAGGCTTTGTTGTTCGCCAATTCGCCCGCCGAGCTGGTGCGCCTGCCCGACGGGCCGGCGGCCCTGACCCCCGCCGCCTATGTCGGGGCGGCCCTGGTGTTCATCGCCAGCCCGGACGAGGCGACCGCCATCGCCTGCGCCAAGGCGGCCCGCGCCGGCGGGGCCATGCTGGTGAACGTGGTCGACCGGCCGGCGCTCTGCGACTTCTACACCCCCGCTTTGGTGGATCGGGGGGCGGTGGTGGCGGCGGTGGGCACCACGGGCTCGGGGCCGCTCTTGGCCGGTCGATTGAAGGGGGAGATCGACCGGGTGATGCCGGCGCGGATCGGCGAGCTGGCCTTGATGCTGAGGGCCATCCAGGGGGATGTGCGGGCCCGCTTCCCCGACTTTGGCGCCCGCAAGGCGTTCCTGGCCGCGCTGCTCGACGGCCAGGCGGGGGCGGCGGCCCTGGCGGGCGACGCGGCCGAGGGCGAGCGGCTGGCGCGGGCGGCGCTGGCGGAGACCTAAGCGTTCAAATCCCGACCCTTGGTCTCCGGCAGGAAGAGCAGGCTGACCAGGATGGCCAGGCTGGCCGCGCCGATTGGATACCAGAGGCCGAAGTAGATGTTCCCGCTGGCCGCCACCATGGCGTAGGCGGTGGCGGGCAAAAAGCCGCCGACCCAGCCGGTGCCGATGTGATAGGGCAGGGAGAGGGCCGTGTAGCGGATGCGGGCGGGGAACAGCTCGGCCATCGCCGCCGCCTGGGGGCCGTAAAGCGCCGTGGCGCCGACCGTGAACAGCATCACCACTAAGAAGAGGCCCACGGCATTGGTGCGGGCGGGATCGGCCTTGTCGGGATAGCCCGCGGCGTGCAGGGCGGCCTTGAGGCGAGCGTCGACGCCGGCCTTCAGCGCCTTCAAGGCCTTGGGCGCGGCGCCTGCGCCCTCGGCTGAGACCACCACGGTCTCGCCCACCTTGACCTGCGCCAGGGTGCCGGTCGGCGCAGCGACGTTGCGATAGGAGACGCCAGCATTGGTGAGGATGCTCTTGGCGATGTCGCAGGAGGTCTTGAACTGGGCCTTGCCCACCGGATCGAACTGCAGGGCGCAGGTGGCCGGGTCGGCGATCACCACCACCGGCGCGTGGGAGGCGGCGGAAGCCAGGGCCGGATTGCCGGCCTCGACGATCATATGAAAGCCAGGATAGAGGGCGGCGGTGGTGAGGATCATGCCAGAGACCATGACGATCTTTCGCCCGACCTTGTCCGATAGCCAGCCGAAGAAGACATAGAGGGGCGCCGAGCAGACCACCACGGCGATCATCACCGCGTTCACCATTTCGGGGGCCACCTTGACGATCTTCTCGATGAAGGTCTGGGCGTAGAAGAAGGCGGCGTACCAGACCGCCCCCTGGGCCACCATCATGCTGAAGAGGGCGATAAGCACCAGCTTCAGGTTCGGCCACCGGCCGAAGGCTTCGCGATAGGGCGAGGCGGAGCGCTCGCCCCGGTCGCGCAGCCCCTCGAACACCGGGCTCTCGTGCAGGGTCATGCGGATCCAGAGGGAGATGATCAAGAGCACCGCCGACAGCATGAAGGGCAGCCGCCAGCCCCAGGCGGCGAAGGCCGGCTCGCCCAGCGCCGTGCGGGTGATCAAGACCACCACAAGCGCCCCGCCCAGGCCGAACGCGGCCGAGGTGCCGATCCAGCTGGTCATGAAGCCGCGCCGCTCAGGGCTCGAATGCTCCGCGATATAGATGGCCGCCCCGCCCCACTCGCCGCCCAGCGCTATGCCCTGCAACATGCGCAAGACGATGAACAACACCGGCGAGACGACCCCGACCTGGCCGTAGGTGGGCAAGAGGCCGACGGCGAAGGTGGCCACGCCCATCAGGGTGATGGTGATGAGGAAGGTGCCCTTGCGTCCCACCCGGTCGCCGATGCGTCCGAAGATCAGCGCTCCGACCGGCCGGGTGGCGAAACCGGCGGCGAAGGACAGCAAGGCGAAGATATAGGCCGCCGCGTCGTTCAGCCCGGCGAAGAAGACCTTGGAGATGATCGCCGCCAGGGGCACGAACAGGAAGAAGTCATACCACTCAAAGGTGGTGCCGGCGGCCGAGGCCACCACCACCAAGCCCATGTTCCGCCGCGCCGCCACAGGCGGGCTAGTCATCGCAGTCATATGTTTCCCCGATTTTGTCCGCAGGCTAGCATTGGCAGGGGTCTGAGCGGAAGGGATCAGGGATTCGCCTTCTCGCGCGCGATCCAGGCGTCGATGCGCTGGTCGAGGAGGTCCAGCGGCAGGGGGCCTTCCAGCAACACGGCGTCGTGGAAGGCGCGCACGTCGAACCGGGCCCCGAGGGCGGATTCCGCCCGGCGGCGCAAGTCCATGATCTTCAGCTCGCCGAGCTTATAGGCCAGAGCCTGACCCGGCCAGCCGATGTAGCGGTCGAGCTCAACCTCGATGTTCTTCGGGGCCAGTGCGGTGTTGTCGGTGAAGCAGACGCGGGCCTGATCGCGCGACCACCGCAGCCAGTGGAGGCCCGTGTCCGACACCAGGCGGCAGGCCCGCCACATCTCGTAGGACAGCTTGCCGAACCGCTCATAGGGGGTGCGGTATAGGCCCATCTCCGCCCCGATCTGCTCGGCGTAAAGCGCCCACCCTTCCACGTAGGCGGTGACATAGGCGTTGCGGCGAAAGCGGGGGATGCCGGTCAGCTCCTGGGCCAGGGCGATCTGCAGGTGGTGGCCGGGCTCGCTCTCGTGCAAAGCCAGGGCCGGCAGCTCGTAGAGAGGGCGCTGATCGAGGTGGCTGGTGTTGACCATGAAGCCGCCGGCCACGCCCAGAGCCGGAGCGCCTTGGTCGTAGTAGGCGGTGGTGGCGCTCTCCTCGCTCTCGCGGGGGATCTCCCGCACGGCGAAGGGCAGGCGCGGCAGGCGGCCGAACTCCTTTGGCAGGGCGTCGTCGACCCGCTTGTTGAAAATCGCCGCCTTTTCCAGAAGGGCTTCGCGGGTGGTCACGTAGAACTGCGGATCGGTGCGCAGGAAATGCTGGAAATCCTGGAACGAGCCCTGAAAGCCCGCGTCCTTGATCGCCTGCTCCATCTCGGCGCGGATGCGGGCGACTTCCTTCAGGCCGATGGCGTGAATCTGGTCGGGGGTGAGGTCTGTGGTGGTGTGGTGGCGCACCGCCCAGGCGTAATAGGCCCCGCCATTGGGGAGGTCGCGGGCCGCGAGACTGGCGCGTGCGTGCGGCAGGTAGTCGTTGGTCAGGAAGGCCAGGAGCTTCTTCTGCTCCGCCTCCACCGGTCCGACCAGCTCCAGCGCCTGCGCGCGCAAGGCGGCCTGATCCGCCGCCGGGATGGCGGCCGGAAGGTTCGCCAAGGGCGCCAGCAGGGGATCGTCGGCGCGCGCCCGCGCCGCCTGCTTCTTCACGATGGCGATCACCACCTGCACGGTCGGGGCTGGCTGGGTGAAGCCGGTGGCGACGCCCCGGCGGGCGCATCCGATCTCGGTCTCATAGTAGCGGGGCAGGAGGGAGAGGCGGGTCAAGTAGGCGTCCGCGTCCGCTCGGTCGCGGATCTGAGTTCCCTGAGCCATCTCGGTGGCCATCAGGTGAAAGCCGTCATAGGCGTCGAAGTTCAGTCGGACCGTATCCAGCGCCAGGGCCTGCAGGTCGTCGTCGATCACCCGGCTGAGGAAGATGCGGTTGAGGGCGTCTTCGTCGTTGAGCGGCTGGGATGAGAGGACCTGCAGCCTGACCTTGAAGCCCTGCAGCGCAACCCGCTGCTGGGCCAGGGCGGCGGGACTGTCGTCGGGCAGGCGGGCGAGGGCTGTGCGATCCCCATCCTGTCCCGCGCCGAGGGGATCGATCGTCCGGTCATAGGCGTCATAGTCCGCGAGGACGGCGGCTAGCGCCGGCGAGGCGGCAACCGGGGCGGGCGCAACGGCGACGATGGGCGGCGCAGCGAACGCCGCTGTGGGGACGGCCGTGGCGACAAGGGCGGCGGCGAACAGCTTGATCATGAACGAGCCATACCGCCTCGCGCCCCGAACGCGCCGCGCCTACTGAACGGTGACGGGCGCGGTCGAGCCGCTCGCCTGGGCGTCCAGGCGCGCCTGATAGACGGCGGCGAAGTCCAGGGGCTCGATCATGAAGGGAGGGAAGCCCCCATCGCCGGTCAGATCGCCGATGATCCGCCGGGCGAAGGGGAAGAGGTAGCGCGGGCATTCGATCAGCAGCACCGGCTCCAGATGCTCCTCCGGCACGCCGTTGATCTGGAACAGGCCGCCGTAAAGCAGCTCGATGTGAAAGACCGGCTCATTGTCCTGCTTGGAATTGACGGTCAGCTTCAGGTCCACCTCGAACAGGCCGTCGGGCCGACCGCGGGCGTTCAGCTCCACGCCGATTTCGATCTCGGGGCTCGTGGCGGCGCGCAGGGAATCGGGCGCGCGCGGGTTCTCGAAGGAGAGGTCGCGGGTGAATTGCGTCAGGATGCGGATTTGCGGCGGAGCCATTTCCTGGGGAGCTTCGGTCCCGGCGTCGACGTCGGTCATGAAAAGAAAAGTCTCGCTAAAACAGAATGGAAAGGAATCTGGCGCACGCTCGCTAAACAAGGCGCGGATGCGATTTGAAGGCGGGTCGCTAGCATGAGGTCGACAAGGGTGCAACGCTGTGACCGTCAGGACGCTTACCTAAGCCCCTGACGTAGGCTATGACGCTCCCTATATTGGTCTATTGGCGTGTCGCCGCCCCACAGCGTTGAGACGGGTATTCCCTTGCAGATTTTCGAACTCGTCATTTTCGCAGCCCTCGCCGGCGTTGTCCTGTACCAGCTCTACGCGGTGCTCGGCCGTCGGGTGGGCCGCCAACCGCGAGAAGGCGGCGCCATGCAGATGCCAAGCTTCCTGAAACCCCGCCCCGCCGCGCCCGCGCCGGACAAGACGGGGACTGTGGCCTTGGCCGGTCTTCCGGCCCTGAAGGCCCGCGACTCCAGCTTTGAGCCCGGCAAGTTCCTGCTCGGTGCGCGCTCGGCCTATGAGATGATCGTCAAGGCCTTCATCGCCGGCGACCGCGACGTCTTGAAGGGGCTGACCGAACCCAAGGTGTTCGAAGCTTTCGACAAGGCGATCACCGCCCGCGAAGAGGCCTCACGCACCGAAAGCATCGATTTCCTGCAGCCGGTGCGCGCCGATCTGGAAGCCGCCGAAGTGGCGGAAGACACGGCGCGGCTGAAGGTGCGGTTCCTGGCCGAGTTCCGCTCGCGCACCAAGGACGCCGCCGGCGAAGCGGTGGACGATCGCCGCACGGCGGAAGTGTGGACCTTCTCGCGCCTGCTCTCCAGCCGCGACCCCAATTGGATGCTGGCCCGGGTCGACGCCGCGGAGGCCTGATGCATCCGCATATCGCGGCAAGGTTCGCCGCCGTCGCTCTGGCGCTCACGTTTCTGAGCGCCTGCGCCAGCGTTCCTGCGTCGCATCCTGTCGCTCCCATCTCTGGCAAACCGGTCCCCAATCCGGCGGCCCCGCCCCACGCGGAGCCGCCGGCGGCCCACACGCTGGCGCCGCTGTCCAGCCTTCCGGGCTGGGCCGAAGAGGATCACCTCTCCGCCCTGCAAGCCTTCCAGATCGGCTGCGGCGCCGCCAAGCCGCCCGCGTGGAAGGCGGTCTGTCGCCGCGCCAAGGAGCAGACGATCACCGACGAGGCGACCGCTCGCGCCTTCTTCGAGGATAATTTCAAGGCAGACGTGCGGCCGGCCACGGGCCTGCTCACCGCCTATTTCGCGCCTGAATACCCAGCCCAGACGACGCCGGACGAAATCTTCTCCGCCCCGGTGCGCCCCAAACCCGACGACCTGGTGATGATCGACCCCGGCCCCGGCGACCCCTCAGGTCGCAAGCAGGCCCGGCGCGTGGCGGGCGACGACCTCGTCCCCTATCCCGAGCGCGCAGACATCGAGGCCGCGCCGGTGGACAAGGCCCTGGCCTTCATGAGGCCGGAGGACCTGTTTTTCCTGCAGATCCAGGGCTCGGGCCAGCTGGTCTTTCCTGATGGCCATCGCGTGAAGGCCATCTATGCCGCCGACAACGGCCGCCCCTTCCTGGGCATCGCCAAGCCGATGACGGAGGAGGGTTTGCTGGCCCCCAACCGCACATCCGGCGACGCCATCCGCGGCTGGTTGGCCGATCATCGAGGCTCTGAGGCCCAGACGGTGATGGACAAGAACACCCGCTATGTCTTCTTCGACCTGATCCCTGACGACGGAAGCGATCCCGCCGGGGCGGCGGGTGTGGCCCTGCCGCCCGGCCGCTCCATCGCCGTGGACCCCAGCTACCACGCTTACGGCGAGCTCTACTGGATCGATGCGGCGGCGTCGGTGCTGACCGGCGGGGCCAAGGTCTATCGCCGTCTGGCGGTGGCGCTGGACACCGGTTCGGCGATTCGCGGCGACATGCGCGCCGATCTCTATATGGGCCGGGGCGATCAGGCGGGCGCGGAGGCCGGCCATGTGCGACACACCCTTCTTCTGATACGGCTGATTCCGGTCTCGGCGGCGGGCGCTACGGATGAAACGATCCCTCAGGGCTGAAGAGATTCGGCTGTGGACGACGGTGGCCTCCACCGTGCGCCCGGGACCGGGCAAGACCCTGCCCAAGCTGCCGGAAGGCGAGGCGGGCCCAGCGAAGGCTGAGCCGCCGCCGGTCGCCGCCAAAACCCTCGCAAAGCCGCTGAAGCCTCCTCCCGCCCCGCGCCCCAAGGTGAAAAAGCCCGTCCCGGAGCCTTCGCCGCCGCCCCCAACGCCCGCAAAACCCAAACCGCCGCAACCGCACCTGTCGGCCGCCGCCTCCATAGAACCCCTGCGCAAGCGCCGCATCGCCCGCGAGCGCGAACCGATCGAGGCGCGGCTCGACTTGCACGGCCTGGATCAGGACCGGGCGCGGGTGGCGCTGCATGACTTCCTCGTGCGCGCCCATGGCCATGGTTTTCGCGCCGTTCTAGTGATCACCGGCAAGGGGGTCTTGGGCGACGGGGTGCTGCGCCGGCGGGCGCCCGACTGGCTGGCCGAGCCCAAGGTGCGGCCCTTGATCGCAGGGGTCTCGCAAGCCGAGCGCCACCACGGCGGCGACGGCGCCCTCTACATCGCCCTGAAGCGGCGCCGATAACCGTCAAGCTTCGCAAAACCGTCACGGTTCGGCGGGTTGTGGCCGCCGGGACATGAGGCTAAGGGGCTCCAAGATAAGCATTTCCAGCCCGCATAGACCGCCGTTTCGGAGGGGAGCCATGCCAGCCTTTCACCCCTCCCTCGCCCTGCGTCGCCCGCAACGCTTCCTGCCCTCGGTGTGGGACGCCTTGATCTTCTCCCTGGTCATCGGCTCGATGGTGCTGATCGCGCTGGGCGGTCGGCAGACCTTCGAGCCCCTGGCCGAGGCGGCCAAGACCCCGATCAGCCTCAGCCCCTTGATGCTGCCCGAATATGCGCTCCGCACCACCCTGCGCATGTTGGCCGGCATGGTCGCGTCGCTGGTCTTCACCTTCGCTTACGGGGCCTTGGCGGTGAAGAGCCGGCGGGCCGAGATCGTGCTCGTGCCGCTTTTGGACATCCTGCAGTCGGTGCCGGTGCTGAGCTTCCTCACCTTCACCGTGACCTTCTTCCTGGGTCTCTTTCCTGGCAGCGTCTTAGGCGTCGAGTGCGCGGCGATCTTCGCCATCTTCACCGCCCAGGCCTGGAACATGGCCTTCAGCTTCTACCAATCGCTGAAAACGGTGCCGCGCGACCTGGATGATGTAGCCAATTCCCTGCGGCTCGGGTCGTGGCGCAAGTTCTGGACCCTGGAGGTGCCGTTCGCGGCCCCCGGCCTGATCTGGAACGCCATGATGTCGATGTCCGGCGCCTGGTTCTTCGTGACCCTCTCCGAGGCGGTAACCGTAGGCAACACCACCGTCTCTCTGCCCGGCGTCGGCTCCTACGTGGCCCTGGCCATCGAGCAGAAGAATCTTGGAGCTGTGGGTTGGGCGGTGCTCACCATGCTGATCGTGATCCTGCTCTATGACCAGTTGTTGTTCCGGCCGCTCGTCGCCTGGGCGGAGAAGTTTCGCGTGGAGCTTTCCGTCGGCAACGCCCCGCCGCCGAGCTCCTGGCTGCTCGATTTCATCCAGCGCGCCGAGCTGGCCCGGCGGGTGTGGCGGCCGGTCGGCGACGGCATCGAATTCATCATGCGCCTGCGCTTCAGCAGCAAGGTCCGCGCCCCCCAGGCGGTGGCTGACGTCTGGTCCAGCCGCTGGTTCGACTATGTGTGGTTGGGACTGATCGTCGTGGTTGGCATGGGCGCGGCGACGGCGGTGGTGATGTTCGTCGGCCGCGAGGTGTCAATCCCGGAGGCCTTCGCCGTGGCGGGCCTGGGCGGCGTCACCCTGGTGCGGGTGCTGGTCTTGATCGCCATCGCCAGCCTGATCTGGACGCCGATCGGCGTCTGGGTGGGCCTGCGTCCCCGCTGGGCGGCGGCGGTGCAGCCGATCGCCCAGTTCATGGCCGCCTTTCCGTCCAATCTGCTGTTCCCCATCGTCGTGTTGGGAATCGTGCGTTTTCACCTGCTGCCCGACATCTGGCTGTCGCCGCTAATGATCCTGGGCACCCAGTGGTACATCCTGTTCAACGTCATCGCCGGGGCCACGGCGTTTCCGAATGACTTACTGGAAGCGGCGTCGAGTTTCGGGGTTAAGGGCTGGGCCTGGTGGCGCAAGGTCGCTCTGCCGGGAATCTTCCCCTACTATGTCACCGGCGCCATCACCGCCTCTGGCGGGGCGTGGAACGCCTCCATCGTCGCCGAAGTGGCGAGCTGGGGTTCTGATCGCCTGGAGGCCCATGGTCTGGGCGCTTTCATCGCCGACGCCGCCGCCAAGGCCGACATGCCCAGGGTGGTGCTCGGCACGGCGGTGATGAGCATCTTTGTGGTGCTGTTCAACCGTATCCTCTGGCGCCCCCTGTTCGTGTTCGCCTCCAAGCGCCTTCGGCTGGATTAGGAGCCCTCATGTCCGACGTAGCGACGAAAGACCGGCCCGGCGCTGAGGCCGGCGACGCCTTCCTGGAAGTGCAGAGCATTCGCCAAGCCTACGCCAAGGGCGGCGCCAATGATTTGCTGGTGCTGGACGGCGTTTCCCTGTCCTTGAAATCCGGCGAGATCGTCGGCCTCTTGGGCCGCTCGGGTTCCGGCAAGTCCAGCCTGCTCCGCATCATCGCCGGCCTCGCCAAGCCGGTCAGCGGGCGGGTGACCTGGCGGGACAAGCCGCTCTCGGGCCCCTCCGAGGGCATCGCCATGGTGTTCCAGAGCTTCGCCCTCTTCCCCTGGCTGACGGTGCTGGAAAACGTGGAGATCGGCCTGGAGCCTTTGGGCATTCCCGCCGCCGAGCGCCGCACGCGGTCCTTGGAGGCCATCGACCTCATCGGCCTCGACGGGTTCGAGAGCGCCTACCCGAAAGAGCTGTCGGGCGGGATGCGCCAAAGGGTGGGGTTCGCGCGCGCCCTGGTGGTCCACCCCGAACTCCTCCTCATGGACGAGCCCTTCTCGGCGCTGGACGTGCTCACCGCCGAGACCCTGCGCACCGATCTCGTGGAGCTGTGGACCGAGGGCAAGCTGCCCTTGCGGTCCATCCTCATCGTCACCCACAATATCGAAGAGGCGGTGTTGATGTGCGATCGGGTGATCATCTTCTCCGCCAATCCCGGCCGCATCGCCGCCGAAATCAAGATCGACCAGCCTTATCCCCGCAACCGCAACCAGGAGCCGTTCAGGAAGTTCGTCGACGACATCTATGGCCGCATGACCAACCCCCACGACCCGGCCCTGAAGATGGAGCAACGGGCGCCCGACGCGGTGGCCAGCGCCGGGGTGGCCATGGTGCTGCCGGAGGTCTCCACCAACCTCCTGGCCGGCCTGATGGAGACCCTCGCCGGCGAGCGCTTCAACGGCAAGGCCGACCTGCCCGAGATCGCCGACGAACTGACCCTTGAGGTGGACGAACTCTTCCCCATCGTCGAAACCCTACAGCTGATGCGCTTCGCCGAAGTGGCCCACGGCGACATCCGCCTGACCCCTACCGGCCGCCGCTTCGTCGATCTGGATGTGGACGCGCGTAAACGCCTGTTCGCCGAGCAGCTGAAGGCTCACGTACCCATCGCCGCCCTGATCCGCCGGGTGCTGGAGGAACGCCCCAGCCATCGGGCGCCCTACACCCGCTTTTCCGAAGAGCTGGAGGACTTCATGTCCGAGGAGTTCGCCGAGGAGACTCTGCGCGCGGTGATCGACTGGAGCCGCTACGCCGAGCTCTTCGCCTACGACGAACAGGCGCAGGCGTTTAGTTTGGAAGACCCGGCTTAAGGACGCACGCGCTCCGAGGGTGGGTTAGCGAATTGTAACTTGAATATCGCTAGCTAAGGCTGTGGAGTCGCAAGCTCCACGGGGGCGGGCCTATGAACGTTCAGCCGGCTATCGGTCCATGGTTGCAGGCGATGACCACGTTCGCCCTGATCGTCCACATCGTTGCGGGTATGGTTGGGCTGATCTCAGGAACGGTGGCGGCGTTCGCGCGCAAGGGCGGTCGGATCCATCGTAGGGCAGGCAACCTCTTCTTCGCCGGCATGACGGTGATGGCCATCTTCGCCGCCTATCTGGCGGTGGCGATGCCCCATCAGTTGGTCAACGCGTTCATCAGCGCCTTCACCTTCTACATGGTGGCGACGGCCTGGCTGACCGTGCGCCGCCCACCGAGCGCCATCGGCCTTGGGGAGAAGATCGCCCTGGTCGTCGCCGTTGTGCTCTCAGCGCCGTTCGTGATCCTGTCGGTTCAGCTGGCCGCTGGGCTGCCGCCGCTGTTCAAGAGCGCGGTGCCGTTCAAGGGGCCGGTGCTAATCGCCATCTACGCCTTCACCTCAGTGCTGGCGATCGGGGCCATCGGCGACGCCAAGGTGGTGTTCACGCGCGGGATTTCCGGTGCGCCCCGAATTGCGCGACATCTGTGGCGCATGTGCTTTGGCCTCACCCTGGCGGCCGGGTCGGCCTTCACCAACGGCTTTGCGCGCCTGCTGCCCGGCCCCTACCACGTGCCGCCGATCTTCTTTCTGCCCCAACTTTTGCCGATCGTGCTCTTGGTCGTCTGGATGATCCGCCTGCGGTTCACAGGCTGGTTCAGGCAGAGTGGGGCCGCGCAACTGGCATAGGCTCGATTTTCCTCCGTCTGCGGACTATGAGGAGGGATGTTGCAGCTGACGCAGATCGCCGCCAACCTCGCCCTTGCCTGGGGCGCCGGCGCCCTGGTGGGGTTCGAGCGCAGCTTCAACGGCCGCGCCGCCGGCTTTCGCACCCATGCCCTGGTGGCCCTGGCCGCCGCCAGTGTGATGATCATCTCCTATGTGGCGGTGCTCAGCCCTGGTTATCCGGCAGGGCTCATGCGGTTGGACCCCACGCGCTTGGCGCAAGGGGTGATGACCGGCATCGGTTTTCTGGGCGCGGGCGTGATCTTCAAGGAGGGGGTCAGCGTCCAGGGCCTGACCACCGCCGCCAGCATCTGGGCTACGGCCGGGGTGGGCATGTTGTTCGGCCTGGGTCTTTGGGCGCCCGGCGGGATGACGCTCGTGGGCGTCCTTGTCACCCTGACTGTGATGCGGTGGGTGGAGGGGCGCTTTCCTTGGCGCGTCTACGCCATGGCGGTGTTCCGCTTCCACGCCCCCCTGGCCCCCAGCGAGACGGAGCTGGGCAAGCTCCTCGGCAATCACGATGTGAGCCTGGGCGAGCTCAGCTATCGGCTGATCCAGGACGGAGAGGTATTCGAATACCAGGCCAATATCGAAACCCGCCGCGACGGCGCTTTCCGCGATCTGGCCGAGCGCCTGCGCACCCTGCCCGGCCTGATCGGCTACGAGCTGTCGCGGATCAGCAAGTAAGACGCCCTTCTCCTCCCCCGCGAGGCGGGAGAGGAGAGCGCTCGTCCGTGCTTATCGCGCCAGTTGGCGATTCACATGGTTTTCCCGGTGGTTCAGCGCCACCTGCTCGCGGCGGGTGATGTGGCCGTGGTGGCGCATGGCGTCCAGGCGGGCCCGCTCGCGGATCAGATAGTCCTGATGGCGCAGATAGGCGGCGCGCCGGGGGCTGATACGGTCCTCGTGGCGGGCGACGACGACGCTGCGCTCTTGCACCGCCACCCGGCGGCTGACCTCCGCGCGGCGGGGATGGGTCGCTTCGAACGGGGTTTGCGCGAAGCTGGCGGTGGCGGCCGAACCGGCCATCAGGACGCCCATGGTCGCGAGCAGGATCGTTTTGAACTTGGTCATGATGATCTCTCCTTTTGCATCTCAGCGAGACCGTCGAAATCGCCGGCTCGTTGGGGAGAGAATGGCGCCGCCCACCTGAACGGGTGCGGAGCGGGGCTGTTAGCCGCCATTCAGGTAAGGGGGCAGGTTGACCCCTTGCCCATCCGACCCTAAACGCCCGCCTGACCAAGCCCTCCGTCACCAATTCCAGGACGCCCCATGGACGCCAAACGCCCCATCAAGAAGGTCGTGCTCGCCTATTCGGGCGGCCTCGACACCTCGATCATCCTGAAGTGGCTGCAGACCGAATACGGCGCCGAGGTGATCACCTTCACCGCCGACCTCGGCCAGGGCGGCGAGATCGAGCCCGCGCGCGCCAAGGCGCTCGCCGCGGGGGTCAAGGCCGAGAATATCTATATCGAGGACGTGCGCGAGGAGTTCGTGCGCGACTACGTCTTCCCGATGTTTCGCGCCAATACGGTCTATGAGGGCCAGTACCTGCTCGGCACCTCCATCGCCCGGCCGCTGATCGCCAAGACCCAGATCGACATCGCCCGCAAGGTCGGCGCCGACGCGGTCTCCCACGGCTCGACCGGCAAGGGCAACGACCAAGTCCGCTACGAGGTGGCCTACTATGCGCTCGAGCCGGAAATCCGCGTGATCGCCCCCTGGCGCGAGTGGGAGTTCGCCAGCCGCGAGGCCCTGCTGGCGTTCGCCGAACAGCACCAGATCCCGATCTCCAAGGACAAGCGCGGCGAAGCGCCGTTCAGCGTCGACGCCAACCTGCTGCACTCCTCATCGGAGGGAAAGGTGCTGGAGGACCCCGCCGTCGAGGCGCCGGAGTTCGTGCATATGCGCACGATCGCGCCCGAGGACGCACCGGACAAGCCGACCATC
>JAMFTA010000231.1 GCA_026225565.1 Caulobacter sp. | reverse complement strand
ACCTGCACATCTGGCCCATGTCCACCACCGAGACGGCCCTGACCGCCCACCTGGTCATGCCCGCCGGCCATCCGGGAGACGCCGCCTTGAGCGAGATCTGCCGCGACCTGCGCACCCGCTTCGGCATCGGTCATTCCACCATCCAGATCGAGGTCAGCAGCGACGCCGACTGCGTGCTGCAGCCGGCGCACGTGGTTTAGGGACGGCTGCGGAGGGGGAAGTGCTTGAGGTCGCAGTTCCAAAGCCCCTAAGACCCATGGTGGAGCCCCGGACTTGATCCGGGGTACGGCGATGGCGCCATGGACTTAAGGGCGGGCCTGGCCGGGAGGGACGCTCGGCCGTAGGCCTGGCGATCACCCACCCCCTCACCCCCGCGCCGCATCGTCCTTTCGATGCCAGGCGAACGCCGTCCGCACGATCTCGTCGATGGAGGAGTGCTGCGGCTCCCAGCCCAGCACCCGCTTGGCCTTGTCGCTAAGGGCGATCAGGGTGGCGGGGTCGCCGGCGCGGCGGGGGCCGATGGCGCGCTTCAGGGGCTTGCCGGAGGCGCGCTCAATGGCGTCGGCGATCTCCTTCACGGTAGCGCCTTCGCCGGTGCCGAGATTGAAGGCCCCGCTCTCGCCGCCGTTCATCAGGTGCTGCAAGGCCAGCTGGTGGGCGGAGGCCAGGTCGGCGACATGGATATAGTCGCGCACGCAGGTGCCGTCGCGGGTGTCGAAATCATCGCCAAAGATGGTGAAGGCGTAGTCGTCGCGCAGGGCGCCCCGCGCCGCCAGCGGGATGACGTGGGTTTCCGGCTCGTGCCGCTCACCGATCTCGCCGTCGATGTCGGCGCCGGCGGCGTTGAAGTAGCGCAGCGCCGCATAGTTCAGCCCGTAGGCCGAGGCGTAATCGGCCAGCATCCGCTCCACCATCAGCTTGGACCAGCCATAGGGGTTGATCGGCCACTGGGGGTGATCCTCGGGGATCGGCACGATAGTGGGAATTCCATAGGTGGCGGCGGTGGAGGAGAAGATGATCTTGTCGATCCCAGCCCCCCACATGGCCTCCAGCACATTGAAGGCGCCCAGCGAATTATTGCGATAGTGCAGGGCGGGATCGGCCACCGACTCGGCCACCGAGATCAGGGCGGCGAAGTGGGCCACAGCGTCGGGCTTCACCTCCTTCATGGCGGCGTTCAGGCGGTCGGGGTCCAGGATATCCCCCTCGATCAAGGGCCCCCACTTCACCATGTCGCGCCAGCCATGCTTCAGGTTGTCGTAGACCACGACCTCCCAGCCGGCCGCAGCGAAGGCCTTGCAGCAATGGCTGCCGATATAGCCGCCGCCGCCGGTGACGAAGATGGTGGTCAAGAGGCTAGACCCGAAGCGGCATCAGTACGTAGCGCACGCCCCGGTCGACGGGGTCCAGCACCAGGGTGGGAGAGGCGGGATCGGCGAAGCGCATCTCCATGATCTCGCCGCCGATCTGGCCGCAGACGTCCAGCAAATACCGGGCGTTGAAGCCGATCTCGAACGGCTCGTCGTCGTAATCGATCTCCATCTCCTCCACCCCCTGGCCCGCCTCCATGTTGCGGACGGTGAGGATCAGCTTGCCCGGCTCGATCTGCATCTTCACCGAGCGGGACTTTTCCGCCGAAATGGTCGCCACCCGATCCACCGCCGAGGCGAACAGGGCCTTGTCCACATTGACCACCCGGTTGTTTTCCTTGGGGATGACGCGGGCGTAGTCGGGGAAGGCGCCGTCGATCACTTTCGAGGTCAGGGCGGCGCGGCCGAATTCGAAGCGCACCTTGGCGGCGGAGATCTGCAGATCCACCGTCTCCCCGGCGTCTTCCAGGAGGCGGCGGGCCTCCTGGATGGTCTTCCTCGGAATGATCACGCCGGGCAGGCCCAGGGCCCCTTCGGGGGCAGGCATTTCGGCCAGGGCCAGGCGGTGGCCGTCGGTGGCGACGCAGCGCAGCTTGGCTTCCCCGTCCTCCATCACCGTGTGCATATAGAGGCCGTTCAGATAGTAGCGGGTCTCCTCGGTGGAGATGGCGAAACGGGTCTTGTCGATCAGCCGGATCAGGGCCTCCGCATCGAGGGTGATGCGGGCCGAAAGACCGTCGGACGACATCACCGGAAAATCCCCGGCCGGCAGCACCGGCAGGTTGAAGCGCGAGCGCCCGGCGGTGATCGACAGGCGCGGGTCCTCGCCCTGGAACTTCAGCTCCACGTCGGCGCCTTCGGGCAGCTTCCTGACGATCTCATAGAGGGTGTGGGCGGGGGCGGTGATCTGGCCTGAGCCGGAAACCTGGGCGTTGGTCTCGTCGACGATCTCCATGTCGAGATCGGTGGCGGAAAAGGCCAGCCCGCCCTTGTCGGCCGAGAGCAGCACATTGGAAAGGATCGGAATGGTGTTGCGCCGTTCCACCACGCTCTGCACGTGGCCCAGGGCCTTGATCAACGCCGCACGCTCGATGGTGAGCTTCATGAATTCGTCCAGGTCGAAAGCGGCCTGACGCTCGGCCGCATGGACGAAAGACACTAACGGATTCGGGGCCGGGAGGAAGAGGCGACGCGCTCAAACCCTTGCGCCGGTCAGCCTAATTAGCGAAGACCCCGCTCGATGACCCTCACCGTCGCCGCCGCCTATCAGGAAAAATTGCAATCGGGAGAGATCGCCCCCGACGCGGCCCAGGCCCAGGCGGTGCAGGCCCTGTCGCGTCTGGAGGGGGAGTTGAACGCCCTGGCCGAGCCGGGCTTCTCCCTGCCCTTCCTGAAACGGCGCGAGCCGCCGCGCGGGGTCTATCGGTGGGGGCCGGTGGGGCGGGGCAAGTCCATGCTGATGGACCTCTTCTTCGACTCCGCGCCGGTCCAGCGAAAGCGCCGCGCCCACTTCCACGCCTTCATGGCCGAGGTGCATGGGCTGGTGGGGCAATGGCGCGCCGGCGATGGGGCGGCGCGCAAGGCTCGCTTCGGCCACCAGAAGGGCGACGATCCCATCGCCCCCGTGGCCTCGGTGATCGCAGGCGACGCACGCCTGCTCTGCTTCGACGAGTTCCATGTCACCGATATCGCCGACGCCATGATCCTCGGCCGGCTGTTCGAGGCTCTGTTCGCCAAGGGCGTGGTGGTGGTGGCCACCTCCAACCGGGCGCCGGACGCCCTCTACCCGGACGGCATCAACCGCCAGCTCTTCCTACCCTTCATCGCCGTCCTGAAGGAGAAGCTTCAGGTGGTGCGGGTGGCGGGGCCCAAGGATTTCCGCCTGGACCGACTGAAAGGCGCGCGGGTCTATTTCGCCCCCCTCGACCCCCGCAGCGAAGAGGGCTTCGACGCCCTCTGGCTGTCGCTCTTGGATGGGGGCGAGGAGACCGGGGCGACGGTGGAGATCTTGGGCCGCAAGATCACCCTGCCGCGCGCCTTCGGGGGACACGTGCGGGCCAGCTTCAACAGCCTTTGCGGCGCCAATCTCGGCCCCCAGGACTACCTCGCCATCGCCGCCCGTTTCCACACGGTGTTTCTGGAGAACGTGCCGGTGCTGACGCCGGAAAAGCGCAATGAGGCCGCCCGCTTCGTCACCCTGATCGACGCTCTCTACGAAGCCAAGGCCAAGCTGGCGGTGCTGGCCGCCGCCGAACCCGAGACCCTCTACCCCCGAGGAGACGGCGCCTTCGAGTTCGAGCGCACCGTCTCGCGCCTGCAAGAGATGCGCTCGGCCGAGTGGCTGGAGACGGTGCGGGACTAGGCCGACTTCCAATCCTGAAAGCCCTTGCCCGCGGCGGCGAGGCGCTTCTTCAGCGGCGCGGCCGTCGTCGCCAGCACATTGTTAACCCTGGTTGAAAACCTCGGATTAGGATCGTTGCGATAGATCGCAGCGGGCCATCGTTGGGCATCCGCTTGGGATTGTTCAGTCGAATCGCCTGCCATCTCGCAATAGGGTTCTTCGATTTGCCCCGCCTGCTTTCCCCCGATGACGTGGCCAATTTCCGAGAGCGGCTCTGCCAGGCGGCGGAGCACCTGTTCGCCGAGCATGGACCGGAGGCGGTGACCATGCGCCAGCTGGCCGCCGATCTTCGATGCAGCCCGATGACCCCCTACCGCTATTTCAAGGATAAGGACGAGATCCTGGCCGCGGTGCGCGCCGCCGCCTTCAATCGCTTTTCGGACGCCTTGGAGACGGCCTTCCAAACCGGGGCCGGGGGCGACCCCTTGGCCCGGCCGCAAGCGGTGGTGCGCGCCTATGTGGACTTTGCCTTGAGCGAGCCCCACGCCTATCGGCTGATGTTCGACCTGATGCAGCCGGGCGAGGCCGCCTATCCCAACCTGGTGCGGGCCGGCGATCGGGCGCGCACCGCCATGACCGAACACCTGCGCGGCCTGCTGCGGGCCCAGGGGAGCGAGGCGGAGGTGCAGCTGCGCGGTCACATCTACTGGTCGGCCATCCACGGGGTCTTGATGCTGCATCTGGCCGGCAAGCTGGCCCCCGGCGTCGCGGTGACCCCCCTGATCGAAGCGACGATGAAATCAGTTCACCGGGGCGTCGCCGCCGGCTAAGCCTCCCTCATGCCGTCACCCATGCATGAGCGCCTCCATCGCCAAGACCTCGGCCGCGTCCTGGTCATCGCCGGCTCCGACAGCGGCGGCGGCGCGGGGGTGCAGGCCGACATCAAGACGATCGCCATGCTGGGCGGCCACGCCGCCACCGCCATCACCGCCGTCACCGTGCAAAATACCCTCGGCGTCCACGGCGTCTTCCCCATCCCGCTGGAGATCGTCGAGGCTCAGGCCCGCGCGGTGCTGGACGATATCGGAACCGACGCCATCAAGACCGGCATGTTGGGCGACGCCGCCACGGTTGAACTGGTCGCCCGGCTGATCGAATCCGCCGACGTCCCCGCCGTGGTCGATCCGGTGATGGCCGCCAAGGACGGCTCGCCCCTCTTGGAATCCTACGCCCTCAGCGCCCTCCGCGCGCGCTTGATCCCCCACGCGACCCTACTCACCCCCAACGCCCCGGAGGCGGCCCTGCTGACCGGCCTCGCCGTCGAAACCACCGACGACCTCCGCCGCGCCGGAACCGCCTTGCTGGAGCTCGGCTGCGACGCGGTGCTGATGAAGGGCGGCCATATCCCCGGCCTCAGGGTCATCGACATCCTGATGACTCCCGTCGCGGAGACAGTGTTCGAGAGCGGCCGCATCGACAGCCGCCACACCCACGGCACCGGCTGCACCCTGGCCAGCGCCTGCGCCACAGGGCTGGCGCAGGGGCTCGGCCTCGACGCCGCCGTCCGCCGGGCGCGGGACTATGTGCGCGAAGCCATCGTGCGCGCGCCGGGCTTTGGCGCCGGCCACGGCCCCTTGGATCACGCCTGGCCCATGCGGGATCGCTGAATGGACGAGGCGACGCTTCAGGCCCGGCTGATCGCCATCCTGCACGCCAGTCCCCGGCTGATGCGGGTCTTGACCCTGGCCCGCGCGCTCGACCTGCCCGACTGGCGGCTGGTCTCGGGCGCCGTCTATCAGCCGGTGTGGAACGCCCTGACCGGCCGCGATCCCGATTACGGCGTCAAGGACTACGACCTCTGCTACTTCGATCCCGATCCGTCGTGGGAGGCGGAGGACGCGGCGATCCAGCGCGCCGCCGCCTTCCTGCCGCCCGAGTTCGCCCCCCTGGTGGAGGTGAGGAACCAGGCCCGCGTCCACCTGTGGTTCGAGGACAAGTTCGGCGAGCCTTACACGCCGCTAGCCAACACCGACGCGATGCTGGAGCGCTTCGTCAGCCCGGCCTTCGCGGTCGGCGTGCGGCTGTTGGCGGACGGAGCGATCGACGTCGCCGCGCCGTTCGGCCTTGCGGACTGTTTCGCCATGCGGCTGCGCCCCAATCCGCGCCGAACCATCGGGCTGAAGAATTTCCAGCGGGCGACCGCGTCCTGCCTGGCCCGTTGGCCGGAGGTGCGCGTTGTGCTCTGACGGCGCCATAGACAGGAGACGATCATGGATTACGTGAACCTCGGCAAGACCGGCCTTAAGGTGTCGAAGCTGGCCCTCGGCTGCATGACCTACGGCTCGGCGACCTGGCGGCCCTGGGTGCTGGATTACGAAGCCTCAGAGCCCTTCTTCCGGGAGGCGGTGGAAGCCGGAATCACTCTCTTCGACACCGCCAACATGTATTCGCTGGGGACGAGCGAAGAGTTCACCGGCCGCGCCCTGAAGGCGCTGGCGGGCTCCAAGGGAAACTGGCGCCAGGAGGTGGTGATCGCCAGCAAGCTCTACTATCCCATGTCCAAGGATCCCAATGACAAGGGCCTGTCGCGCAAGCACATCATGACGGCGATCGACACCAGCCTGAAGCGGCTGGGGACCGACTATATCGACATCTACCAGATCCACCGCTTCGACTATGAGACCCCGATCGAGGAGACCATGGAGGCCCTGCACGACGTGGTGAAGGCCGGCAAGGTCCGCTATCTGGGCGCCTCTTCCATGTACGCCTGGCAGTTCATGAAGATGCAGGCGGTCGCCGAGCGGAACGGCTGGACCAAGTTCGTCTCCATGCAGCCCCAATATAATCTCGTCTATCGGGAGGAGGAGCGGGAGATGCTGCCGCTCTGCCAATCCGAAGGAGTGGGCGTCATCCCCTGGTCGCCGCTCGCCTGCGGCTTTTTGGCCGGCGACCGCAAGCGCCCCATCCCCGGCGAGGAGGCGACTCTGGGCGAAACCGTCCGCTCGTCCAGCGACCGCTTTACCGGCCACCTCTACTACAGCGACAGCGATTTCGACGTGAAGGACGCCCTGAACGCGGTGGCCGAGGCGCGCGGCCTGCCGGCCATGCAGATCGCCTTGGCCTGGGTCTTGGCCAACCCCGCCATCACCGCCCCGATCGTCGGCGCCTCCAAGCCCCACCACATCGGCGACGCCCTAAAGGCCCTTTCGGTCAAGCTGACGCCCGAGGAAATCGCCGCCCTCAAGGCCCCTTACAAGCCCAAGGCGGTGGCCGATCATGAGTAAGGATATACAACCTCAAGTTCTATCGACGTTCTCTTAAACTAGGCGTTTAACCCTATTTGTAGTGGGATGATAGGTTGTTATTCCTAACTATGCACTTCGCGTAGGATCAACGATTTCAGTGGATTATTGATATCGTTGAAGAAAGGGGCTTGACGGGATTTGGCAAAGCGCGGATTTTAATCCTATGGGAATTCAGCATTCCATTCGCAATTTCGCATTTGTCGAAAATTCATTTGACGGAGTCGTTACGCGCTGTAACGTCACAAGTTGTGCGTTTGTCGCACGGGGCCAATGAGGCCCCTGGCGGTGGACCTCAAAGGCACCCGTTCACGGGGTACGCCAGTGTTGAGCCTGATCACGAGACCAAACAGTTACCGGGGCCGGAGGGTGCAAGCCTCTGGTCCCGCCGACAACACACATCAACGTTTCTCTGCTTCGCGTGCTGAGTCGAGTCCCCTGTGGATAGATTCTTGGGGGTATCGATGAATCTGGTGGACAAGCAGGAAGACGCGGACGCATCGGCTAGCGAGGCGGAGGCCGACAAGCGCCGTGACGAAGCGCTGAAGCGGATGCTCAATACGCCGCCAAAGCCGCGCACGGGCGCTGAGGCTAAGGAACGACGTCTATTGGACCGCAACGCGGCCAACGACTGACTCTGAAAACGTCAGAATCCCACGCTGCGGTCTTTTCGCAACCCAATAGAGCGCTGGCGAAATCCAGTGCCCTTCTCCGTTTGAGTGTCCCATGACATAGTGTCGGCGCTCGGGGCGTGACTTCCCTGCGCAACGCACACTGCGTCTGAACACGGGCAACCCGCTTTGTCGGGCGGCCCACGGAATAGAACACCCGTCCAAAGCGCGCGGTTGATCGCCGTGCGTGGGGAATATGTGGGGGCGCTTACCCGTGTTCGCGCAGTCAACCGTCCCGGCGCCAGCCGGGGCAACACGGGGACTGAAATGAAGAACCTCTTCGCGCTGGCGGCTCTTATCGGCCTATGCGGATGCACGCCCGCTCTCATTGCCAGCAATGACGCTGGCGGCATGGTGAGCCACGCCAATGGGATATCACCAACAAGTCGGACCGATGCATTCGCGGTGGCCGAAGCGCATTGCAAAACTCTTGGCAGGCAAGCGCGGGTCACTTCAAACGATCCATGGTCTAGCACCATGACCTTTGATTGCGTGATTCCATGATCGAGGTCGCATTGGGGGCCGTGGCGCTAACGCTACTCTGTACGGGTTTTGAAATTCCCAGCGGCGTGGGCCACAAGCACATAGTGGTCATCCGAGGCGGGAAGAGTTCCGTGGATGGAACAGCCTATATCGCCGATGTAAGGGATACCGTCTACCTATTGAATGGGCCAGGAACGACCGTGTTGATGATGCTTGCGCCTGACATGGTTTTCCAGATCAACCGACTTGATGGATCCTATATCGTCTTAGATAAAACGGGCCAAATCACCGAACGTTCGGACCAACGGGGTTGTGTTGCGTCTAGGCCAAAATTCTAAGATATTGTTGGGCTGACGGGCGGGGCTGCAACCCCGCCGCTGTCCTCATGGATGCGAGCGCATCACCTGAACTCTGATTAGCAGATTCAGGATGATGTGTCATGGCTCCAAATATCGAACCGCTCAATTCATTTTTCTGCCCTGAGAACGTTCAACTTCTTCCGGGGTCCAGACTGCATCCGTTCCGCAGGAATGGCAGCGCAGAGATAAGATGGGTGGAAGAAGAATATCTCCCGGAGGGGGCGGAACTTCTTGAAACGCCAATCCACGCCGACATTCAGGATTACGGCAAGTGACGAATGCGTACCACTTCCCCGGTTCAACAACAGACATTTCCCAACCCCCTAAGTCGCTTTCTGATGACGCCGCCAATATCCTTTCCATTAGCGGCTACCGGATGCGCAAGGGCAACGGCTATCGTTTACGCTTCGGCTCCTTGGCGCTCGCCAGTCCGCCGATAGGTGAGGCGCTTCCCAGCGGAGCCCTTAATGCCGATTTCCGCGCGCTGCTGGTCATTAAAGCCCAGCTTGACGCGGTAGTTATGACGGAAGGCGAACTCGTCCACGTAGCGGCTCAAGTGCTTCTCTGAGCAGTGCTGATAGACGCCCGTCATGCCCTTCTTGAACACGCCGAAAAAGCCTTCAGCGCTGTTGGTGTTCACGTCGCCGCGTGCGTACTCGCTGGCGGAATGCTTCATGGTCTCATGGGTGACGAAGTGCTGTTCGGCACCGGTGTAGAGGCGGCTTTCGTCGGTGTGCAGGCGGCTCTCATGGTGGATGTTCTCCACTAGGAGCTGGGTGACGGTGGCGCGGTCGACGTTGCCGACGTGGAAGGCGCGCACTTGGCCGCCGCGCTCCACCAAGGCGACGATGGGACGCTTGTTGGCAGGGCCGCGCCCCTTCTTCTTGTAGGGCAGGCCTTGGGCGTTGACGGTCGAAGGCTCCTTGACCTTGAGGTAATAGGTCTCGTCGGCTTCCACGACCTTGCCTTCGCCGCCGATGGGGTCTTGATCCGTGGCGCGCAGGGCTTCGCGCAAGCGGTGGGACATGAACCACGCCGTGCGATAGGAGCCGAGGCCCAGGACGCGCTGAAGCTGAAGGGCGGAAATGCCCTTCTTGGACGCCGACATGAGGTGCATCCCATAGACCCACTTGTGCAGGGGAATGTGGGAGGACTCGAACACCGTCCCCACCGTCACAGTGAAGGGCTTGTCGCAGGGCTTGCAGTTGTAGACGCCCTTGCGATGGCTCTTGCCCTTCATGAGGGTCGCTTCACCGACAACACCGCAGATCGGGCACACCGCGCCGTACGGCCACAGGATGCTTTCCAGATGGGCGCGGGCTGCGTCTTCGTCGTTGTAAATGGCTTTGGTCTGCTCGGCTTCCATGGCTAGAATTTACGGAAATCAGACCCCTACGTCAAGTGCATAGTTAGGTTGTTATTCCTATTTCAGGCGTGTATTCCTTAAGCAATGCCCAAGCGATCGCCGTATCGCGGGAGCCTGGCCATGCTGTCTCACGCTGAAATCTGGTCCGCCATCGACGCCCTGGCCACGCGGTTCGACATGAGCCCCTCGGCCCTGGCCAAGATGGCGGGCCTGGATCCCACCAGCTTCAACCGCTCCAAGCGCCTATCGGCGGACGCCCCGCCCCGGCCGCGCTGGCCCTCCACCGAAAGCCTGGCCAAGGTGCTGGCGGCCACCGGCGTCGGCTTCGGAGACTTCGCCGCCATGGCCGACGCCTCCGGGCGCAAGACCCGGCGCGGCGTGCCCCTGATCGGCTTCGCCCAGGCCGGGGACATGGGCTATTGCGACGACGCCGGCTTTCCCCTGGGCCAGGGCTGGGACGAGGTGGAGATGCCCGGCGCCGGGGAGAGCGTCTACGCCCTGGAGATCGCCGGCGACTCCATGCTGCCGGTCTATCGCGCCGGCGACCGCATCGTGGTGCAGCCGACGCCCGAGCCCCGTCGCGGCGACCGGGTGGTGGTCAAGACCCTGGAAGGCGAGGTGATGGCCAAGGAGGTGGCCCGCGTCACCGCCAAGCGGCTGGAGCTGACCTCCCTCAACCCCGACTATCCCGGCCGGGTGCTGGATCGCAAGGACGTCGCCTGGATCGCCCGCATCCTCTGGGCCAGCCAGTAGGGGCGGGCCAGCCCCGGAGGGACCGCTAGCGAAGGGGCGAGGTTTTTCTTGCAGGGCGGGCGGCGGCGTCGCTACCATTCCGCCATCGTGAAAGGATCCGCCATGACCAACGCCCTCGCCGATATCCCGTTGAAGACCATCCGCGATGGGGACGCATCGCTTGGCGACTACGCCGGCAAGGTGGCCCTGGTGGTCAATGTCGCCTCCAAGTGCGGCCTGACCGCCCAGTATGAAGGGCTGGAGGCCCTCTATCGCGCCTATCGCGACCGAGGGTTTGTGGTGCTCGGCTTTCCGGCCAACGACTTCGCCGCCCAGGAACCCGGCGCCAATGAAGAGATCGAAACCTTCTGCACCACCAATTTTGGCGTGGATTTTCCCATGTTCGCCAAGGTGACGGTGGTGGGGTCTGAGAAGCATCCCCTCTACGCCGCCCTCACCGCCGCCGCCCCCACCGCTCGCGGCGACGCGCAGAGCTTTCGCGACCGGCTGAAGAGCTACGGCATGACCCCCAACCCGGAGCCGGAAGTGCTGTGGAACTTCGAGAAGTTCCTCATCGGCAAGGACGGGGCGGTGATCGCCCGCTTCACCCCGACCACAACGCCCGACGACGCGGAACTGGTCGGCGCCATCGAGGCGGCGCTCGCCGCCTAAACGCCACAGGGAGAAACCCGCGGGGCGAGAACCCCGCGGGGGGCGCCCGCCCTCAGACGTCGATCAGGCCGCCGTCGACGAACAGTTCCGAGCCCGTGGTGAAGGTGGCGTCCGCCGCCAGATAAAGGGCTGCGGCGGCTACTTCCTCTGCATGGCCCACGCGGCCCAGCGCCATTTGGGCGACTAGGCTTTGCTGGAAGGCGGCGATCTGTTCGGCGCCGAGCCCGGTCTTGGCGAAGATCGGCGTCTCAATGGGGCCGGGGCTGATAGTGTTCACCCGGATGCCGCGCGGGGCCAGTTCCGCAGCGAAGGTGCGGCCGAACGAACGCAGGGCCGCCTTGGTGGCCCCATAGACGCTGGCCCCGCCCGCCCCGCCTACGGCGCCGGCCACCGACCCGGTGAGGATGATGGCGCCGCCGTCGGCGACCGCTGGGGCTGCGTGCTTCAGGAGAAAATAGGCGCCCTTTACGTTCACATCGAACTGACTGTCGAAGAAGGCCTCGTCCACCGCTTCGATGGGGGCGAAATAGGCGACGCCGGCGTTGGCGAACAGCACGTCGATACGGCCGTGCTTGGCCTTGACCGTCTCGACCAGAGCCTTGGTGGCGGCCACGTCGCCGGCGTTGGAGGCGATCACCTCGATCCCCGGCAGGGCGGCGCGGGCGGCCTCCAGGGTGGCCGGATTGGAGCCGGTGACGATCACCGTCGCCCCCTCCGCCTGGAACAGCTTGGCGGTCGCGGCGCCGATGCCGGAGGTGCCGCCGGAAATCAGCGCGATCTTGCCGTCGAGTTTAGCCATGGGGAGACCCTTTCAATGGGCGGACGATCCGCCTCTCCCACCAGATGGGGCGGCCGCCGATCATGGAAATAGCCGCGCTTCGCAATATTTATATCGACTGGTATAGAAAAGCTCTGGCGGCCGCTCAGGCCCGATCGACGCGGGCCGCGTAGCAGCCGGGTTTGGCATAGTGGATATGGATATAGTCCACCTGAGGGTCGGCCAGCAGCCGCTCAATCAAGCTCTCCACCGCAGCGCCTTCCGCCAGATCCGCATCGACCATCATGCCAGCGACATCGAAGGCGCGCAGCGACAGGGTTCGGGTGCGAAAGAGCGCCGGCGCCTCGCCGGGAGCCAGCCGGGCTTCCTCAGCGTCGCGGCGAACGTAGACGGCGTGGCTGGCGTAAAAGGGGCTGTCGGCGGCCTGGTGGACCAGGTTCACCAGGATCAGTTCTTCGCCGGGCTGTGCGTCCTTAAGGCTGACCCGACAGGGAAAACCCGACTTGGCGTTGGCGATGACGCGCACGGCGCGGTGGGCCCTCAACGCCGCATCGTCGAGATCGAACAGGGGCTCGAACGGCGCCTTGGGCAGGCCGGTGATTTGGAATGTCATGGGTGGTCCTCCGTGATGGCCCACTCTCGGCGACGCAGGTCCGCCGCGCGACCCGCTTCTTGCTACCGCTCGCCTGAAGCCGGCACGCATTTTTTGCTGGCCACAGCGGTGCATGGCGGATAACGGCGCGCTATGATTGAACCTCATCCGTCTGGCGGCTACATCCTGGAAGAGCTGAAGGTCGGCATGGTCGCCGAAAAGCGGGTGACCGTCACCGAGGCGCGTATCGCCCAGTTCGCCGAGGCGTCCGACGACTTCAACCCCGTGCACATGGACGAAGCCTTCGCCGCCAAGACCGCCTATCGGGGCCGCATAGCCCACGGCCTCTTGTCCGCCTCGTTCGGTTCGGCGGTGGTGGGCACAATGCTGCCGGGCGCGGGGGCGATCTATCTTAGCCAGACCTTGGCCTTCCATAAGCCCGTGCGTATCGGCGACGTGGTGATCTCCCGCGTCGCCGTCGCCTCCATCGACGAGGCGAGCGCGCGGGTGGTGCTTCACTGCGAGGCCTTCGTCGGGGACGACCTGATCATGGACGGCGACGCCACCGTCCGGGTGCCCCGCCGCCGCCGCCCGGCCAAGAGTTGACGTCCGGCGCGGGCGGCGCTGACCCGCAAGAGGCGTCGGTGTCCGCAATCGCCCCTAAGGGACGGCTGTCGGGACGCTGGGACCCGAACTGCGGACCTTGGCCACAGCCCGCGCGCCGCCCCTTGCACCTCTTATGAGCAGCCACAGACCCACCGCCAACTCGACGACGAAGTCCGGCAAGATGAACCAGGGATCGATGATGGCGTCCAACCCCGGAAAGACGATGATCGAGAAGCTGGAGATCGCGACCTCAGCCGCCACGACAAAATAGAGTCCGGCGAGCAGGCGCGGAATATAACGGCCTTTCCAGAGCAGGACGCTATGGGTCGCCGCCCCGAAGCCAAAGAAGATCAGACCGACCTCCGCCGCCGTTCCGTGAACGTCCAGACACTGCCTGGCGATGGCCTGCATCTGGTCGATGCGGAAGGCCGACAGGTAGTGCGCATCGCTGAGAAGGTCCAAGGCCACCAGGCTGGCGACAATCCCCATGGCCAAGACCACGGCATTGCCCACTCTCCAAAAAGGCGCCCAGCAAGGCAAGGTTGGCGTCGACGGGCTTGAGCAGAGCGTAGAGGGCCGCGGCCAAGACCACATCGCTATTCAGCATCGCCAGTTCACCGGCGATGCCGATGCGAAACTGCCGCTCATGGGCCAAGATGTTATGGGCGGTGGCGGCGGCGTCGCCGGCGACGACAAGGTTGTTGCTCAAGACGCCTATGGCGCAGATTAGAACCAGCGCCGCGCCGGCGATGCGGGCGTAGCGGCGTTGCATGATTTCGGTGTTTTCGTCCCTATGCTCCTCCCCTGCTCGGGGGAGAGCTTGCGTTGCGGACTGGAGCCACGCAACAGCTCTAAGCGCCGCCGCCGATCGATTCACGGGGCGGAGCTGCCCCAAGCGAGGGGTTTGGCGGCGGGGCGCGGGAACGGGCGTCTTAGGGGAGGGGGGATATGGCCGTAGGGATGGCTCAGGCCGGACGGGACTATATGAAGTGGGCCTTCTTCGCCGCTATGGCCGCTTGCGTGGCCTGGGTGGCCTTTATCGACGAGCGCTTCCTGGTGCTGCGATCCGATCCGGAGTGGCGCCACATCGCCCGGTTCAGATGGTGGCTCCTGCCCCACGGTCTGGCCGGCGCGGCGGCCCTTTTGATCGGGCCGCTGCAGTTCTCCGAAAGCCTTCGCAGGCGGCGCCCGCGCCTGCACCGTCTGACAGGCCGCATCTATGTGGGGGCCATATGCCTGGTCGCGGCGCCGATCGGCCTGTACATGGGGATCAGTTTCGAGCCCAAGGCCATCCGGATCGAGCAGATGTTTCAGGCCGGATTCTGGTGGCTGACCACCGCCGTCGCCTTCGTCAGCATCCTCAATCGCCAGATCGAGCGCCACAAGCTGTGGATGATGCGCAGCTACGGTTTTTGCCTCGTCTTCATCCTGTCGCGAATGCCGGACGCCTTCATCAAATGGAACGACCAGCTGCTGGCCGATGTGCTCTGGTCCCTGGTGGTCGCCGCCCTCGTCGCGCCCGATCTGGCGCTGACCGCGCGCGACCTCTTCCGCAGGCGGCGGCCCACGCCCGTTGTTACGGCTCGGTCGTGACCAACTCCCCCCGAAGCGCACCCTCCATTAGGGCGATGGTGCGGTCGAGGCCGAAGATGGCGGCGAAGGAGCCGAAGCGGGGGCCTTGGGACTGGCCCAGCAGCACCTCATAGAGGCCCTGGAACCAGGCGCGCAGGGGCTCAAACCCGGCGTCCTTGCCCGCGGCGTAGACCTCGTTCTGGATCAGCTCGCCGTCGGTGCAGCCCTGGGGCAGGCCCTTGAAGCGGGCGATCAGATCGGCGATCGCCGCCCGCTCCTGGTCTGAGGGGGCGCGGTAGCGCTTGTGGGGCGCGACGAAGTCTTCGTAGTAGTTGATGGCGTAGGCGGTCAGGCGGTCCAGCAGGGGTTCGGTTTCCGGCGTCGCGCCGGGGCTGTAGCGGCTGATGAAGCCCCAGAGGATCGCCTTGTCCGACGCGCCCGAGGCGGAGACCAGGTTCAGCATCAGGCCGAAGGTGATCGGCGAGCCGTGGGCGGGCGGCGCGGCGGCGTGGACGTGCCAGACCGGGTTGTCGATCTTCAGGGGGCCGGCGGGCGCGCCTTCCACCGGCGGGCGGTTATAGGCGTCCAGCTGCTGCAGATATTCGTCGGTGGCCTTGGGGATGACGTCGAAGTGCAGCTTCTTGGCCGATTTCGGGCTCTGGAACACGTAGTAGGCCAGGCTTTCGGCGGCGCCGTAGCGCAGCCAATCCTCCATGGTCAGGCCATTGCCCTTGGTCTTGGAGATCTTCTGGCCCTGCTCGTCCAGGAAGAGCTCGTAATTGAATCCCTCGGGCGGGGTTCCGCCCAAAACCTTGCAGATCTGGTTGGAGGCCTTGACGCTGTCGATCAGGTCCTTGCCGCTCATCTCGTAATCGACGCCCAGCGCCGCCCAGCGCATGGCCCAGTCGGGCTTCCATTGCAACTTGGCCAGGCCGCCGGTGACCCGCTGTTCGACCTTCGTGCCGTCCTCGTCCTCAAAGACGATGGTGCCGCGGTCGGGATAGCGCTCCAGCGCCGGGACCTGCAGCACCCGGCCGGTTGTGGGGCTGATGGGCAGGAAGGGGGAGTAGGTGGCGCGCCGCTCTTCCCCGAGCGTCGGCAGCATCACCTTCTGGATGGCGTCGAAGCAGGCGAGCGCCGTCAGCAGCGCCGCGTCGAAACGGCCGGAATGGTAGCAGTCGGTGGAGGAGACGAACTCGTAGTCGAAGCCGAAGCCGTCGAGGAAGGCGCGGAGGCGCGCGTTGTTATGGGCGCCGAAGCTCTCGTGGGTTTCGAAGGGATCGCGCACCACCGTCAGGGGCTTGCCCATATCCTCCGCCAACATCTCTTGGTTCGGCAGGTTCGGCGCGACCTTGCGCAGGCCGTCCATGTCGTCGGAGAAGCTGATCAGCCGGGTGGGGATGGCGTCGCCGGTCAGGGCGCGAAACGCCGAGCGGACCATGGTGGTGCGCGCCACCTCTTGGAAGGTGCCCACGTGGGGCAGGCCCGAGGGACCGTAGCCGGTCTCCAGGATCACCGCCTGTTGCAGGGCCGGCAGGGCGGCCACGGCCTCCTCCGCCTTGCCCTCGGCGATCAGCGGCGCGGCAAAATCGCGCTCGGCGTCCGACAGGCGCAGGCGCAGGGTGCGGGCGAGCAAGGCGCGCGCCTGCTCGAACGGCCAGCTGCGGGCGGCCTGGGCGTCTCGGGACAGCCCCTTCAGGGAGGGTTCAGACATCGCCTGCGGTTAAGGCGCCCCGCCCCGCCGGTCAACGTGCGCCAACTGGCGCCGGCGCCGATGGGCGCCCTCAGGCCAGCTGGGCCCATTCGGGCAGGGGCGCCATGGCGCCGCCATAGGTGACGTAGGCCGCCCGGGCGATGGCCTCCGGCGTCTTGGCGCGCAAGACCCGTCGAAGCGCCTCTTGATCCTCATCGGGGACGTGGATGCCCATGCTCCGCGCCATCTCCACGTAGTCGTGCGCCAGATGCTGCCCCTCCACATCGAGGAACAGCGCCTTCTCTTCCAGGCTCTTGGCCAGTTTTTCGTACAGCTCGTCCTTCCAACATGCGTCGGGGGTGCAGGTGAGGGTGCATTGCTTGGGCCGGCCGCGGGGGTCGTCCTCGTCGCCATCCTCGCCCTGGAAGCGCCCCTGCCCGCCGCCCCCAACCTCATCCCGGCCCGACAGCTTCTTCATGGTGGCGGCCAGGCGTCCCAGCCGCTCGGCCTCGCCCACCTGACCGGCCAGGACCGCGCGCCCGGCCGCCTCCACCGCCCGGTCCGCCACCTGCGACGGCGACATGGGCTCCTCGTCGTCGGTAAGATCGGGAGCATAGGCGGGGCCGAGGTGGGGCGACGGCTCGCCGGTGACATGGACCGCCGCCGCCGCGGGCGCTACGGGCGCAGGCGCGGCGACGATCCGGTCGTGGAAAACCTGGCCGTGGCTGAGCTTGGTCCAGCCGCCGTCGCCGGCGTGGCGATAGACGCTGCCGGTGGAGACGCGCCATTTCTTGGCGATGTCCTTGGCGCTCCATCCGTTCAGATACTCGTCGCGGATCATGGCCCAGGAGGCCTCGGGCAGGCGGTAATAGGTCGGGCCGGGCGGCGGGGGCGGGGGTCTGCTCATGTCCCCAAGAATACGGCTGAATTTCCAGAGGGGGAGAAAACAGAAGTGAGAAAAAGCGAAGATCGATTTGAGTGAAGTGGGGCAAAGAGTGAGAGAGGTGAGTGAGAGACATTATAGGAGGATAGCGGGCGTTTTGAGCGTCACGCTGGCGCCCGGTTGCGGCGCTGTGGGCGGCGGCGCTAAGCTTGCGCCATGGTCTCGCGGGACGGGCTGATCGCGGTTTACATGATGGCGAGCCGACGGCACGGCACGCTCTACATCGGCGTGACCAGCGACCTGACTTACCGGGCGTGGCAGCACCGGGAGGGCGCGCTCCCCGGCTTCACCAAGCGCTATGGCTGCAAGCGCCTGGTCTGGTACGAGCCGCACGAGAGCATGGTGCAGGCCATCCAGCGGGAAAAGTCCCTGAAACGCTGGCCGCGGGCGTGGAAGACGAACCTGATCGAGCGGGACAACCCGCTGTGGGATGACCTCTACCCCGCCCTGGTGAACCCGCCGCTGCCCAGCAGCTTTACCGATGAACCCCCACCACCCCCAACACGTTCGTCATCCTAGGCCTTGTGCCTAGGACCCATACGCGCTGAGGGTTGGCACGCGCTGCTTTGGATTTTAGCGATTCGGACGCACATTCGGATTATGAATAATCCCGTCGCTGCAGATGCTGCTCACGCCGTCCTGTTTGGGTTGAAGCTCTATGAGCTTCTGACTCTCTTCGGAATTATCATCGGCCCCATAGTAGCGGTCGCCATCACGCTTTTAACGGAGCGGTGGCGGACGGCCCATGACAGTCAAATGCGGCTGCTCCAAACGCTCCTTACGACTCGCATTACTCCAGCCAATGACCAATGGAGTATGGCAGTGAATATGGTTCCAATAGAATTCAGGCACCACAGAGGGGTTATAGAAAAATGGAAGGATTACGTATCGCAAGCTTTTGTAAAGACCTCCTCACATGAGGAAGCAAAAGCAAATGGTAGAAAAATTTCAATCAAGCAGACGGCGATGATTCACGCTATAGCCGTTGCACTGAAGATAAAAATAACCGAAGGGGACTTGCAGGCAACCGCTTATTATTCAAAAGGATCAACAGATCGGGATGAACTGGTTGCAAAATCTATGCTATCTTTTCCACAAATAGCTGAAAATACAGCGCGATCCGCTGATACCGCAGAGGATTTACTAAAGGAAATAAAGGCTAGATTTGATATGCCATCAGACAACATCCAACCCTCGACGCGTATGGGTCCTAGGCACAAGGCCTAGGATGACGAGCGTTGGGGGTTGGGGGTGTGCGCCGCTCCAATCCACCGTTGCGTTGGGGTGGTGGTGTTCCCTGCTTCAACGCCGCGCGTTGGGGTGTGGGCGCTATAACGCTGGGTGGGTGGGGTGGCGGCGCTCTACGACGGCGGAGGGTTGGTGCCGCAGCGCTCCTTTTCCAACCCACGGCGTGTATGGGTCCTAGGCACAAGGCCTAGGATGACGAGCGGTGGGGGTTGGGGTTTCGCTTGGAGCGGACGAGCGTTGGTGTTGGCGGGTGGGGATTAGAGGTGGGCTTGGCGCTGCATCGCTCCTTTTCCAACCCTCTGCGCCTATGGGTCCTAGGCACAAGGCCTAGGATGACGGCGGTAGTGGGTGGGGTTGGCGGTGCGCTTTTCGCGGCGCGCTAATCCGCGTCCATCTTCAGGGCGGCGATGAAGGCTTCCTGGGGGATCTCGACCTTGCCGAACTGGCGCATCTTCTTCTTCCCCTCCTTCTGCTTGTCGAGCAGCTTGCGTTTGCGCGTCGCATCGCCGCCGTAACACTTGGCGGTGACGTCCTTGCGGAAGGCGCGTACTGTTTCGCGGGCGATGATCTTGCCGCCGATCGCCGCCTGTATCGGCACCTGGAACATGTGCGGCGGAATGAGCTCTTTCAGCTTTTCCGCCATGGCACGGCCGCGCTGCTCGGCGCGCGTTCTGT
>JAMFTA010000230.1 GCA_026225565.1 Caulobacter sp. | reverse complement strand
GGAATATTCCACCTGATAGCCGGCGACGAGTTCGGATTCCGCTTCCGGCAGGTCGAAGGGGGGGCGGTTGGTTTCGGCGAGGGCCGAGATGTAGAACATCGCCATCATCGGGATCATCACCAGGGCCATGGGCAGGCCCAAGAGGCCGTGGCCGCCGAGGACGTTCCAGTTCCAGAACCCGCCGTCCTGCTTGGCGACGATGGTCTGCAGGTTCATCGAGCCGGCCAGGAGGATCACCGTGATGATGATCAGGCCGATGGAGACCTCGTAGGAGACCATCTGCGCCGCCGAACGAAGCCCGCCCAGGAAGGGGTATTTCGAATTGGACGCCCAGCCGCCCATGATGATGCCGTAGACGCCGAGGGAGGAGATGGCGAAGAGATAGAGGACGCCGACATTGATGTTGGAGATCACCCAGCCCGGCGCCAACGGGATCGCCGCCCAGGCCCCGAAGGCCAGGATGAAGGACAAGAGCGGGGCGAACAGGAAGACCGCCTTATCCGCCCCGGCCGGGATGACGATCTCCTTCAAGAGGAATTTGCCGAAGTCGGCGAAGGACTGCATAAGGCCGAAGGGTCCGACCACATTGGGGCCCTTCCTCAGCTGCACGCCGGCCCAGATCTTGCGGTCGGCGAGCAGCAGGAAGGCCAAAGATATCAAAATGCCGACGGTGACGGCGAGGATCTGCAGGACCGTCAATATGGTCCAGCCGGCGGGAGTGGCCCAAAAGGTCATCGCCTACTCCGCCGCCATCGGAACCCGCGCCGTTTGGGCGTGCAGGGCCGAGCATTCCGCCATCGTCACGCTGGCCCGCGCGATCGGGTTGGTCATGTAGAAGTCTTCCACCGGGCTCTTGAAGGGGGCGTCGGAGACGGGCCCCGCCTCCCCCACCGCACCGACATTGAAGCCGGTCGCCGAGGCATGGCCGGCCACATAGTCCACCTGACCGAAGGTCGGGTGATCGCCCATCAGCTTGGCGCGCAATTGATCGAGCGAATCGTAGGGCAGGGTTTTGCCGAGCTGCTCGGAGAGGGCGCGCAGGATCGTCCAATCCTCCTTCGCCTGGCCCTTGGGGAAGACGGCGCGATTGGCCAGCTGCACCCGGCCTTCGGTGTTCACATAGAGGCCGGACTTCTCCGTATAGGCCGCGCCCGGCAGGATCACGTCGGCACGGGCCGCGCCGCGATCGCCGTGGCTGCCGAGGTAGACCACGAAGGCGTCCGACGCCGATAGATCGATCTCGTCGGCGCCCAGGAGGAAGAGCACATCCAGCGCGCCCTGCCCCACCATCTGCACCGCCGTCTTGCCGCCGTCTTTAGGCACGAAGCCCATGTCCAGGCCGCCGACGCGGGAGGCGGCTGTGTGCAAGACGTTCCAGCCGTTCCAGCCGTCCTTCACCAGTTCCACCGAAGCCGCCGCCTTGGCCACCAGGGCCAGCATGGCCGCACCGGCCTCCCCGGTGACAGCGCCAGCGCCGACGATGAACATCGGCGTCTTCTTTTGGATGGGACCGTGGTCGGCCATCTTCGCCAACTGGTCGCTGCCCGCGCCGAGGTAGTTGTACTGGAAGTTCAACTCGGCCTGCTCGCCGATCACCCCGATCAAGACCGGGCCAGCCAGCCAGCGCTTCCTGATGCGGGCATTGACCAGGGCCGCTTCCTTGCGGGGGTTGGTCCCGATCAGCAGAATCGCGTCCGCATCTTCGATGCCGGCGATGGTGGAGTTGAACAGGTAGCTCTGGCGCCCATACTTGGGATGCAGGGCCGAGCCATCCTGACGGCAATCGATGTTGGGCGAACCGAGGGCCGTGAACAGGTCCAGGGTCGCCTTCATGGATTCGGCGTCCTGCAGATCGCCGGCGATGGCGCCGATGCGGTCGGACTTGGCGGCGGCGATCTTGGCGATCACGGCGGCGAAGGCTTCGGCCCAACTCGCTTCCACCAATTTGCCGTTCACGCGCACATAGGGGCGGTCCAGCCGCTGGCGGCCGAGGCCGTCGCAGGCGTGGCGGGTCTTGTCGGAGATCCACTCCTCGTTGATCTCTTCGTTCACGCGCGGCAGCACGCGGAGCACTTCGGACCCGCGGGCGTCGATGCGGATGGCCGAGCCGAGCGCATCCATCACGTCGATGGATTCGGTCTTGGTCAGCTCCCAGGGCCTCGCGTTGAAGGCGTAGGGCTTGGAGGTGAGCGCGCCCACCGGACAGACGTCCACGAGGTTGCCGGAAAGCTCGCTGGTGACCGCCTTTTCCAGATAGGTGGTGATCTCCGCATCCTCGCCCCGGCCGATCATGCCGATTTCCGAGACGCCGCCGATTTCCGAGACGAAGCGGACGCAGCGCGTGCACTGAATGCAGCGGGTCATCACCGTCTTGATCAGGGGGCCCATGTATTTTTCTTCGACGGCGCGCTTGTTCTCCAGATAGCGGCTGTCGTCGCGGCCGTAGCCGAGGGCTTCGTCCTGCAGGTCGCACTCGCCGCCCTGGTCGCAGATCGGGCAATCCAGCGGATGGTTGATCAGCAGGAATTCCATCACCCCTTCGCGGGCCTTCTTGACCATGGGCGAGTTGGTGAAGATCTCCTGGTTGTCGGCGGCCGGCAGGGCGCAGGAGGCCTGGGGCTTGGGCGGCCCCGGCTTCACTTCCACCAGGCACATGCGGCAGTTGCCGGCGATGGACAGGCGCTCGTGATAGCAGAAGCGCGGGATCTCTTCCCCGGCCAGCTCCGCCACCTGCAGCACCGTGAGCCCGGC
>JAMFTA010000229.1 GCA_026225565.1 Caulobacter sp. | reverse complement strand
GCCATGCGGAGCGCACCGGCCGGCCGGCCGGTGCGGAGCACCCGAGAAAAATGTCGCACGAGACGCACCGTAGGTAGTCACGACCGGGAGGACGCCGGTGCCCGGCCATTATAACGCGGAAAAGGTCGACTTTATATATAACTGCGCTTTTACAGTGAAGCTCCAGTTCAGACTTTCCGACTATATCGAAAATGGCAAGTAAAGACGCCAAGCTATCCTTGGACTTAGCGCCTTGCTCGCATTGAACTGTTGAGTCCCTCACTGACAGGCGAGACACTCCTCATAATCCGTCCGCGCGGCGCTCTCCACGTCCGGCCGATCCGCCTCGGCGGAGCCGGCGAACGCCGCCCGCTGCACCGACTTGGAGCGCAGGTAATACAAGGACTTGCAGCCCCGCTCCCACGCCTGCCAGTGCAGCATGTGCAGGTCCCACTTGTCCACGTCGCCCGGCAGGAAGACGTTGACCGATTGGCTCTGGCAGATTTCCGGGGTGCGGTCGGCGGCCAGTTCGATGATCCAGCGTTGGTCCAACTCGAACGCGGTCTTGTAGACGTCCTTCTCGTCCTGGGTCAGTTCCTCCAGGTGCTGGACCGAGCCTTCGTTCTCTAAGATGCCGCTCCACACCGCGTCGGTGTTCAGGCCTTTCTTCTCCAAGACGGCCAACAGGTAGGGGTTCTTCACCGCAAACGAGCCCGAGAGGGTCTTGTGGGTGTAGATATTGGCCGGGATCGGCTCGATGCCCGCCGAGGTGCCGCCGCAGATGATGGAGATCGAGGCGGTGGGGGCGATGGCCAGCTTGTGCGAGAATCGCTCCATCACGCCGCGATCGGCGGCGTCGGGGCAGGGGCCGCGCTCTTGCGCCAGGGTCACGCTGGCCTTGTCGGCTTCGCGGCGCAGGTGCTTGAAGATGCGCATGTTCCAGGACTTGGCGAGTGCCGACTCGAAAGGCACGTTCTGGCTTTGCAGGAAGGAGTGAAAGCCCATGAGACCCAGGCCCACCGAGCGCTCGCGCATGGCGGCGTAGGAGGCGGTGGAGGCGGCGTCCGGCGCGTTATCGATGAAGTCCTGCAAGACGTTGTCGAGGAAACGCATCACGTCTTCGATGAACAGGGGCTCGTCCCGCCATTCCATGAAACTTTCGGCGTTGACCGAGGAGAGGCAGCAGACGGCGGTGCGCTCTTCGCCCAGGTGATCCTTGCCGGTGTGCAGCACGATCTCCGAGCAGAGGTTGGACTGGCGCACCTTGAAGCCCAACTCCCGCTGGTGCTGGGGCATGGCCCGGTTCACCGTGTCGGAGAAGATCAGATAGGGCTCGCCGGTCTGCAGGCGGATCTCCAGGATCTTCTGCCAGAGGGTGCGGGCGTCCACCAGCTTGACCACTTCGTGGGTCTTGGGGGAGCGCAGGCCGAATTGTTCGCCGGCGCGCACCGCCTCCATGAACTCATCGGTGATGGAGATGCCGTGGTGCAGGTTCAGGGACTTCCTGTTGAAGTCGCCCGACGGTTTGCGGATTTCAAGGAACTCCTCGATCTCCGGGTGGAAGATGTCGAGATAGACCGCCGCCGAACCGCGCCGGAGCGAGCCTTGGGAAATGGCCAGGGTGAGCGAGTCCATCACCCGGATGAAGGGGATGATGCCGCTGGTTTGCCCCGCGCCCTTCACCTTTTCGCCGATGGAGCGCACGCCGCCCCAATAGGTGCCGATGCCGCCGCCATTGGCCGCCAGCCACACATTCTCGTTCCAGGTGCCGACGATGCCGTCGAGCGAATCGGAGACGGCGTTCAGGAAGCAGGAGATGGGCAGGCCGCGATCGGCGCCGCCGTTGGACAGGACCGGGGTGGAGGGCATGAACCAGAGCTTGGACATGTAGTCATAGATGCGCTGAGCGTGGTCGGCGTCGTCGGCATAGGCGGTGGAGACGCGGGCGAACATGTCCTGATAGCTCTCGCCGGGGAGCAGGTAGCGATCCTCCAGGGTGGTCCTGCCGAAGTCGGTCAAAAGCGCGTCGCGGCTGCGATCCACCTCGACCTTGCGCACCAATTGCAGCTGGGGCTTCGGCGCGCGCTTGATGCCGCTGCGGGCTCCGTGCTGAACCGTCTGTCTCGCCGTCGCTTCAACCTTAGACATTGTAAAAAACCTCGCCCGCCCAAACGACCAGAGGCTGCTCGCCTCAACTGACCCTGCCGGGGGTGCATATCCATATATAGTATGGAGCACCCGCTTCCGACCCCTACATTTGGGACACAGGACTCTGCGGCCGTCAATCTCGCAGAGGCTTTCGGGGTGGAGTTTTTCGTAAACAAGAGGTTAATCCTGGGGGTAAGCCTGTATGATCGATCAAGCCGATCAGGGGGTTAGCTCACTCTGTCGCAGGGGTGAGTCAGAAGCGCGCGGGGGGCTTTTTGGGGGCGCTGGATGATGGGGTGCACGGACGGGTGGTCGACTACATCTGGTGCGCTCCCCTCCCCTTTTGAGGGGGGAAGGGTCGGGGATGGGGGTGACACGGGTTCTGAGTGGGGCGCGACCGTCAAAGGTTCAGCAGCTTGGGATCGCCCCCCTGGGCGGCGATGTTGATGCTGACGGCCCGCTCCATGGCGTAGCGGGATAGGGCGTTGGGGCCGCCGGCCTTGGGTCCGGTGCCGGAAAGCCCCTCGCCGCCGAACGGCTGCACCCCCACCACCGCGCCGACGATCGAGCGGTTGACGTAGACATTGCCGGCGGGAACCAGGGCCTGCACCCGCTCGGCGAAGCCCTCGATGCGGCTGTGCACGCCGAGCGTCAGCCCATAGCGCTTCCTGGCCAGGGCGCGGGCGGTCTCCTCCAGCTTGGCCGGATCGTAGCGCACCACGTGCAGAATCGGGCCGAACACCTCCCGCTCCAAAAAGTCGGCGGAAGGGATTTCAGCCAGCACGGGGCCGAAATAGATCCCCTCGCCGCCCGGCGTCGGCAGGGTCTTCAGCACCTTGGCGTATTTGTGCAGGCGCACGAGGTGGGCTTCGAGATTGGCGCGGGCCTCTTCATCGATCACCGGGCCGATGTCGGTCTTGGGGTCGGCGGGATCGCCGATCACCAGCGTATCCATCGCGCCGCAGAGGCCGTCGATGATTCCGTCCGCCGTATCCTTGGGCAGAAAGAGAATGCGCAGGGCCGAGCAGCGCTGGCCGGCCGAGCCGAAGGCCGAGGCGATCACATCGTCGATCACCTGTTCGCGCTGGGCGGTGGTGTCCACGAACAGGCCGTTCAGCCCGCCGGTCTCGGCGATGAAGGGGACGATGGGGCCGCGCCGGGCGGCCAGGGCCCGGTTGATGGCCCAGGCGGTTTCCGTGCCGCCGGTGAAGGCCACGCCGTCGAGCTCGGGGTGGTCGGTGAGGGCCGCGCCCACCGTCTCGCCGCGCCCAGGGATCAGCTGCAGCAGGGCCGGATCGAGTCCGGCGGCGTGGTAGAGTTTCACCGCCTCAGCCGCGATCAGGGGCGTTTGCTCGGCCGGCTTGGCCAAGACCGCATTGCCCGCCGCCAGGGCCGCCGCCACCTGGCCGGTGAAGATGGCCAGGGGGAAGTTCCAGGGGGAGATGCAGACGAAGACGCCGCGGCCATGTAGCTGGATGGTGTTGGTCTCCCCCGCCGGGCCGGTCAGCTCGGTCGGCCCGCCGAACTGCCGCTCGGCCAGAAGCGCGTAGTAGCGGCAGAAGTCGGCCGCCTCACGCACCTCGCCTACGGCGTCGGCCAGGATCTTGCCGGCCTCGCGCACGGCGATGGCGATCAGCCGCTCGCGGTTGGCTTCCAGGGCCTCGGCCATTTTGCGCAGGGTGTCTGCGCGCTTGGGGCCGCCCAGCGCATTCCACGCCGGTTGTGCGGCGCGGGCGGACTGGAAGGCGGCGTCGATCTCGGCGGGGGTCGTTTCGGTGATCTGACCGGTCGCTGTTCCATCGATGGGGGAGCGGACCTCGGCCAGCGCCTGCACCGCCGCCACGAGCCGCCCGCGCTCCGCCGCGATGGACAGATCTACCCCCGCCGAATTCAGCCGGTCGCCGTACATCTGGCGGGGTGTGGGGATTTTCGGGTGGGGGCCGGGCTGCGCCTTCACCGCCTCGATGGGATCGACCACCACCTGTTCCACCGCCACCCGCTCATCGAGGAGGGCGTGGACGAAGGAGGTGTTGGCGCCATTCTCCAAAAGCCGCCGCACCAGATAGGGCAGCAAGTCCTCATGCCCGCCCACCGGCGCGTAGGCGCGAAGCGTGATCCCGCCATAGAGGGCGTCGGCCGCCTGATAGAGGGCTTCGCCCATGCCGTGCAGACGCTGGTGCTCGATCTTGACGCCCCGCGCCCCAGCCATGCGATGCACGGCGGCCAGGGTGTGGGCGTTATGGGTGGCGAACTGGGCGTAGAGGTGGGGCGCCGCTTCGATCAAGGCCTTGGCGGCGACCAGGTAGGAGAGATCGGTGGCGGCCTTGGTGGTGTAGACCGGATAGTCGGGGCGCCCGGCGACCTGGGCGCGCTTGATCTCGGTGTCCCAATAGGCGCCCTTCACCAGCCGCACCATCAGCCGCCGACCGGAGGATTGCGCCAGCTCGGCCAGGCGGGCGATCACCTCGGGCGCCCGCTTCTGATAGGCCTGCACGGCGAGGCCGAGACCGCTCCAGGCGCCGAGGTCGGGGTCGTGGGCCAGCGCGTCGAGCAGCTTCAGCGACAGGGCCAGCCGGTCGGCCTCCTCCGCGTCGATGGTGAAACTTACATCATATCTGGCGGCGATCAGGGCCAGTCGCTTGATGCGCGGATAGAGCTCCGCCCACACCCGCGCTTCCTGAGTCGCTTCGTAGCGGGGGGAGAGGGCGGAGAGCTTCACGGAAATGCCGTGGCCGGCCTCGGGGCCGGCGCCCTTGCCGGCCTTGCCCACGGCCTCGATGGCGGCGGCGTAGGAGGCCTCGTAGCGCTCGGCGTCGGCGGCGGTGCGGGCGCCTTCGCCCAGCATGTCGAACGAGCACATATAGCCTTCGGACTTGGCCCGCTTCAGCGCCGCCTGGATGGTGCGGCCGAGCACGAACTGTTCGCCCATGATGCGGATCGCCTGGGCCACGGCGGCACGGATCACCGGCTCGCCCATGCGGCCGGCCAGCCGCTTGACGAAGCCGGCGGCGTCGCGTTTCGCCTCCGGATCGACGTCGATCAGCTTGCCCGTCAGCATCAGCCCCCAGGTGGAGGCGTTGACGAACAGGTTCTCCGATTGACCGAGGTGGGCGGCCCAGTCCGCCGGCCCGATCTTCTCGGCGATCAGGGCGTCGCGGGTGGCTTCATCGGGCGTGCGCAGCAGGGCTTCCGCCAGACACATCAAAGCGAGGCCCTCGCGGGTGCCCAGCGAGAACTCCTGCAGGAAGCCTTCCACCACCCCCTGCTTCTTCGCCGAGCGGCGCGCGGCGCGGACCAGGTCCTCCGCCTCGCCCCGGACGGCGGCGCGGTCTTTGGATGTGAGCGGCTTGTGGGCCAGCAGATCCGCCACGGCCTTGCGCTCATCGCGATATTTGCTCTCGTCCAGAGTGTCCCAGGTCATGACGGCGCCCAATGGCTATGATGTGAAGAAGATCAGGTATAATCCTGATCGGACCGAATGTGCTTCGTTTCATCGAAGAAGAAGGCGAAGCTAATCATCCGGAGGGCCGCCTAGGTGACTATTTCTTTGGACGACGTCGACCGCCGCCTGCTGCGGGTGCTGCAGGGGGACGGGCGCATCACCAACGCCGACCTGGCCAAGCGTTGCCATCTCTCCCCGGCGGCCTGTCATGAGCGGATCAAGCGGTTGCGAGACCGGGGGGTGATCACCGGCTACGCCGCCCTGCTCGACCCGGCCATGGTGGACCGGGCGCTGCTGATCTTCGTGGAGGTGGTGCTGGATCGCACCACCGGCGAGGCCTTCGCCGACTTCGCCCTGGCCGTCGCCCGCGCCCCGGAGATCCTGGAGTGCCACATGGTGGCGGGCGGGTTCGACTATCTGATCAAGGCGCGGGTGCGCGACATGGAGGCCTATCGCGGCTTTCTCGGCGACATCCCGGTGAAGATGCCAGACGTGCGGGAAACCCGCACCTACGCCGTCTTGGAAGAGGTGAAGAACACGGTCAGCCTGCCCTTGTGAGCGGCGTCAGCGCGGCGGCTCCGCCTTTTTGAAGTCGGCCCAGCAGGCGTCGTAATCGAGCTGCGCCAAAGGCGTCTCGGCGGCGAACGGGGTGGGGCGCAGCACCCAGCGGCTCTCGAACATGAAGGCCATGGTGTGGTCGATCTTGTGGGGAGCGAGGGAGGCTGAGACAGCCTTCTCATAGCTTTCCCGGTCGGGACCGTGGCCGTTCATGCAATTGTGCAGGGAGGCGCCGCCCGGGGCGAAGCCGCCGGCCTTGGCGTCATAGGCGCCGGTCACGAGCCCCATGAACTCGCTCATCACATTGCGGTGGAACCAGGGGGGCCTGAAGCTGTGCTCGGCCACCATCCAGCGGGGCGGGAAGATTACGAAGTCGCAATTGGCCGTGCCGGGGGTCTCGCTGGGGGCGGTGAGCACGGTGAAGATCGACGGATCCGGATGGTCGAAGCTGACCGTGTTGATGGTGTTGAAGCGGGCCAGATCGTACTTGTAGGGGGCGAGATTGCCGTGCCAGGCCACCACGTCCAGCGGCGACCAGGGCAGGGCGGTGGTCCACAGGCGCCCCTGGAATTTCTGGATCAGCTCAACCGTCGTCGCCCGGTCCTCGAAGGCAGCGACGGGATATTGGAAATCTCGGGCGTTGGCCAAGCCATTGGCGCCAATAGGCCCAAGCTCGGGCAAGCGAAACGCCGCGCCGTAGTTCTCGCACACATAGCCGCGCGCCGATCCATCCGGTAGATCGACGGCGAAGCGCACGCCGCGCGGGATTACCGCGATCTCGCCGGGGGCGACCTCAAGCCGGCCAAGCTCGGTGCGCAGATTGAGCGCCCCTTCTTGGGGCACGATCAAAAACTCTCCATCGGCGTTGAACAGCACCCGGTCGGGCATGGAGCGGTTGGCGGCGTAGAGATGGATGGCCAGACCCGCCTGCTGGCCGGGATCGCCGGCGCCGCCATAGGTGATGAGGCCATCGATGAAGTCGGTGGGGGCCTCTGCGGGGGTGAGGGGATCCCAGCGCAGGCGATTGGGCGTGGGGGCGGCTTTGTCGAAGGGGCCGGACCTCAAGAGCGGCGCGCCTTGGTAGGGCGTGAATGGCCCGTGGCTGGCGCTCGGGCGCAGGCGATAGAGCCAGCTTCTGCGGTTCTCGTGCCGGGGGGCGGTGAAGGCCGTGCCCGACAGCTGCTCGGCGTAGAGTCCGAAGGGGACCGTCTGCGGCGAGTTCTGGCCGACGGGCAGGGCGCCGGGGACCGCCTCGGACGCAAAGCCGTTGCCAAAGCCGGACTGGTATAGGACGGCCATGGTCAGGCGGCGACGGTGACGACGCCGCGGCGGATCTGATCCAGCTCGATGGATTCGAACAGGGCCTGGAAATTGCCGTTGCCGAAGCCCTCGTTGCCCTTGCGCTGGATGACCTCGAAGAAGATCGGACCGAACAGGTTCTCGGTGAAGATTTGCAAGAGGAGCCCTCCTTCGGCTGCATCGCCATCGAGCAGGATACGGTTTTTCTTCAGCCGCTCCACATCCTCGCCGTGGCCGGGCACGCGGGCGTCCAGGAGTTCGTAGTAGGTGTCGATGGTGTCCTGCAGTTTCACCCCCCGGGCGCGCAGCTTCTCCACCGTGTCGTAGATGTCGGGGGTGGTCAGGGCCAGGTGCTGGATGCCCTCGCCGTTGTACTGGCGAATGAACTCCTCGATCTGGCTCTGGTCGTCCTGGCTCTCGTTGAGCGGGATGCGGATGGCCTTGTCGGGCGCGATCATCGCCTGGCTGAACAGGCCGGTCGCCTGGCCCTTGATGTCGAAATACTTCTGCTCCTCGAAGCCGAAGACCTCGCGATAGAAGGTCGACCAAGTGC
>JAMFTA010000007.1 GCA_026225565.1 Caulobacter sp. | reverse complement strand
GGTGGTTCACACCGCCCTGCAAGACGCGGCCTCGGTCGCTGGCCTGCTGATCACCACCGAAGCCGCCATCGTCGAAGCCCCCAAGAAGTCTTCCGGCGCCAGCGCCGGCGGCGGCATGGGCGGCGGCGGCATGGGCGGCATGGGCGACATGGACTTCTAGTCCAAAAAGTCGCCCATCCCTAAAGATGGCAGGATCGGCCAAGCCGATCCTGCACGGCGACATGGACTTCTAGTTGGAGCGGCGGCTCTGGCCGTCGCGACACCCTCGGGCTCGTCCCGAGGGCTTACGCTCAAAGACTAAAAGAACCCCCGGTCGCAAGGCCGGGGGTTTTTGTTTGAGACCTTGGGTACGACCTTGCGTCCGGTGACGCCGAGTCGCTTCGAATCCTTGGCGCTTGGGGCTTCCGCCCCCCCGACACCCTAAGTGATCGCCATTTAGTCAGTAGATTTAAGCTTTTTTGACACTTTTGACAAAATAGACAAGAAAATAGCTTTTTTTTGGAGGCATTTGTCATGAAAGCGTTGACTTAATCAGCGATTGGCGGTTTTCTAGCAATTGTGAGGACGATGACCGCGCAAGACGGTTCACACCTCCGGCGTTTCGGGGAGGAAACGCCCACCATACTCTATAAAAACCTTGACCCGCCGCGCTTATCCCCCGCGGCGGGTTTGGTTTGCCTGGCTACACGCAGTAAATTATCAAACTTGTCAAAACTGAAGAAGCGATCCCGCAGACCGCTCCTTCAGCAAAGACTGGCTTTCAGCAAAGGCTGGCCTTGGCTACCAGATGCGGACGCGATCCGCCGGCGCCACGTAGAGGGAGTCGCCCGGCTTCACCCCAAAGGCGGCGTACCAGGGATCGACATTCACCACCACGCCGTCCACCCGCGCCTTTTCGGGCGAATGGGGATCGGAGACCATCTGCTGACGCAGGGTGTCGTCCCGGCTCTTGCCCCGCCAGATCTGCGCGAAGCCGAGGAAGAAGCGCTGATCGCCCGTCAGTCCGTCGATGATCGGCGCCGGCTGGCCGCCCAGGGATTCGTGATAGGCGTCCAGGGAGGTCAGAATGCCACCCAGGTCGGCGATGTTCTCGCCCATGGTCAGCTTGCCGTTGATATGGGAGCCCGGCAGGATGGCGATCTTCTCATAGGCGGCGCCCAGCTTGTCGGCCCGCGCGTCGAAGTTCTTGCCGTCCTCCCCCGTCCACCAGTCGCGCAGGCGGCCGCCGGCGTCGTACTTACGGCCCTGATCGTCAAAGCCATGGGTCATCTCATGGCCGATCACCGCGCCGATGCCGCCATAGTTCACCGCCGGGTCGGCGCTGGCGTTAAAGAAGGGCGGCTGCAGGATGGCGGCGGGGAAGACCACCTCGTTAAAGTCCGGATTATTGTAGGCGTTGACGGTTTGCGGCGTCATCAGCCACTCGTCCTTATCCACCGGCTTGTGCAGGCGGTCGCGCTGATAGGCCCACTCGAAAACTTCGGACCGCGCCATATTGCCGAAGAGGTCGTCGGCGCGAATCTCTAGGCCCGAATAATCCCGCCATTTTTTCGGATAGCCCACCTGCACGTCGAAATTGGCGAGCTTCTTCAACGCTTCGGCCTTGGTGGCCGGGCTCATCCATTCCAGGCGTTCGATGCGGCGGCCCAGCGCCGCCCGCAGATTGGCGATCAGGGCCTCCATCTTGGCCCTGGACTCTGGCGGGAAGTAGCGGGCGACGTAGACCTCGCCCACCGCCTCTCCCAGAGCGCTGTTCACGGCGGCGACGCCGCGTTTCCAGCGGGGCTTTTGCGCCTCCTGCCCACTAAGGGTGCGGTTGCGAAATTCAAAGCGGGCGTCGGTAAAGGCCTTGGACAGATAGGGCGAGGAGTCGTCGGCGATGTGGAAGGCTTCCCAGGCCTTCAGGGTCGTCAGCGGCGTGGCGGCGTAGAGGGCGGCCAGCTTGGGGAAGGCGCCCTTGGCGTCGATCAGGACATGAGTTTCGTCCCCCAGCTCCGCGCCGCTCATCAGCGCCGACCAGTCAAAGCCGGGCGCCAGCTGCTCAAGCTCTGCGACGGTCATCGGATTATAGACCGCATCCGGGTCGCGCATCTGCGCCTTGGTCCAGCTGGCCTCGGCCACCTGGGTCTCGAAATCGACGATGGCCTTGGCTTGGACCCCAGCATCGGACCAGCCGATCAACCCCAGCATCTGGGCCACATAGGCCTGGTAGGCGGCCTTCTTGGGCGCGAAACCGGGGGTCAGGTAATAGTCGCGGTCGGGCAGGCCCAGGCCGTCCTGGCCAATGCCGATCAGATACCGGTTGGGGTCCTTGTCATCGGGCCCGATCCCCACGCTGAAGAGGGAGAATTGCACCCCGCCCGCGGCCTTGCCCATCAGCCGCGCAAGCTCGCCCTTGCTCTTGACCGCCCGCACCTCGACCAGATCCTTGGCCAGGGGCGTGGCGCCCAGCGCCTCCGCCCGGCCCTCGTCCATGAAGGCCTTGTAGGCCGCGCCGATCTTGCCGGGCGAGGTTTTGGGCGCCGCATCGGTGGTCTTGGCCGCGGCCTCGTCGAGAATGGCGTGGACGCGCGCTTCCGACAGGTCGCGCAAGATGTTGAACGAGCCATAGCGGGTCTGGTCGGCCGGGATTTTCAGCCCATCGATATAGGTCCCGTTGGCGAAGGCGTTGAAGTCGTCCCCCGGTTTGACGGCCCTGTTCTCGCCCAAGACGTCGAACCCCCAGCTGCCGTAATGCGGCTGCAACGCCGCCTCAGCAGCGTTCTGCGCCCAGGCGGGGCACGCCGCCAAAGTCAGCGCGCCGACCGCTACAGCGTTGAGCCAAAACGTCTTCATGAGGGGAAACTCCGCAAAGAATGGCGCCACCATGCACGGCCGTCCGGGTCATGCTCATTAAATATCGGTAATGGCGCTTGCTAGCCCAGGCCGGGGCTAGGGACCAAATCGTCGGAATTCTCGTCCGAGGCCAGGATGCCCACGCCAACGATGATGGTCAGAATGCCGACGAAGCGCAGCGGCGTCAAAATCTCGTGAAACAGAAACACCGCCGCCGCCAGGGTGGTCAGGTAGACCATGGCGGTCATCGGAAAGGCCCGACCGAGATCGGCGTCCTTCAAAATGGTCATCCAGAGGAGAAAGCCGAGGAAATAGAGGAAGAAGCCGCCCAGCACCCAGGGCGAGGTCGCCGCTTGGGCGACCATCGGCCCGAGGCCGTCGACGACATCGAGGCCGGTCCCGGCGATCTTGAACACCACCTGCACAGCGGTCTCCACCACCAGGTAGAGCAACCACGGGAGGATGGCCTTTATCGTCATGATCTCTCCAACCCGTCGGGCGTGCGATCAACCAAGGCTGGTTCCCACCAAGGCGGCCCCGAAAGTGACCAGGGCGGCGCCGATCCAGCGCCGTGGCCCCGCCCGCTCCCCCAGCAAGAAGGCGCCGGTCAAGACCGCGCCGACATAGGAGGTCGCCGCCATCGGGCCCACCACCGACATCGGCGCGTGGCCCATGACAAACATCCAGCAGCAGGCCTCGACGCAATAGCCGAGGAAGCCGCCGATCACCCAGGGGTTGCTCGCCACCGACAACCAGAAGGCGCTGGTGCTGAGCCCCTCCGCCGTGCGGTTCAGCCCTAGCTTGAAAGCCGTCTGACCCCAGACGTTCAGGGTCACGGTGAGTAAGAACAGGATCCAGACGAGAAGGCTCAAGACGTCGCCTCCCTGGGCCGATACACGAGCCCTGTTAGCGGATCAGGCGATGCGTTGCACCACGCTGTGCATCGGAATCGGGACGAGAGTCGAGAGCCGCGGCAAGAGGGCTCGAATTTCGTCGAAGCTTTCGAAAGCCACGCTGTCCAGGCCGCGCTCCAGCCGGCTCTGCAACAGATGCCCCTTGGCGAAGACGATGTCGGCCAGATCCGAGACGCACATGTCCGAGCGCCCGTCGCCGATGTGGACCATTTGGGCCTGGGCGTTCGCCGCAGCGCACTTGCAGACGCCCGAGCCGCAGTTCTGGGCGCCATGGGGAAACAGCGCCGCCCAACGGTCGCCGCCCGTATGCACCAGGCGGTTGGCCACCACCGGCACGCCGCGCACACCCATCCGCGCCAGCACCCGGCGGACGATCCAGTCGTAGCCGTCGGAGACCACCGAAACCGGAATGTTCAGCTCTAGGCAATCGTCGAAGAAACCCTTGGCGTCAGGATCCACGTCCACCGCGTCGATAAAGGAGTCCAAGACATCGGGCTCGATCCGCAACAGCTTGGTTTGCGCATCCAGACATTCGCGAGATCCGAATTTGCCGGCGCACCACTCGTCCTCGACGACCAGCCACTCGGGTTCCGCAAACTGGGTCAGAAGCGCGTTCACTGTATCGGCGCACGTAATTGTGCCGTCGAAATCGCAAGAAATCGAGAACTGCATACGGGAATTACTCCGACGCCCCCGCGTCACCTCCGGTCTATAGGGCCGATGCTCCCGCGTAGTTTGCGCCTCCTTGTCTTCGCGGCAAACTATACGGCCAAAATGTGTCTATTTACGCATAATCCAGCCACTTTCTCGCCCTCCGCTTCTGGACGGAGGCTGGCAGAAACAGAAATATATCCGTAAATTCAATTATCTATCGGTCTTTCGGGCAAACGTTCGGGCGGGCCTGAAAAGCCCAATCTTGTCTACCCGGTAATGTATGGCGTCGCTGAACTGCGGCGACGCGCCACAGAGAGGTTCAGACCCGCTTGGCGATCAAAACCGAATTAGCCCCGCCAAAGGCGAAGGAATTGGAGACCAGATACTCATAGTCGATCGCTTGGGTGTCGCCCAAGACCAGGGGGGCCGCGCATTCGGGATCGACTCCGAGATAGTTCAAAACGGGCGGGGCCAAACCCCGTTGGATGGCCAGGACGCCGATCATGAACTCGATCGCCCCAGCCCCGCCCATCAGATGTCCGTGGGCCGACTTGGTGGCGATCACCCGATTGGCGCTGAGCCCCTCCCCGTAGACGGTTCGCATGGCCCAGGCTTCGGTGCGGTCATTCATCTCGGTGCCGGTGCCATGGGCGGAGATCAGCACCGGGGCGTCGATGGGCACGCCCGCGTCGGCATGGGCGGCGCGGATGGCGGTCACCGCTCCGTCGCCCTGGGGCTGGGTGATGTGAAAGGCGTCGGACGAGGCGCCGGCGCCGACCAGTTCGCCGAGAATTTGCGCCCCGCGCGCCGTCGCATGGTCCCAGGTCTCCAAGACCAGGCTGGCGGCCCCTTCGCCCAGGATCATGCCGTCGCGACCGGAGGAAAAGGGCCGGCAGGCGACAGGCGACATGGCCCGCACCGCCTTCCAGCTGGCCCAACCGCCATAGGTGATCGGGGCCTCGGCCCCGCCGACGATGGCCACCTTGGCCCGACCGGCCCGCAGCAGATGCATACCTTCGGAAATGGCGTGGCCGGAGGAGGCGCAGGCGGAAGCGATGGTGAAGGCCATGCCCTTGACCCCGAACAGGATCGACATGTGGCTCGCCGCCGCCGAAACCATGAACTTGGGGATGGTGAGGGGATGGACGGTGGTGGCCTTCTTGTCGAACAGGCGCCCATAGCCCTCCTCGATGGTAGTGTTGCCGCCCGAACCGACCCCGTAGACGATCACGGTGCGATCGCCCAGCGCCGGGTGGTCCAGCAGCCCCGCCTGCCGCACCGCCTCGAAGGTGGCGATGGAGGCGTAGGCGGAAAAGGGATCCACGTGGGCCAGGGCCTTGGGCCCAAAGTGCGCCTGCAACACCGTCTCATCCATGTTTTCGACATAGGCGGCCGGACCGCCATAGCTATAGGCGGGATTGTCGGAAAACTGACGCGACAGAGTCCGCACGCCGCTCCCGCCGGCGATCAGGCGATCCCACGTGGGCTCGACCCCCTGGCCGAGGCCGGAAATACAGCCCATGCCGGTAATGGCGATGCGAACGGTCATGACGCGACCTTAGCCCGCGCCTCCCGCCTTGGCGATCACCACATCGATGAACTCTTGCAGGGTCTTGGCCTCCTTGACGTCGTCCTGTTCGATGACGACGGCGAACTTGTCCTCCAGGGCGAACATCACGCTGATCATGTCCAAAGAGGCGATGTTGAGAGATTCCAGGGTCGCCGCTGGGTCCAGCAAGGCCCGGTCGATCGGCACCTCGTCGGAAATAATGGTCAAGATGTCGTCGGCCGTGATCGCCATTTGAAATCCCTTGTTCGCCGCAGGCTTGTCGGCGACGCGACGCGCGCTCGTCAGGTAAGGTGTTCGGACGGCGATGGAAAGTCCACGATAATTCTCAGACCCGGCGCGGCGTCCTCGGCGAGAATGACCGCGTCATGCACCGAGGCGATGGCCGCCGCCAAACTGAGGCCTAGACCCGAACCCGGCGTGGTGCGGCTCTGCTCGACGCGGAAGAAGCGGCGGAAAATCTGCGCGCGGGCGGCGTCTGGCACGCCCTCCCCGTCGTCGACCACCGATAGCCGCGCCGTAGCCCCAAGGTTTTCCGCCTCAATCTCCACGGTGGTGCCGTGAGGCGTGTGGATCAGGGCGTTGGCGACGAGATTGGCGAGCATTTGCGTGATCAGCGCGCGCTGGCCCAGCACCATCACCGGGCGGGGCGCCCGCAAGACTAGCTGACGCCCCTCGTCCTCTGCCGACGGGCGGTAGGCCTCGACCACGACGGCGGCGACATCGGCCAGGTCGACTGCATAGAAGGCGGCGGTTTGCGAGCCCGCCTCCAATTGCGCGATGGACAAGAGCGCCTCGAAGGTGGCGAGCACCTCGTCGATCTTTTCCGACGCCCCTTCGAGGGCCGCGCGATAGCTTTCCACCGACGGCGGGCCGCTCAGCGCCGTCTCAACCCTCTGCTTCAAGTGGGCCAGGGGCGTGCGCAAATCGTGAGCCACGTCGTCCGACACCTGGCGAACGCTCTGCAACAGGCTGGCGATGCGGTCGAGCATCCGATTCACCGACATGGCCAGCTGATCGATGTCATCGCCCCGCGCCGGATCGCGAACGGGCGCTCGCACCCCCATGTCTTCGCCGGAGACAGCGTCCGCCGTCCGCCCGATCAGCTCGATCCGGCGCAGTATTCGGGAAACATAGCCCAGACCCAGGGCAAGGGCCGTCAGCAGGGCGGCCCCGGAGGTGAGGATGAAGGTCCGCAGAAAAAGCGCTTTCAACTGGCGGGTGCGGCCGAGATCCTCGCCCAGGGTCAAGACGGCGCCGTCGGGCAGGACCGTGGTCAAGACGCGGATGCGCTGGCCCACATCGGCGTCCGCTTCGTCACTGTCGTCGGCATAGCTGTTGGGAATAGCGCGCGGCGGCGTTTCGATGGTGTCGAGGCCCGGCGCGTAGGTTGTTCCGTCTGGCAGATCGCCAGCGATGCGGCGGTTGTGGATGTCGGCCAGACGGAACTCGAACCCTGAGGGCCGTCGCTCCCGCGCCTGGATGGCGCGAGCGGAGGCGAGGGGATCGCTGGGTATGTAGAACCGCTCGGCGACGCTCAATTCATGGCGCAGTCTCTGCTCGATCCCCGCATCCACCGGTTGCGACAGCGCCGCCCAGGTGGCCAGGCCAGAAGAACCGAACACCGCCAGAAACAAGGCGATAAGCAGCGTCGCCACCCGCGCCCGGGTGGAGCGCATGGGGGCTGAGACGCTAATCCGCAACGAGCATGTATCCCGCGCCGCGCACGGTCAGGATCTGCGGTCCGCCGCCACCCGATTCCATGCGAACGCCGCCAACCCTTTCCGCCTCCAACTTGGCGCGAATGCGGCTGATGTGGGTCTCAACGATGGTGGTCTTGGGATCGAAGTGAAAATCCCAGACATGCTCCAGGAGCATGGTGCGGGTGACCACCTTGTCGACATTCAGCATCAGATATTCCAGGAGCGCGAACTCCTTGGGCTTCAGGTCGATGGAGCGGTCTCCCAGCCTCACCGTCCGTTGCAGCCGGTTCAACTCCAGGACGCCGACTTCCAGATTCGCCGCCTCGGCCTTGAAGGGGGGCCGGCGCGCCAGGGCGTTGACGCGCGCGTTCAGCTCCGAAAAGGAAAAGGGCTTGACCAGATAGTCGTCGGCGCCCGCCTCCAGCCCCTCCACCCGATCCCCGACGCCACCCAGCGCCGTCAGGAAGATCACCGGCGTCTCCACGCCCCCGGCGCGCAGGGATTTGACCAGGTTCAGCCCGTCCATGCCCGGCAACATCCGGTCCATGATCACCACGTCGAAGGATTGATCGAGCGCCAGGAACAGGCCGTCGCGGCCGTCGCCGGCGATATCGACCCCGTGTCCCTGCTCCTTCAGCCCCCGCGCCACATAGGCGGCCGTTTCCGCATCGTCTTCGACCACCAGGACTTTCATGGCTTTAGAGTAGCGGCAGAGGGCGGTGGAGGGAACCTGTGCGTGCAAGGCCGCTGCCATGCGGCGCGCCCGTCTTGCGGCGATACGCCACGCAAGCTTGACCGTAAACCATTCATCTCATTGCCGGTTAGTGATGGCTGCTAAGCGGCGATCGATCACGCCCATTTTCTCGGAGCAGCCTTCTATGGGACTGACGATCGCCCGTTCGATGACATTGTTCGGCATCCTGGTCTGCGTTGGACTGTTGTCCATCATGGGCCTCAGCACTCTGGCGCTGTCGCAAGTGAAGGTCACGGGGTCGCTCTATAGCCGGATCGTCGAAGGCAAGGACCTGGTCGGCGACATCCTGCCTCCCCCCGAATATGTCATCGAGGCCTATCTGGAGGCCAATCTGGCCCAAGGCGCGCCGGCCAACGTCGCCGTGCACAAGGCGCGATTAGCACAGCTACACAAGGACTATAACGACCGGCTCGACTACTGGAAGGCGTCCGCTTTGCCGCCGGAGATCAAGCTGCTCCTGAGTGAAGCCTCGGACGCTCAGGTGCAGCCGTTCTGGCGCGAACTTGAGGGCACGTTTATTCCCGCCGTAGAAAGGAACGATATAGCCGCGGCCAACAGCTCCATGGCCGTCCTGACTCGTTACTATGAGGCCCACCGCAAGGTCATCGACCAGATCGTCGTCAAGGCTAACGCGCTTTGCGACCGCAACGAGGCGGAAGCCCGCACCAAGGTGCGCGATTTCTCGGCTCTGCTGTTCGGCGGCGCCTTGGGCTGCCTGGTCGTGGTCATCGGCGGGTTCGCCGCCCTCCGGCGCCGCGTGGTGTCCCCCATTCGCCGCATGACCGACTATATGTCGGCTCTGGCCGGAGGCGACTACGAGAACCAGGTCCCCTACGTAGGCCGGGCCGATGAGATCGGTGAAATGGCCGCCTCCGTCGCCGTCTTCCGCACCGCCGTGCTCGAGCGTCGCCGCGCCCGAGAGGAGCAAGAGATCCAGCGCCTGAGCGTCGAGGCCGAACGGTCGGCTACTCTGGAAAGTCTCCGCATCGCGGACGCCGACCGCTCCAAAGCCATCAGCCGCTTGGCGGAAGGCCTCACTTCACTATCGGCTCAAGACTTGATGGGCGACATCGGCGAAGCGTTTCCCGAGCAATACGACACCCTGCGGCGTGATTTCAACGCCGCCCTTTCGGCCCTTAGATCCACGGTGAACGCCATCGTCACCAGCGCCGAAGTCGTTCATGTGGGGGCGGAAGGCATAGCCCAGGCCACCGACAACCTTTCGCGTCGAACCGAACAGCAGGCCGCCGCCTTGGAGGAGACCGCTGCGTCTCTCGATCAGATCACCTCCACCGTTCGCCAGACGTCCGCCGCGGCGGACGAATGCCAGAGCGTGGTCGCCAACACCAAATCGAGGGCTGAGCAATCCGAGCAGGTGGTGGACGCCGCCTTATCGGCCATGAACGGGATCGAGGCGTCCTCCAACCAGATCGGCCAGATCATCGGCGTGATCGACGAGATCGCCTTCCAAACCAATCTCCTGGCTCTGAACGCCGGGGTCGAGGCCGCCCGCGCGGGGGAGTCCGGCCGGGGCTTCGCCGTGGTCGCCCAGGAGGTGCGCGCCCTGGCGCAACGCTCTGCGGAGGCGGCCAAGCAAATCAAGGGGCTGATCTCCGCCTCCTCCGGCCAGGTCAAGAACGGCGTCGGCCTGGTGGGGGAGACGGCGCAGGCCCTGCGCGAGATCGTGCTGCAGGTGGGGCGGATTAACGACCTGGTCGGCGGCATTGCCGCCTCGGCCCGCGATCAGGCGACATCCCTTCGGGAAATCAATCAGGCGGTCACCGAAATGGATCAGGTGACCCAGCAGAACGCCGCGATGGTGGAAGAGACCACCGCCTCCAGCCACGAACTCAGCGACGAGGCGGGTGAGCTCGGCCGGCTGGTGGGCGGCTTCAACACCGGAGCGGCGTCCGCAGGCTCAAGGGCGAAAAATCCGGCCCGGAGGGCGGCCTGATCCGGTCAACGCTCGAGGCGGCTTGCACGCCCACTCCCAGCCCGCCGCCGAACCCGGGTTGAGATACTCCCGCGGCAAACGGCGATTACCCAGGCCGCGCGCCCTGGGCGCAATCATTGGTCACCCGATAGGACATGCACATCGGCGCATCGGCAGCGGTGAGCTCCAAAGGCAGGTCCCGCGCCGCTTCCGCGCACATGCGCCGGAGCGGGACGGTGACCCAGCTGGTGCTGGTCTGGGTGTGGACGCGCTCGTAACCTTCGTGTCGCAACTGCGCGCGGATCTCAGTGAGACTAATGCACCGGCCAGATCTAGCGAGCTGGTAGGCGCGTTCTAGGATGGGGGTCTGGGGGTTCATGCCCCACTTATAACATTATGGTTAACGCGCCGGTTTGCGGCAAAATGGCCAAACACCCTTGCCCGTTGCGACAAATTGGGCCAGCCGAATCGAAAAACCCTTAAAACCATGAGGCGCGGCCGATTGCGAGGGGATCGCAGCGCCAAAACGCCGCGGCCCACGCCGCCTTTTCAGCGGATGCCCGCGACCAGCAGCCTCTCTTCCGCCTCGTTGCGAAGGCGCACGACGCTGTCGCCATACTTGCCGTATTCCATGCGGGCGATGGTGCGGGCGTGGACCTCGTCCGGCCCGTCGGCGAGGCGCAGGGTCCGCTGGTGGGCGTAGGCGGCAGCCAGGCCGAAGTCGTCGCAGACCCCGCCCCCGCCGTGGGCCTGGATAGCGTCGTCGATGATCTTGCAGGCGATCTTGGGGGCCGCGACCTTGATCATGGCGATCTCCAGCCGGGCCGACTTGTTGCCGGCCTTGTCCATCATGTCGGCGGCCTTCAGGCACAGCAGGCGGCACATCTCGATGTTGATGCGGGCCTCGGCCACCCGCTCCTCCCAGACCGACTGATCGGAGATGAACTTGCCGAACGCTTTGCGGGTCTGCAGTCGCTTGACCATCTTCTCCAAGGCCACCTCAGCGACGCCGATGGTGCGCATACAGTGGTGGATGCGGCCGGGGCCCAGGCGCCCCTGGGCGATCTCAAAGCCGCGGCCTTCGCCCAGCAGCAAGGCGTCCTCCACCTTCACCCGCACATTCTTCAGGATCACCTCGGCATGGCCATGGGGCGCGTCGTCATAGCCGAAAACCGGCAACATCCGCACCACCTCCACCCCGGGGGCGTCCAGCGGCACTAGGACCTGGCTTTGCTGGGCGTGGCGATCCCGCTCCGGATTGGTCTTGCCCATGACGATGGCCACCTTGCAGCGGGGATCGCCCACGCCCGAGGACCACCACTTCCTGCCGTTGATCACATAGTCGTCCCCGTCCCGCTCGATGCGGGTCTCGATATTGGTGGCGTCCGAGGAGGCCACATCCGGCTCGGTCATCAGGAAGGCGGAACGAATCTCGCCGTTCATCAAGGGGCGCAGCCACCTTTCCTTCTGCTCAAGCGTGCCATAGCGCATCAAGACTTCCATGTTGCCGGTGTCGGGGGCCGAGCAATTGAACACTTCGGAAGCGAACGGGATCTTGCCCAGCTGTTCGGCGATCAGGGCGTATTCCAGATTGGTGAGCTGGGCGCCCTCGAACTCAAAGCTGTCATCCACATGGGCCTGGCCAGAGTGGGGCGGCATGAAGAAGTTCCATAGGCCCGCGGCCTTGGCCTTGGCTTTCAGCTCTTCCACCACCTGAACCACCTTCCAGCGCGCCTTGCCGATCACGTCCATCTCAGCCCGATAGGTTGGCGCGGCGGGGACGATGTGTTCGCCCATGAAGGCGGTGACGCGATCGAGATAGTGGCGTTGATGGTCCAAGAGATCGAAGTCCATGGGGCGCCCTCCGGGGACGTACTCATTTTTCCAAATATGCCGCATTTTTACCGGAGCGCCCGCGCGGATCAATGTCAAAGGTCGATTTTCAAGGCGGGCGGAGGCGGCTATGGAGGGCCCATGACACCCTCTGGGCCCGCCCCCTCCCCCGCCCTGCAGGGCCGCTTCGTCCGCCTGGAGCCCTATTGCGACGCGGTTCGCTCAGAGTTGCAGGCCGCCCTCGAAGGAGATCTTGCCGCCTGGACGGTGTTTTCCCGGGCCGGCTTTGGGGGCCACTTCGACACCTGGTGGGCGGATGCGCAGGAGAGTTTCGCCAGGGGGATCGCCGCCCCCTTCGCCATCCGCAGGCTGGCCGACGGACGGGTGGTGGGAACCACCAGCTTCCTCAATCTTCGCCCCCATGATCGTGGGGTGGAGATCGGCGCGACCTTCCTGCACGCCGATGCCCGGGCCGGGGCGGTCAACCCCGACGCCAAGCGACTGTTGCTGGCCCATGCCTTCGACGGCGGCCTGTTTGGCCAGCCGGCGCACCGGGTGGAGTTTATGATCGACCTCCGAAACCTCCGCAGCCAAGCGGCGGTGGCCAAGCTCGGCGCCGCGCGGGAGGGGGTGCTGCGCAGCCAGAGGATCACCTGGACCGGCCACCTGCGCGACACCGTGGTCTTCTCAATCCTCGCCGAGGAGTGGCCCGGCGTCCGGGCGCGGCTGAACGCACGCCTGGACGCCCACTCGCACCCCTAGGGATCAGGCCTCGACGCCGACGCCGATGGGGCAGACCACCCCGGTGCCGCCGATGCCGCAATAGCCGCCGGGGTTCTTGGCGAGATATTGCTGGTGATAGCCCTCGGCGAAATAGAAGGGGCCGGCCGGTTGGATTTCGCTGGTCACGGGGCCAAAGCCCCGCCCCTTCAGCGCCGCCTCATAGGCGGCCTTGGAGGCCATGGCCGCCTGCTGCTGGGCGTCGGAATGGGTGTAGACGCCCGAACGGTACTGGGTGCCCACGTCGCCGCCCTGGCGCATCCCCTGGGTGGGATCGTGCCCCTCCCAAAAGGTCTTCAAAAGTTGCTCGTAGCTGACCAGCTTGGGATCGAACACCACCCGGACCGCTTCGGTATGGCCGGTGCGGCCCGAGCAGACCTCTTCATAGGTGGGATTGGGGGTGGAGCCGCCCACATAGCCCACCGCCGTCACCCAGACGCCGGGGATCTTCCAGAATATCCGCTCCACACCCCAAAAGCAGCCCATGGCGAAGTCGGCGATCTCCAGCCCCTCCGGATAGGGGCCCTTCAAGGGGCGGCCGTTGATGAAATGGTTGGTCTCGGTGGGGATGGCCTCGGGCCGTCCCTTCAACGCCTGGTCCGGCGCTGGGATGTCCAAAGACTTTTTGGCGAACAACATGGCGGTCCTTTCAAGCGAGAGCTTCCGCCACGGATATAGGATCGAGGCGGAGCTTTCGCCAAACCATGCACCGGGTTTTTGACGCGGCGCCTTGCCGAGGGGGGGCGCGTTAGTATATTGCGCGCCTTCCGCTTTTGGGGGCTCCAACCTCCGCGTCGCCCCAGGCGGCGCTTGCGGCCATCGTTTCCAGGTCTTTCGACCGGGAGGATAGCCGCCGATCTGTGGACGTGTGGTGAGGTGGCCGAGTGGTTGATGGCGCACGCTTGGAAAGCGTGTTTAGGTGAAAGCCTAACGAGGGTTCGAATCCCTCTCTCACCGCCAGAGCCTCCCCTATCGTATTGATTTACATCATGATTTATCAGGGGCAAATTCTCGGCCCCATTTTGGGCCCCTCTATCGCCACTGCTTATCGGGAGACACAATGATCGCCCTTCCTAAGCTTCCTGCCTGAAACCAAGCGTAGCCCAGGCGTCGCGGGAGGTTGAGGAGGCTTCCAGCAACGTCGAATTCTGCCACGGCTAGTCGATCCTTAGGTCGTGTCCCGGCTGGGGGTTTAGCTGGGCGGTAGCGGAGCCACTCGCGACACGCGCCCTCCACATGGCGCCGTAGCGAGCGAGCGGCGCAGCGGTGGTCATCCGCGGTCTTCGGTAGGGTCGGGTTGCGACACTAACCCCTGACCAGAGACCGAAGATGACCGATGAGATGATGGCCCTGCGCGGGCTGATGGAAAAGAGCGCCGACAGCGATGTGAATCGGCTTCCAATGAAGCTTCGGCATCGCCTGCACGGCACCATCAAGAAAATGGATTAGGGCGTTGTCGCCCCTGATCTGGTCTGACTTCTTCGCGTTCTGAAAATTGGACGTAGGGACAAGATTGCCGAGGCCATTTAGATCAAAATCTTTGGGGATGATCTTCCGCTCGACTAAAGCCTGGAAGTCCGCCTGATTGACTGTCAGGGGGACGATATGCTCGTAAGCGCTGTTCTTACCCCACCTAGCGGCGACCGTCGGATGTCTGGATGCTGCGCGCCCTGACCGCGGCGGGCATATTTCCATGATGATGTCACCTGACGATGCCATGACGGAGGCCTATCCGGTTCGCCGGGTGGAGGTGTTCACCGGCGCTGGGCGTCGTCGAACCTGGTCGGATGAGGCCAAGGCTCAGATCGTCGCCGAGAGTTATACCGGGGTCGAGACCGTTTGCGCGGTGGCCAGGCGGTACGGCATGGCGCCGACACAGTTGTTCGGGTGGCGGCGCTTACTGCGGAGGATGGCGCCGGCCGAGCTGACCTTCGCGCCCGTGGTGATGGAGCCAGCGCCGGCGGCGGAACCACGGACACCAGCTGAGCCGAAGGCCACTCGCCGCCGAAGCCGGCGTAGCCAGGCCGGCGGCATCGAGCTGGAGATCGACGGCGTTGCGGTTCGCGTCGAACGTGGCGCCGACGCCAAGACGGTGGCCGCCATCATTCGCGCGCTCAAGGCGTCGCGGTGATCGGACCGTCAGGCGCGGTCAAGGTCATGGTGGCGACCAAGCCGGTGGACTTCCGTAAGGGCGCCGAGGGTCTGGCGGCGTTGGTGCGCGAGCAGATGCACACCGACCCGTTCTCGGGCGTGGTTTACGTCTTCCGCGCCAAGCGAGCCGACCGGATCAAGCTGATCTTCTGGGATGGTACGGGTCTATGCCTCTATGCCAAGCGGCTTGAGGACGGCGAGTTCCGCTGGCCCAAGGTCCATGACGGCGTGATGCGGCTGACGGCGGCGCAGCTCGGAGCCCTGCTTGAAGGACTGGACTAGCGGCGCGTCCATCAGGCCCGACGGACCCAGACGCCGCTGGCCGCGGGGTGAATAAACACCTGCGGCGAGATGACTCAGGGTGCACGTAGGGGCGCCTCAAGACGCCGCTGATGTGCTGTAATCCAGGCCATGACGACCCTCGTCGACAGCCTCCCAGACGACCCGGCCACGCTCAAGGCGATGGTCCTGGCCGAGCGGGCGCGGGCCGAGCGGCTGACCCAGATCCTCAAGGAGATGCAGCGTCACCGGTTCGGCCGCCGGGCTGAGACCCTGCCGCTCGACCAGCTGGAACTGGGTCTGGAAGACGTCCAACAGGAAGAAGCCGCCGAGGCCGCTCACGAGGAGAAGGCCGATCCAGCCAAGCGCGCCGCCGCGGCCGCCCAGCGCCGAACCAACCGCGGCGCTCTGCCGGCGCATCTGCCGCGGATCGAGACCATCATCGATGTTGAGGACAAGGCCTGTCCCTGCTGCTCAGGCGCCCTGCATCTGATCGGCGAGGATCGCGCCGAACGGCTGGACATCATACCGGCTCAGCTGCGGATGTTGGTTGTCCGGCGGCCCAAGTACGCCTGCCGCGCCTGCGAGGATGTGGTGATCCAGGCCCCGGCGCCGGCGCGACTGATCGAAGGCGGCATCCCCACCGAGGCGACCGTCGCCCATGTGGTGACAGCCAAGTACGCCGACCATCTGCCGCTCTATCGTCAGTCCCAGATTTACGCCCGCCAGGGGATCCAGCTCGATCGTTCGACCTTAGCCGACTGGACCGGCCGCGCAGCCTTCCTGCTGCGGCCGGTTCATGAGCACCTGCTCAAGACCTTGCGGGCCTCATCCAAGCTGTTCGCCGACGAGACGACGGCGCCGGTGCTCGACCCCGGGCGCGGGCGGACCAAGACCGGCCAGCTCTGGGCCTATGCTCGCGACGATCGACCATGGCGCGGATCAAATCCGCCGGCGGTTGCCTACGTCTATGCGCCAGATCGCAAGGCCGAGCGGCCGATGGCGCACCTAGCCGGGTTCAAGGGCGTGCTGCAGGTCGACGGCTACAGCGGCTATCGGCCTCTGGCCGAGCAGGGGCAGGTTCGGCTGGCCTTCTGCTGGGCGCATGTGCGCAGGAAGTTCTTCGAGTTGGCCGCCGCTGGCCCGGCGCCCATCGCCACCGAGGCACTGGAGCGGATCAAAGCGCTCTACGCGATCGAGGTGAACATCCGCGGCAAGGCTCCCGACGTGCGCCGCGCGGTCCGCCAGGAACAGAGCCGGCCGCTGCTCGAGGCGCTTGAGCCCTGGCTGCGGGCCAGGCTCGAGACCATCAGTCAGAAGACCAAGCTGGCCGAGGCCATCCGCTACGCCCTCTCGCGTTGGGCGGGCCTCAGCCTGTTCCTCGACGACGGTCATATCGAACTCGACAACAACACCGTCGAGCGCGCCCTTCGAGGCATAGCAACGACCGAGTCATTATACGCCCCTTCTTCAAGTGTCTGTAAACATTGGAATTTGATTTTGCACCTCAAGGTGACACGGGCCACCTTTACGCCCCATCGCCCGGCGCACTTGCTCGCTTTGAAGATCGCTGGCCCGGATCTGGTAGGGCGCGCCCGGGACAACTTGCTCTGCAGGGAGAACGCCAGCTTGGATCAGCTTGCGGATCCGATGGCTGCTGACCCCGCACTGTTGCGCAGCATCTCTCAGGGTCAGCCAAGTTCCGTCCTTCTCGGCCGAGAGATAGGCGTGGATACCTCTGACACGGCGGATCGACCCGACGCGGTGCGCTGTCCAGGTCTTACCCTGGCCCGTCGGCAATCGCATGCGGTTCAGTGTGGCGGCGATGTCCTCATCGGACCAGCGCGCCGCCATGGTGCGGATCACCGCCAGGGCGTCGTCAGGGGTGTTGCAGTCGTGACCGCCCGATGCAGGCTTGCGGAGCCTGAGCTCGGAATGCTGGCCGCCCTTCCAGTGGATGAGAAGAACAATCTCGCGCGCCTCTTCGTCAATATCGGCAGTGATCTCGTTCACCAGCGTTCGCAGCAGCTGTTGGCGGGTCCGCATCGTCACATTGGGCGCCGTCCACGCAGCCCCAAGATCGTCGGCAAGGCTAGTGAAATCCGGGGCTGGCGTCGCCGCGATAGCCTCGGTCGTCGCCGCCAATCTTGCTTCGCAGTCCTGAACGCGGCGTAGGGTCAGCACTGCGCAGGCGGCGGGATCCAGCATCCACGCCGCCACAACAACGCCGGCGCCATGCTCGCCCTCGACGAGAACGACATCAGCCCCGCGGCGCTTCTCAGAATAGAATAGCCGTCGAGGACGACCGTACAGAGCGTGCCACCGATAGTGGATGGTCACAGTCACTTCCTGCTCGATACGGGTAGAATAACCCCGCGATGGCGCTAAACCGGAAGAACGCTCTGTTCGCGGGTTCCGACGGCGGCGCCGAGCATTGGGCGGTCCTGGCCTCGCTCATCGAGACGGCCAAGCTGAACGACGTTGATCCAGAGGCCTACCTCGCGGACATTATCACCCGCATCGTCGGTGGCCATCCGCAGAGTCAGATCAGCGCCTTGATGCCTTGGGCCTACGCTGGATCCGCTACCGGCGTGGCCTGAGAACAGCGCTTACATATGATCGGTGTTCAAATTCGAATAGGTCACGGGTTCGCCCGTATAGACGCACCGCCGGCTGTCTGCCTGCGAGATTGCCGCGCGTAGGGCGGCGGAGAGCCCACCGCTAACGGCTTTGTTGTCGCCATCTACCTTGATATTTAACCTCGGTTTGCTGCGCATGAGGGCTCGCGTGGGCATATTCCATAAGGCTAGGGCCGTTCGAGGATAACGTCAGCTGTCCAAATTGCTGAAGCTTCTCGATCCGTCTTGCCGCGAGGTACTCTAAAATCAGCTAGGTCGGAATGCCTCCGCCTGGGCTTGGACATTAATATGGGGGCACGGCTAAAATCGCACTCTTCAAGCATCGGCTCAGAGCTACATTTACCACCGTATGGATTCAGCGGCACGTCCGCTTCTGGCGACGTTCTGACATCAACAATTTGCCCTCACGCCGGAAGGTCTCACCATCCCAGCGCTCGGCGCGAAACGAAGCGCTAAGCTGCCGGCAGACCCCGCCTTGCGCCCGCAGTGGCGCGGATTTTTATCGTTCGCCGCCCCCCATGTTCTGACACCGGGCACAGCGGTGTCTTCGACATCCTCTTGGCTTGGCGGTTCGACGGCTCAGACGCCCGCCGCACAATGCAACTATAATTATTGTTGTGCGTGTCTGCTCGTCATGGTTTATGCCCGACAAGGTGGCGAAGATCCACAAGACAATTTTCTGGGAGTGCTTTCGTGGGCAGCAAAGCTCGATCTCACCCCCAGCGGCTCTCAGAGTGGGTCGCCGGCAGCCAGGTGCTAAACCCGATCATTGTACAGGCGGAGCAGCAAGGCTGCCTGTCTATGGGCACACTGGACGCCTTGGCTTCAACTGGGATCGCGCTGTCGTGCGTTACGGCTCCGGTGGTGTTGATTCTTCCCTACCCGCCGCCGCGTAACGTCAAGCACCATCTGGCGCCGCGGGACATGCAACGCCCGTCTTCCGATCGCGTCGGGATTGTGATGTTCGAAGGCGGCGAGCACACGGCGATCGGCGACAGCGCATTCCTATATTTCTCGGCCACCGGCCCAGGCGTCCCTGCCTATAGCGTCCAGCTCGCGCTACCCAATTCTCTACAACTCACCTACGGGCAGATCGTGTCGCTGGGCGGTGATTTCTACGGCATTCCGGACGCGCCTATTTCAGATGGGGCGACCCAGGCCGACCGGATCACCCGCTTCACCAACGCCTACAATTCCCTGGCGACGGCGCCAGGCGCGGCGACCGAGGCGCCGCAGATATTGCAGGTGATGCAGACCGAAATAAACGCTGTCAATCAAGCCCTCAACCAGGGCAATTCAGCGTCCTCAGCTTACGCCGCGCTTGGGGACAGCCTCTCCGAGCAATGGAACCGCATCACCGGCGGCGGGTCGTTCATTTCGCCCTGGGTTCCCATGGGCCGTTATCTGCAGTTGGCGGCGGTCAACTGGGACCATTTCGGCACGCACGCGGTCTTGGCCTACCAGGCAGGGCACGCTGTGGCGCTAGCGCAGGCGCTGGCAGCGCGTGCGCTACCGGCCGGACAACAGAGGCAGGCCCTAGGCTACGCCTATGCCATGAACGCGTTCGCCGACCACTTCCTGTCCGATCTGTTCTCGGGCGGCCACATCCGCACACCGCGCAAAGAGCTCTATGACACGGTGACTCCCAGCGATAGCGGCTCTCTGTTGTCACGCTTCATGCACGATGAAGACTGTCTGTGGGGCCTCAACGTCACCAACACCGTCGGCAATGCCTGGCGGGCCTACGGTGACAAGCGCTACTTCGATACTGTCGATCTGGCCAACAAGACCCTGGTGGACGTCGCCGTCCAAGAGTCGGTCGATGAAGTGTTCGCAGCCTTCAACACTGGAGCCGTGCCGCAGCCGGCAAACTACGCGGCTCTAACCAGAATCCCCAACCTGACGCATGCGGCTGATCGCACCACGGCGCAAGCGACCGGCAACGTCTCGCCTCTCTTCACCTGGGACGGGTCGGTGGTGCTGCGTCGAAACAATGTCGATGATCTCAACGACTATTCTTGGACCAGCAACTGGTGGGCTTGGTCGACCCTGATCCTGATGCAGAGCTATAGCCCAAACCAACCACAAGGTTATCCTGCGCCGCCTACGACCTCGCCGGCGGTTTCGCCGACCGGATGGCAGGGGCATCAATCGGCGCCGCCCAACTGGGTGGCCGGCGCTCAGGTGCGCTACGCTGTGAGCTTCGTGGCCAACCTCTACGAATCCAATCCTGGGCCGTGGGGCGCCACCACCACCGTTGCCGCCAACCAGTCATTTCCCACCCTCACCAGCGTGCCGACAGGTCCTGCTGGAACACTGGCAAGGCGTGTCTATCGGGAATTTCAAGGCGCGCCCTATAGCTACGTCGGCCAGATCGCCGACAACACCACGACCACCTTCATCGATAACAACCTGTGAGCGTGGCAATAGCGTCGCCGCCGATGGGTTTGTCCGATCACTTTAGACGCTGAAGTTCTTGAGGGCCCCATGCCTCTGACCGTCACGATCCTCTTTGATGACAATACGCTGATCGAACCCGGCGTGAACATCCAGTTGTTGAGCGCCGGCGCCGTCGTCGCAACCGCTCTGACCGCTGGTGCTGGTCAGGTCACCTTCGACATAGACCACGCCAGCCTAAACGCCCCAGCGGTCAATCTCTCGCCCCAACAGACGCCGCCCGCTTAACGAACCGCCTAACCATCCAACGCGAGGCCGATCAGCCGAGCCGACCCGGAGAGAGCAAAAATGCCCGCCACAGTCTCAGCCTGTCTCATCATCGACACCTCCGCGAGCATGCAGCCTTGGGTGGCGAACACCTTGATCGACAGTAAGGCCTTCGTCTCCTACGCCCTGGCGGGCGACGCCTTGGCGGTCATCAATTACGACGTTAACGCCAGTAACTGCTACGCTCCCAATGGCCAGATGGCGATCGTCGACGCCACCTTGTCGCAGATTGCCGCCGCCACCCAAGCGATCTCCGGTCTGACCTTCAATGGCAATTGCACCAACATTGGTGGCGGCATTCAAGCCGGTTACAATCTGCTCACCCCCTCGGGCGTTTCGCCCAAGGCGACGGTGCTCTTGACGGATGGGCAGCAAAATTGCGGCACCAGTCCGATCAGCGTACCCCCAACCTTTCCAGTCTACGCCTGCGGCATGGGCTCCGCCGTCGATGCCGCGCAACTACAACAGGTAGCCTCACGAACTAACGGAATATATTACGGCGTCGCTTACCCCGTCAACATGATGCAGATCTACAATCAAATCCGCTCAAGTCAGCCTCGCATCCAGAGCGTGCTCAATTATCTGACGGCTTTGACATCCTCCCAGCAGAACCTGCTCTTACCGGCGACCATTTCGTCAGCCGATCTGCAACAGGTCGGCGTCGTGTGGAGCGACCCCAATTACGTCTACTCGAATAATTCGTCTCCTTCTGGCAACCAGCTCTACATCGTTCTCTATCAACCCAATGGGCAAATATCGGCCATCACGCCGAGCCGTTTGGGCGGTGGTTACGCCATCTTCGACGTGCCTAGCCCGCAGATCGGCACCTGGAACGTCTATGTCCAATGGGCTGGCACGTCCTCCTTATCCGTCACTAGCGGCGTGTTTGAGTTCACGCCGTCCGGCGTCAGCGAAGTGTCTTTGGCGCTGGAGGCTCCCCCCCTGGTAAAGGCCGGAAGCCCGCTGCAACTGAATGCCCGCCTTCTCCATGACGATGGCGAACCGGTGACGATCACCTCGATCACCGCGCAGGTCTTGGCGCCTAGGCTCAGCGTCAAGAATGCGCTCGTGAAATACAAGGACGACATTGCTGCTCTAACGCCAGTGCTGGACGAACCAGATCATGAGCAAGACACCCCGTTGCGGCGCCTCTCTCTGCTTCACAGGCTCTATCTGCCCACCCACGACATACTGCCCTATCGCCGCTTCGAGGCGCCGATGGCGGCCAGTAGCGGCGACGCGCACGCCTTGGCCGTATCGGACACGAGCCAGGGCGGATCATACAATTTCTGTGTCCGGGCCACCGGCTATTCGAACAAAACCAAGGAGGCGGTCCAGCGCACCCAGATCATCACCGTTCCGGTAATCGACACCTAAATTACAGCTGGGCTTCGCCTGAGCCCCGGACGGGCCATCGACCTTGATGTTTTAAACCAGACGGTGAGAGTCTCATGCCTGCAGTCGCTGTTGTGCCGATCATTGAGACCTCGGCGGTCATGCAAAGCTCCGGGTTCGTCAGCGCCGCGACGATCGGCGTTCAGGCCTTCATTGACGATTTGCTGACCAACGACGCCATAGCCGTCGCCTCGTTCGACGCCCAAGGCCTGGTCGACTACCCTTCGACCAATGCATTGGCGGTCGTAGATAGCACCCTATCGCAACTGACCGCCGCGGACGCCGCAGTTCAGGCCCTGACGTTCACCGGGACCACGGTCAATATCGGCGCCGGCCTGCAAACCGCCTATGGCCTTTTCAGCACTGCCCCATCAGGGGCGTCGCCGGGCGCGCTATTGATGAGTAGCGGACAGCAGAGCGCCGGCGGCACCGATCCTCTGACTCTGGCGTCCTACGTGCCTACCTCGGTCTGCGCGCCGGGACCGACCGCCAATCTTAGCCTTCTCAACCAGATCGCCACGATTTCGCGCGGGACCTACTACTACATGCCTGCGGCCAGCGACATGCAGACCGTACTTAACCAAATTCGCGGCGCGCGCGCCGGCTGGACGACCGTCATCAACATCGCCAAGCCAGTGGCGCCCATTGGTTTCTGGCTGCAGCCGGCGACGCTTGCGAGCAACCTCGCCCAAGCGCAGATCAGCGTCGTCTGGGAAAACGCCGCCCTCACCTACACCAGCTCTTCCAATCCCGCCGCCAACCAGATCAGCGTGACCTTGGTCGCCCCCCCCGGGATCACCCTGCAGACGCCCCCAACGCTTAGTGGCGGCGGCTACTGCACATGGAACCTCAGCTCTCCGATCTCGCCGGGCCAATGGTATGTGCAGATCATGTACCCCGGACCGACGGCCTTGCCGGTGACGATCGGCGTCTTCGCCGCGCCCAACTCGCAGGCGCCCGCTTTGGCGTTAAAGGCGACCGCGCCGCCGGTGGCCGGGCAGCCGGCGCAGTTTGAAGCCTGGATAGAGAATGCGCCCGGCGCTCTGGACGTCCATTCGGCGACGGTGGAGATCATCTCGCCACGCACCTCCCTGGCGGGTATGGCGCGTGTCTATGCCGAGTTGGTCGAGCAGGTCGCGCAAGCCGCGAGTCTCGACCCCACCCGCGACCTGGCCGCCTGTCTTAATTTGGTCCGCAAAACCCTGCTGCCAAATGGGGATATTTTTGCTCATCAACGGCGTTGCGCGCCGGTGGTGTTCGATCATCGCAATCGCGCGAGTTTCGTCGCCACGCCTTCGCTGGTGGCCGGCAGCCTTTCTTGCCGCATGCACGTCAAGGGCGCCTTTGAACACGAGACATTCGAGCAAACGAGGCTGATCTCACTACACGTTCCGGACTGAAGCTTCCTCAGTGGCGCCCCGGTGGTTCCGCTGCATAGCGTAAGCACCAGATCGCGCAACGCCCCGACTTACGACCGGTTTTGGCGATGTCCGGACTCGCCCGACGAACGTTCGGGCCGGTGAATTTGCGCCCACAGCCGACGTTGGCTTTGTTTCCAATTCCCAACGTTTTTAGCAGTGACCCGAACGCCAGCATTCAAACCGGCAGCCACAAGAAGAAGCGAATGCCGAACTGTCAGGGCCTGATCGCTTCAAGTAGGATCCGACGCCAAAGATTAAAGTGACCGGTTACTGAGATTTTCTGATCGCAAAATACTGCCTATGAGCATGTAACGCCGCTATCGACGCTGACGTGAACTATATTTTTTAGGGCGGCTTCAGCTTTATTGACTGCCACCTTGGATCTTAACGAAGCATTACCGGTATCGCCGATATGCTACGCTGCTCTAATCCCCCGGTGAGATATGGCGCCGGCGAACCGGAGTCTAGGCGCATGTTCGGGAAGCGATCAAAAAGGCCGTTTAGCCCAACTAAAATCTCGCTCTCGGCCACGTGCAAGCCGACGCACTGGTGAATCCCTACACCAAACCCAGATTACCCTGCATCGGACGGTGTAGGTTAAATGAGTTTGGATTGCTCCAGCGCGCTGGATCGCGGTTTTCCGCGCCAATACATATTTGAAGAACTGCCCCAGCGGGTAGGTGGGTCGTGTCCCAGGACGTGGTGTAGCTCTGGGCGGTAGCGAAGCCGCTCGCGAAGCGCGCCTCTCCACATGGCGCTGTAGCGAGCGAGCGGCGTAGCGGGCAGCCACCGCGGATTTTCGGTTAGGTT
>JAMFTA010000228.1 GCA_026225565.1 Caulobacter sp. | reverse complement strand
CGCAGACGCGAGAAGCTTTCGTAGAAGACGGTGCGCCGCTGTGGCAGGCTGACCACCGGCTGCAGATAGAGGTCGACCCGATTGTGGGCCAGGGCGTCGCGCACGGTTTCCAAGAGGGCGGCGGTCTGGTTGCTGGGGTGGGAGAAGCCGCCCGTGGCGTGGCCGCCGGCGCTGGCCCCCTTCACATACATCAGCCGGGTCTCCAGGCTGTCGCCCATGCGGGCCACCAGGTCCTCCAGCATCCGCACTTCGGAGGTGAGCACGTCGGTCTTGCTGGCCGCCTCCTCCTGCAGGGTGTCGGCCAGCCCTTCCAAGGCGGCTTGGGTGGATTCAAGGTGTTCGGCGAATAGGTGCTGGGCCGCCTTCAGCCGCTCGATCTCCTGGCGAAGCGCGCCGGTGTCGATGCGCCGGCCGATCAGGTCATGCAGGGCGAATAGGAAGCCGAGCGTTCCGATCAGCCCGGCCACGCCCGCGCCCCAGCCGGCGCCCGCACGCCAGAGCAGGGCCGCCACCGTGAACGAGACGAAGATGTAGGCGCCGATCAGTAGCGCCATCACGGCTTTTTGCATTGCTCCGCCCTGTGAGAATCAACGGCTAGTGTATCGGCCGATCCACCCGAAAGGCGAGCATAGAGTGTTAACGGGCCCGTTTATGACGCCAATTCGACGCACTCTTGCGTCCCAGGCCGAAATGCGCGCCACGCCAGGGTCGCGGCGGCCAGCGCCAGGCCGATTCCCAAGGCCAGGCTTAGGACTCCGAGCAGGGGGCGACCGAGTGCTACCAAAGCGCGCGGCTGGATGAAACAGGCCGATCCGATGAGGGTGTAATGCTTATCCGCCCCCAATTTGGCGGCGCAGCCGCTGAACATGGAGAGCTGAAAGCTCCAGGCGACCAGGGTGTAGGCGCCGGTGGCGGCGGTCAGAAGGCCTAAGAGGCGCGGCCGGCGCCAGCCTATGGCCACAGCCAGGCCCAGGGGCGCGGCCAGGATGTGGAAATACCAGCCCGGCGTCGCCGCGCTGGCTCCGGCCATCCAGACGAACACATGGTAGACCAGCCCCGCGGCCATGGGCGCCCCTAGGGCCAGGGGCGTAAGGGCGATCAGCGTAGGGCGGCGCAGGGTCCTCAGATAGTCGAGCAGAGTCAGGCCCAGCAGGGCGGCCAGCGGGATCAGCCACAGTTCGGGCAGGCGGGCCAAAGACCAGGTGCCGGCCCAAAGGAAAGTGCCGACGATCTGGCCGAGGCCGTGCAGGAGCTCGGGCAGGGAATAGCCGTCGATCAGCTGGGCCAGGGCGCCGCCATTGTTCAGGCGGATGAACTCGTCCGAGCCGGTGAAGGCGCCCGTCTCCAGACGCTTTTGCACATACCACCAGCCGCCGATGGCCAGGGCGACGGCGCCGGCGAGGAGGGCCCGGCCCAGGTCGGCGGGTTTTCGGCTGAGGGCGACGCGGGCGAGCAGCAGCAGTCCCACGCCCGCGCCGATGGGCAGGAAGAAGGCCTTGGTCAGCAGGCCGAGGCCCAGGACGGCCCCCAGGGCGGCGGCGGAAAGTAGCGTTCTCTTCCCCTGTTGATGAGGGAGGGGGGCGAGCAAACCCAGCAGCAGCGCCCAAATAATCCCCATCTCCAGCAGGCACAGGCTATCGTTGCCCAGCCGCGCGAACTGGGGAAAGAACTGGGGGAAGAGGAAGGGCCAGGCGGCCATGATCGGGCCGGTCCACAGTCCCGCCCCGCCGCCGGTCGCCGTCTGCCGCTCGGCCCAGCGGGCGGTGGCCAGGACCCCGATGGCGAAGCCGGCAAAGGCCAGGGCGAACGAGGCTAGGCGCAGGACCAACAGGTGATCCACCCAGCCCAGCCCATGGGCCGCCCGATAGATCGGGACCATCATGGCGTAGTAGAGCGGCGGGTGCTGGGCCTGCCAGTTGGGGCTGGCGTCGCCGGTGTAGCGGGTCGGGCCGCCGGCGATGGGGCGGGCGCCGGCGACGCGATAGCTGCGATAGGTGGGCCGGCCGGTCTTCTCGAACGGCTCAGCGCCGGAATAGGTCATCGGGCCGGGATAGGCGTCGATATCCTTGGCCAGGCCGTCGACGCCGTAGTGGGGCGGGTGGCCGGTGTCGGCGAGTTCCTGGATGTAGGACCAGTGGGCGGTCTCGTCGAACCCCTCCCACGGGGGTAGGAAGGCCGCATGGGCCACGCCGAACAAGGCCGCTGCGGCCAGCAGCAGCCCGGTCACCATCCTGTGCATCACGCCCCCAAACGTCGCCCGCTACGTCTCCGTTAGCACTGGCGTTTGTGCGCGCATAGGAACCGTTTGGTCTTGGAGGCTGCGGAATGGGACGCGCCACGGAGACGGGGGGCTTGCCGGCCGGACCCGCCCTTAAGTCCATGGAGGCAAATTGTCGGCGAGCGTCTGAGGCTGTCCAGGATGGGCGTCCGTCTGCGGCCTTGGGCAATCGGCGGCGGATCACCCCGGCGCTGCGGCGAGCCAGATCATGTGCCGGGCGCCCCGGCGTTTGCCGCCTGCGCGCACAGGGACCTCCTCCACGGCGAACCCCGCCTGGCGCAGGCGCTGGGTGAAGGGGGCGCTGGGCCCCGCCGACCAGACCGCCAGCACCCCGCCGGGGCGCATGGCCCGGCGCGCGGCGGCGAGGCCCTCCCGGCTATAGAGGGCGTCGTTGGCCTTGCGGGTCAGGCCCTCGGGCCCATTGTCCACGTCCAGGAGGATGGCGTCGAAGCGGGCGGGGCTGGCGCGGATCAGAGGGACCACGTCGCCCTGGTGGAGGATCACGCCGGGGTCGGTCAGGCTGTCCCCATGGATCGCCGCCATCGGCCCCCTGGCCCAGGCGATCACTTCCGGGATCAGTTCGGCGACGGTGATCTCAGCGTCTGGACCGAGATCGGCCAGGGCGGCGCGCAGGGTGAAGCCCATGCCCAGGCCCCCGATCAGCATCTGCGGGCGGGGCCGGCTGCGGATCCGCGCGCCGGCGAGGGTGGCCAAGGCCTCCTCCGAACCGGAGAGCCGGCTGTTCATCAGCTCGATGGCCCCGGCCATGATGGAGAATTCGCCCCCCCGCTGCATCAGGCGCAGCGTCCCGCCCCCATCGGGCACGGCGGCGGTGTCGAGCTGCACCCAGGGGATCATCAGACTGCCTTTGATGGTGAGGGCGTTGCATAGGACCGGGCGGCGGCGGGGGCAAATGCGGCGGGTGGCGACCGCGCCTAATTGTCGCAATGACGTGACTTCCCTTGGGTTGTGAAGGGCGCGCCGCAGGCCTACCCTAGCCCGGTCGGGGTCCTCTAAACCTGTCCAAGGGACAGGGGAGTTCAGCCATGACCGACAGCAATCCCCAAGCCACGCCCCAAGCGACACCCCAATCCGCTTCCCAGGCCGAAAAGGCCGATGGACGCCGCGCCGGCCGTCAGGCTGGGAGCGCAGATCAACCCCAGGAGCAGCGCTCGTTCGATAGCAACGGGGCGGCCGCGCAAGCCGGCGCCCCCTCCGGCGCCCAAGCGGCGAAGGCCGACGCCGTCAACCGCCAGATTCTCGGCGAGAGCCTGCAGATTCAGCATGAGGCCGTACAGGCCGGCCAGGAGGCCCTGAAGGCCAGCCAGGCCGCCGCCACCCAGGCCACCGCCCTCTGGCGCCAGTCGCTGGAGCCCCTGGCCGCCTTCCAAAGCCAGATGCGCCATCTGTTCGAGGACGCCTGGCGCCAGACCACGGGTCTTGAGGCGGCGCGGCCGATGCACACCGCCCGCCCCTTCGCCGGCGGCTCCATCGCCGCCCTGATGGGGGCGCCCGCCGCCGACCTGCAGGAGACCGACAGCCTCTATCACCTGGCGATGGAGGTTCCGGGCTTGAGCGCCAAGGACCTGAAGCTGGGGCTCAAGGGCGACACTCTGGTGATCGCCGGCCAGAAGCTGGAGACCCGGCGCGAGAACGGCGCCGCCTATCGGCTCAGCGAGCGGCGCTACGGCAGCTTCGAGCGGGCCTTCCCCATACCCGCCGACGTGGATCGCGGCGCCATAGCGGCCAAGGTGGAAAGCGGGCTTTTGACCGTGGACCTGCCCAAGGCCAACCCCACTGCCGCCGGCGGCGCATGGTCGCCCATTGAGGTGCGCGGCTAAGGGGCCATTGAGATCGGACGCGCGGGCCTGGCCCGATGCTTCCCCCTTCCCCCTTTGATGGGGGAAGGGT
>JAMFTA010000227.1 GCA_026225565.1 Caulobacter sp. | reverse complement strand
GCCCGCCCGCTGATCTCAGCGCTACAGAGCTGAACGGGCGTGCTTTTACCGCCCAGCCCTGCGACCCTAACCGATCAGAAGCAAGTTCTCACACAGCCTCGGTGGATAGCCGATTTGGCTGTGTGGGGGTGAACCTGCGAAGGCGCAGCTGCGGAGAATGTGAGTATTTCTAACATTGGCGCTTGGCTAACTGGTTTGCGAGCATCGGGCGGCGTGGCCCATTGGGCGGGAACATTCCGCAGGTCCCATGCGCGCAAAACGGATAAGAACCGCCGCCGTCGAACACCATCGATCCACGCCGATTGAGCACCGGACCCTTTGTCTGGCGGCGGTCATCTATGGGGGATGGATCGCGGTCACGCTGCTTCATCGGCGGATCCCGCCGCCCCTGCTGTTCCTGCTGGGCGGGTGGCTCATGGCGTGGCAGGGATCCTTTCAACACGAAACCATCCATGGCCATCCCACCCCCTGGCCGCGGGTGAACGCTATTCTCGGCGGCGCGCCCCTATCCCTCTGGCTCCCCTACGCCTGCTATCGCAAGAGCCACCTCGCCCATCACGCCTCCGAGGATTTGACGGCGCCGGGCGCAGATCCGGAATCCCGCTATCTGGAGGATGCATCGGGCAAGGGCGGGGCGATCCGACGGATGCTGGCGATCTGCACGTCGACATTGCTCGGCCGACTGATCCTCGGCCCGCTCCTGGAAATCGGACAGTTCCTCTGCGCCGAAGCGGCGGGGCTCCTTCGCGGCGATCGGGAACGGCGGAGCATCTGGATCGGCCACCTGATGCAGGTTGCGGTCGTGGTGGCCTGGCTCAAGCTCGTCTGCGGCATGAGCCTTGTCGTCTACGCCCTGGCCTTCATCTACCCCGGCGCGGCCTTGGCCTTGCTGCGATCCTTCGCCGAGCACCGGGCCGCGCCCGATCCCGCCCATCGGATCGCCGTGGTGGAGCGGGCGCCGATCCTCGGGCTGCTGTTTCTCAACAATAACCTTCACGCGGTGCATCACCAGCGCCCTGGCGCCAGTTGGTGGGAGCTGCCGCAGCTCTATCGTCAGCAACGGGCGGCGATTCTCTCAGACAACGGCGGCCTGGTCTACGACGGCTACGCCGAGGTCTTCCGGCGCTACGCTCTTAGTCCCCACGATCGGGTGACGCACCCGTCGCGCCCCTCTGTCGGCGCAAAGGCGGCCGCATGATCGCGGGCCTGCCCATGTACGACCTGCCGGGGCTGGAAGAGCACCATGATCGTCTGTGGGCGGCGGTGGGGGAGCGGCTCCGTCGTGACGGCGTCGACGCGCCCCTGGCCCTCAGCCGGGGAGAGCCCCACACCACCCTATGGACCGAGCCGGACCTGATCCTGGGCCAGACCTGCGGCTATCCCCTGGTCAAGCATCTGGAGGGGCGCGTCAGATTGATCGCCACACCGAGGTACAGGGCCAAGGGATGTCACGGCCCTTTCCACCGCAGCTTGATCGTCGTGCGCAAGGACGATCCGCGCACGAGCCTCGGCGACTTTCTGGGCGCTCGCGGCGCCCTCAACGATGAGGCCTCCAACACCGGGATGAACCTGTTTCGCGCCGAAATCGCGCCGCTGGCCGCCAGGGCATATGGCCGCTTCTTCGATACGGTGATCCACACGGGCTCTCACGCGGCCAGCATCGACGCGGTCGCAGAGGGCGAGGCGGACATCGCCGCCGTAGACTGCGTGACCTTTGCGCTTTTGCAGCGCCTTCACCCGTTGGCGATGGCGCGGCTGCGCGTCCTGGCGTTCACGGCCCAGACCCCAGGGCTGCCGCTGATCGCCGCCGCCTCGATCTCTTCGCAGGTCATCGAGGCGACCGCCGACGCCTTGAGCGCCGTGGCTGTGGATCCCGCGCTTCGCTCCACCCTCGACGCCCTTCTGATCGAAGGCTTCAACCGGCTGCCGCCCGCCTATTACCGCGCCGTTCTACACTTCGAGCAATTGGCGATCAGCCAAGGCTATCCCGTGCTGCAGTGACGACGACACAGATCGTTCCCGCGGCCTCGAAAGCATTTGAATTTCTAATCCGTCATATAATGGATCGTAAACCAACCGGCGTCGGCGAGAATATCTCGGGGCCAGTTCAGGATAAATCGACTTCACAGTCTTCTCGTCCAAACTTAACTGGATCGATCGAATGGGTGAGTAGCCAAAGCCATGCGTCGAAGCGACTTCAAGACGATTGTAACACTGGCGCTCGCGGTCGCCGGCTTGTCCGGCGCCGCCTTCGCCCAGGCGCCGCCGGCGCCCAAGACCTTCCAGGAAGAATGGGTCTACCGCGTCAAATACGGCTTTGAGGATGAATGGTGGGGCCTCTTCCAAAAGTATCAGATCGCGGCCTTGGATGAGGAGCAGCGGCGGGGCTATGTGGTGAACTATGTGGTGGTGCGGCCGGGACTGCATGTCAGCGAAGAGAGCCGCTGGGACTACCGCATCGTCATCACCTACAAGGATCGAGACGCCGCCACCCACGAGGGCGAAGTGGTGAAGGCGCTGTTTCCCGACGTGGCGACCCGCAAACGGGAAGAAAACCGTCGCTGGGAGTTGACCGCCAACCATTGGGACCTGCCGATCCGCGAGATCGATCCGCACGCGTCCGAGTGAGGCTCCCCTTGTCGCGATGCAGACGTTGAACCGCCCCCGGCGCTCATGCAGCGCGCCCTATGAGAGAAGGCAAACGATGGCCCGCGTGACCGCCGCCCGGAGCTTTGGCCTTGTCGCCATCCTGGTGTCGGTCATGACCACGGCCGCTGCGGCGAGCGAACCGGCGCCGGCGATCGATCCGCCGCCGACGGCGCAGAACTGGTCCGACCTCGCCAAGCTGCCCGACTGGAGCGGCGTCTGGATTCCCGAAAGCTGGCAGATCACCACCGCCCGCCATCCGCCCAGCTGGCGGCCTGAGATCTTGAAGGATGTCGAGGCGCTGAAGGCCCTGGAGAAGGCGGGCCATCCCAAGGGGCTTTACGTGGATTGCCTGCCCGAGGGGATGCCCAGCTTCATCATCATGACCCTGGGCGCGACCGAGTTCCTCTACACCCCCGGCCGGGTGACGATCCTGAACGAGTTCGACGGCAATCGCCAACGACGCATCTACACCGACGGCCGAGGCCACCCCGACGATCCGGACCTGACCTTCAACGGCCATTCGGTCGGCCGCTGGGAGGGCGGCACACTAGTGGTCGATACGGCAGCCATCCTGCCCCAGACCTATCTGCCGGTCAGCCAGGCCGTGGGCATCCCCAATGACGGCGACGCCCATATCATAGAGCGCATCCACCTGATCGGTCCCGATCGCCTGGTGGACGAGATGACCGTCGAGGCCCCCCACGTGCTCGCCGCACCCTGGCGCGTCACCCGCAACTTCACCCGCACGCGCGAGCGGCGATCCGACATCGTCGAGGCGTCCTGCCGCCAGGGCGACTTCATCGCCGGCAAGGACGCCCAGGGCCACGCCGCCTTCCTGCCCATCGGTCATACCGAGGACGGCGCCCCGCTTCCGCCAGATCAAGTAAAGCCGCCGCAATGAGTCCAAGACCGTCCCAACACCGCCCGCCGCTGCGCCGCCTGGGCGCCGTCTTCCTTTTGGCGCTGCTGTGCTCGCCCTGCGCCGCGCTCGCCCACCACTCCTTCGCCATGTACGATCCCACCAGGCTCGTGACCCTGAAGGGGGTGGTGAAGGACTTCGAATGGACCAATCCGCACGCCCTGGTCTGGATCATCGTCGGGCCGGACGACAAGGGCCAGACAGAGCTCTGGTCTGTGGAGCTGCCCACCAGCCCCGGCAATCTGACGCGCCTGGGCTGGACCAAGCGTTCGCTCAATCCGGGGGACAAGGTGGCCATCGACATCAATCCCTTGCGCGACGGTCGCCACGGCGGCTCCTTGAAGAAGGCGGTCACCGCGTCGGGGCAGGTGCTGACGGTCAATCTGGCCCCGACGCCCGCCGACGCCCCAGCCACGGCCAAACCATGATCTTCGCCTCCTTATGCAGACAGCCCATGCGCCGTTTAGCCTTCCTATCCTTGGCTATCGGTGTGGCGCAGATCGCCCTGACGCCCGCCGCCAGCCTTGCGGCCGCGCCGGTCAATCTGCCGCCCGCCCCCGCCGCTTGGACGGCCTTGGCCAGTCTGCCCGACTGGAGCGGCGTGTGGGTCCCTAATGTGACCGATCAAATTCAGCAGATGGCCACAAATCCGCCCCCCTGGACGTCAGAGGCCGCCCAGAAGATCCAGGCTCTGGTCGCCGCCGAAAAAGCCGGCGCCCCAAAGGGTCTGTTCATCGACTGCCTTCCCGAAGGGATGCCCAGCTGGATGCTGATCAGCCACAACAGCTTCGAGGCCCTGTTCACCCCCGGTCGCGTCACCTTCCTGGGGGAAAGCGACGCCAACCGCCTGCGCCGGATCTATACCGACGGACGCGCCCACCAGCCCGATCCCGATCCCAGCTTCCACGGGGAGTCCATCGGCCATTGGCAGGGCGACACCCTGGTTATCGACACCATCGGCGTCTTGCCCGAGGTCTACCTGGCGGTCAGCGAAGCGGTGGGCCTGCCCAACGACGGCGACCTGCATGTGGTCGAACGCATCCATTTGGCCGGTCCAGACATCCTGCACGACGACCTGGAGATCACCGCCCCGCACATCCTCGCCGCGCCCTGGAAGACCACCCGCATCTACTATCGCCAGCGCACCCGGCAAGCTGAGATCATCGAGGGGGTTTGCTTGCAGGGCGCCTTCAAGGAGTCTAAGGACGCCGCCGGCGATGCGGTGTTTCAGCCCCGCCCGCAGGTGGACGGCAATCCGGTGGTCGAAGATCGCCCCAATCCTTCATCCTCCAAGCCCTGAGGCGAACCATGAAGCCTGCTCTGACAGCCGCCTCCCTGACTGCCGCGCTTAGTCTGACCTTGGGCCTGACCGTGGGCGGCGCGCCGGCGCTGGCCCATCATTCCTTCGCCATGTTCGATCCGGCGAAGGTTTTGTCGCTGAAGGGCACGGTGAAGGACTTCGAATGGAGCAATCCCCACGTCTCCCTCTGGGTGCTCGCGCCCCCGGCCGGGGGGGGTGAGGCCGAGCTTTGGACCGTGGAGCTGACCAGTCCCGGCAATCTCACGCGGCTGGGCTGGACCCGCCATTCCCTGAAGGCCGGCGATCACGTGGTCGTCGAGGTCAACCCGCTGCGGAACGGCCAACATGGCGGCGGCTTTCGCAAGGTGACCCTGACCGATACCGGCCAGACCCTCGGCGGCGCCCTGCGCGACCTGGAAAAGCCCGCCAACCCCTAGCTACCGCTAAACCGTAAAGCCGATCCAGCGACCGCAGGCGATGACGCCGATCCAGATCAGGAGGGAGGTCAGGCCGCTGGCCTGGACAAGCGCATCGGCCGGGCCGGTCGATGCGCCCTCGGGCAGGCGGCGATGCACGACCTTGTGGAACACGAGCATGTTCAGGCCCGCCAGGGCGATCAGCCCGATCTTGACCAGGAAGAAGAGGTTGTGGCCGTAGGTCAAAGGCTTGGCGCTGAACAGCAATAGGCCGGTCAAGACGGCGCAGACGAAGGCCCACCAGGTGACCGGCAGGACGGCGTCGATCAGGTCGCGCGCCGACCGCTGACGGGACGCCAGGTTCAACAGCTTCAGATCCACCGCCGCGAT
>JAMFTA010000226.1 GCA_026225565.1 Caulobacter sp. | reverse complement strand
GGCGTGGTCGCTCCGATGCTGCGCCAGATGCTGAAGGACGGGGTCTACGCCGCCGGCGTCCGCAACGCCTTGCCGACGGTCACCTATCCCAACCACACCACCCTGGTCACCGGCGTCTGGCCGGCGGCGCATGGGATCTCCAACAACACCACCTTCGATCCCCAGAATAAGAACTACGGCGGCTGGTACTGGTACGCCGCCGATATCAAGGCGCCGACCCTCTGGGACGCCGCGCGCGCCGCCGGCCGCACCACGGCCAGCCTGGGCTGGCCAGCCACGGTTGGCGCGCGGGCGATCGACTATAATATCCCCGAATACTGGCGGGCGCGCACCGGCGACGACCTGAAGCTTGACCGCGCCCTCTCCACCCCCGGCCTGCCCGAAGCGGTGGCCGAGCAGGCGCACATGCCGCTGGCCGAGGTGCTCAACATGGGCGACACCACCATCGAGGAGGACGAGGCCAAGGCCCGCACCGCCGCCGCCATCTACGCCTTGAGGCGCCCGGAATTCTTCACCGTTCACATCTCCAGCCTCGATCACATGGAGCACCTCTACGGCCCCGGAACGCCCAAGGCCAACGCCACCCTCACCCGTATCGACGCCGCCCTGGCGACCCTGATCGCCGCCGCTCGCCGGACCGAGCCGGACCTGGTGGTGGTGATCGTCTCCGACCACGGCTTCGCCCCGGTGGAGCACGACGTGAACCTTCAGAGCGCCTTCGTCGAGGCGGGGCTGATCCATGTGGATGTGGCGGGGCGGGTCTCGTCCTGGGAGGCCATGCCCTGGAGCGCCGGCGGATCGGCCGCCGTGGTGCTGGCGCACCCGGACGATGCAGCCCTGCGCGCCAAGACCGCGGCTCTGTTGCAGCGCCTGTCGAACGACCCGGCGACGGGCGTCGGCCGCGTGGTCGATAGGGCCGAGATCGCCAAGATGGGCGGGACGCCAGAGGCGGACTTCTTCGTCGACGCCAAGATCGGCTATGAATTCAGCGGCAAGCTGACCGGCCCCCTGGTGGAAGGCGGATCGGTGCGCGGCACCCACGGCTATTTCCCCGAGCATCCGGAAATGCGCGCGACCTTCATCGCCGTCGGACCCTCGGTCGCCGCGCGCGGGTCGCTGGGGGAGGTGGATATGCGCGCCATCGCCCCCACCGTGGCCAAGATCCTTGGCGTCGCCCTGCCCACCGCTGCGGAACCCCCCTTGTTCTAGCAGCGTCCACGCGATGGCCTTGTCCCGATTTTTCGTATCTATAGAAGACCTTAGGCGAGGCAGACTGCACGCCGCGCCGCCATCATGCTCGGAACCCATCCCATGGCCGCCGAGATCGAACGCAGGTTCCTCCTCGCCAACGACGATTGGCGCGCCCACGTCACCCACGTGGAGCATTTCCGCGACGGCCTGATCGCCCGCTTCGGCGGCGGCAAGCTCAGGGTGCGTCAGGCCCTGGATCGGGCCTGGATCACCGTCAAGGGCGAACGGGTGGGCATCGCCCGCTCGGAGTTCGAATACGAGATCCCTATCGCCGACGCCGAGGAGATGCTGGCCACCCTCTGCCAAGGGCCGGTGGTGGAGAAGGCTCGCCACTCTGTGCCCTACGGCGGCCTGACCTGGTCCATCGACGTGCATGAGGGGGCGCTGGCGGGGATCGTCTTCGCGGAGGTGGAGTTGTCGGCCATCGACGAGGCGGTGGCCATGCCCCCCTGGGCCGGCCGCGAAATCACCCACGACCCCGACTATAAGAAGGAGGCCCTGATAAGGCGCGCCTTGGAGGTCAGCCGGCATCCGACCGACCCGCGGGCCCATGGGCGGGTCGCGACCGCCCTCGAATAGGGCCTCCTTCCTATAGCTGGGGTTGCAGCCTCGATCTCGCGCCTGTTCGCTAAGGCCGCCTCCCAATTTCGGCTTCGCGCGCCCGCTGCGCCTTCCAGTCGGCGATCTCCTGATGATAGCCCGGCGGCGGCTCTCCTCCATTGACCATGTGGTCGGCCATGATGCAGGCGATCTGCCAGGTCAGCTTGCGCATCTCCCTCATTCTCCAGTCGACATTTTCTTCGTCATCGGCGGGCTCGATATCGTGGAGAAGTCCGTCCAGACGGGTAATCGCCTCGGCCGCCTTGGCGTGGGCCAGGGCGTCGCGGGGACGGTCCTGGCTGAGGGCGCGCGAGGCCAGAAGCAGGGCCTTGCGGCCGAGCGCGGCGGGCGGAGGCGCATGACGCGGCATGGCCACATCGGCGGCGGCGTAGAGGTTTTCGACGATGCGATCCTGGATGGTGGGAGCATCGCCCACTTCAACCATATGGTCGATCCCACCTTGTGGATTTTCAACCAAATCATGCACTTGCCTCATCGCCGGGCGTGTGGATGCGAGGAAATCCCGCTTGGTCCAGCCTTCTCGCGCGGCGCGTTTTCGAAGCGCTGGAACGGATATGTCGAAGCGGGCGGCCACGGTGGGGGCGGAAAGACCCGACAGGTAGGCTGCGCGGATCAACCGCCAGCTATCGGCCGAGACCAGTCTGTAGGTGGTTTTGGGTTTGGCTTGCATGGAGACCAATATAACCCCGCTCCGGAGGAGGGGGAGAAGTCGGTCTCGCAAAGATTGAATTTGTATCGCCTTGTATCGTGATTATCGGTGGTGGAGACAGGGGGTGCGATGCGCCGCCAGACCTTCAACCCCCGCCCGGATGGGTCGCCTTCCAGTCCACCGCCCGGCGCACCCGGCGTTCCACGCTCGGGTGATCGTAGAAGATGATCTCCTCCAGGCGTGACGGCGACGAAGCCCGGTATTCGATGGTCTTGACCAGGGCCTTGGAGAGCCCGTCCGGCTCATTGGCGTATTGCAGGGAGAATCGGTCGGCGTCGGCCTCGGCCATGCGGATGATGGTGTTGAGGATGGGGGTGGCCAGAAGCGCCAGGGTGGCGACCACCGCCATGATCACCGGCAGGCCGGCGGGATCGGCTATGCTGTCCACGTCCGCCCCCAGCCAGCGAGCCGCATAGGGGAAGATCAGCTGGGTCAGGCCGAACATCGCCACCGCCAACAGGCAGAAGGCCAGGTTCATCCAGATCATGTGCACGTGCTTATAGTGGCCCATCTCGTGGCCGACCACGCCGCGCACCTCGCCAATGTCGGCGCCCTTGGCGAACATCACGTCGCTCATCGCCACCCGCGCGGTTCCCCCAAGCCCCGCCACATTGGCGGTATAGCGGTTGGACTGTTTGGAGCCGTTGAAGATGTAGATCTTGTCGTGGGGCACGCCGGCCTTTTCCGCCAGGGCGACCACGGCGTCGCGCACCGGGCCGTTCGGAGCCGGGGTGTAGCGGTTGAACAGCGGTTCGACGAAGATCGGCCCGATCACCAGCATCAGGACGATGCCGCCGGCGGCCAGGCCCCCGGCCCATATCCACCAGTTTTTCGGCGCCCGGCGGATCAGGGCGTAAAGGGCCATGAGAAAGATCACCGCCGCCACGCCGGAGATCAGAAAGCTCATCACCTCCTCGCCGAGCCAGCCGCCGAAGGGCTGGCTGGTCAGGCCGTACTGCTTTTCCCGAAACCAGTGGGCATAGGCGGTCCACGGCAGCTCCAAAATGAAGTCGGCCACCAGGAAGAGGGCGCTGATCGCCACGCTGGACCAGACCAGGTGGGGTTTGTTGCGCTCGATCCGCTCCTCGGCGCGGGCGAGCAGGCCCGTGCGGATGATGATAAAGGCCGACAACACCGAAACTGCCCAGCCCCAGAGTAAAAGCCAGTGACCCCCTTGGGTATAGGCGGCGGCCTTGGCGTGGGCTGCTGGCGAGAGGGTGGCCATATAGGCGGCGGTGGCCGCCGCCGGATCGAACTTTATCATTCTGGGGTCCTGAATGTTTCCCAAGGCTAGCCCGGCCTCGCGCATCCCCACAAGCGCCCGGGTGACCAAGGCGCAACAAATCAGACGCCCCGCCGTTGATTCCAGGATCAGTTTGGAGGAGTCTCCGCTCACACCGGTCGAAAACAGTCCGGATCAAAGGAGGAATACAGTGCTTGTATCCCAGATTTTAAAGACCAAGGGCGACATGGTGTTCACCGCTTCGCCTCATGAGACCGTGGCGGCGGCCGCGGCTTTGCTTTTCGCGCGTCGTGTCGGCGCCATGATCGTTATGGACGCCGAAGATCGGGTGGCGGGAATACTGTCGGAGCGCGATGTTGTGCGCGCCGTGGCCGAAGGCGGGCCGGCGGCCCTCAATCGCCCGGTCTCGGACTATATGAGCGCTAAGGTGGTGTTCGCCGATCCGGGCGAGAGCGTGGACGCCCTCTTGTCGCGCATGACCGACCGGCGCATCCGGCATTTGCCCGTGTGCAAAAACGATCGGCTCTTGGGCATCGTCTCCATCGGCGACCTGGTGAAGGCCAAGATCGCCGAGACCGAGGCCGAGGCGCAGAACCTGAAGGACTATATCGCGGCCAGCTGACGGCGTTTTTCTGCTGCGGAGGGGAGGGGGCCGGCGCCCCCTCTTCGCGGAACCGGCGGGCGCCTGTAAAGGGCGCCCATGACTGACAAGCCTGCGCGGGACGATTTTTGGCGGAGCGGGCGATCGGCCCAGCTTGCCCTCCTGTTTCTGGGGGTATGGCTGAACGCCGCCGACACTCTGGTGACCGCCACCGTCATGCCCAGCGTGGCGCGCGAGATCGGCGGTTTCGCCTATTTCGGCTGGGCCACCGCGGTCTTTCTCCTAGGAGCCATCACCGCTGGGGCTAGTTCGGGCGCGCTCAGCGTGCGGGTCGGCCTGCGCGGCGCCATGGTCTGGGCCGGGGTCGCCTACTCCATAGGGTGCGCGCTCAGCGCCCTCAGCCCGGGCATCGGGCTCTTCCTTTTGGCGCGCCTGGCCCAGGGGCTGGGCGCCGGGTGGATCGTCGGCCTGGTGTTCGTGGCGGTGAGCCAGGTCTTCCCAGCGGGCCAATGGGCGCGGGCGATGGCGGCGACCACCAGCGTCTGGGGCGTCGCCATCCTGGTCGGCCCCACCTTGGGCGGCCTGTTCGCCAATGCCGGACCCCACGGCTGGCGCGGCGTCTTCTGGTTCTTCGCCGCCCAGGGGGTGGTGTTCAGCATAGCGGCGGCCAAGCTCCTGCCCCGGGGCGCGGCGCGGGACGCCAAGGCCGTCCTGCCCTGGCGACAGCTGCTGATGCTGGCGGCCGGGGTTATGGCCCTGGCGTCGGCGGGGCTGATCGGCGCGCCGCCGGTCGCCCTGGGACTGACGGCTGGCGGGCTGGCGCTGCTGGTTTGGATGATTCGCCTGGATTCGGCGGCGCCGGCGGCGCTCCTGCCCCGACAGACCCGCGATCTGCGTACTGCCGCCGGGGTCGGCTATCTGACCATTCTGCTGCTGGAGGGCGCCACGGCCAGTTGGGGCGTCTATGGGGCGGCGATGATCCAGGGGATCTATGGGGTCGATCCCCTGATCGCCGGCTATGCGATCGGCGGCATGGCGGTGGGCTGGACCATCGCCGCCCTGTCGGTGGGCCACCTGCCGCTGCGCTGGCACAGCCTGTTCATCCGCATCGGATCGAGCTGCGTGGTCCTGGGCCTTTCGGCGGTCGCCCTGACCATGGGACGCGCGCCGCTCCTCGCGGTGGTTGCGGCGGCGGCCCTGATGGGGGTGGGATTTGGCCTCGCCTGGTCGTTCATGGGCGGGCGGATCATGGGCAGCCTGCCTGAGGCGGAACGCGGACTGGGCGCGGGCGCCATCCCCACGGTGCAGATGATCGGCGCGGCCGTGGGATCGGCGGGGGCCAGCGCCCTGGGGGACCTGCTCGGCCTCGCCCATGGGGTGGACCGCGCCGCGGCCTTGAGGGCGGGGCCGCTGCTATTTTCAGCTTTTTTGCCGGTGGCCGCAGCTGGCTGGATCGCCGCCAATCGCTTGGCCCGCCTGGCGCCGAGCGGGGCGGGGTGAGGGCGGACGAGCCCTCCGTGGGCGGATTGCTTGTGGGTTAAGCAATTTGGTTCCCAAAAGAGCTTGCGCTGCCCAAAATGCGGAGATAGAAGCGCCCCTCGCTCGGAAACGGGCGGCGGACTAAAGGAGAAGCGGCCGAGGAGTTGAAGCAAGAAACGGAAACGTCGCTTGCATTTACAAAACTCCTCAGTTAAACGCTCTAAATCAACCGAGAGGTACTGGAACGATTGAGATGATAGCCTCAAGAGCTCCAGTAAAGACTTTAGATAGACTTAGGGCTTCGGTCCGAGGTCCTGAAAAAAGCCTAAAACAATCGGTTGACACGGATTTGGAGAGCGACTAGAAACCGCCCTCCGCCGAAACGCACCGGACATTGGAGGCAGTCGCCTCTAAGACCCGGTGGTGCTTTTGTCTTCGTAAGGGCCTCGGCCCGGACCTGAGAAAAAAGCTTAAACATTCGGTTGACACGGACTACTGAGGCGACTAAAAACCCGCCTCCGCCGAAACGCACCGGACCTTCTGAGGCAGCCGCCTTAGCCGCTCCGGTGGGCTTTAATCCTAGTCTTAGGCTTCGGCCTGGGGCGCAGAATGAAGTCTAAAACAATCGGTTGACACCCAATACTGAGGCGACTAGAAACCGCCTCCGCCCGCAACCAGGCGCTAAACGGTTGGGCCGCCAAGGCTTCTTTCTAAGGAAGGGAGGGGTGGTTCCGGTCTTTGACATTGTTGATTTGGAAAGAGAAACGCAGGCGG
>JAMFTA010000225.1 GCA_026225565.1 Caulobacter sp. | reverse complement strand
TGGATCTCGCCCTGATCAACACCAACTACGCCCTGGACGCCAAGCTGAACCCCACCCGCGACGCCCTGGCCATCGAGGACTCCAAGAGCCCCTATGTGAACTATCTGGTGGGGCGGGTGGATAACCAGAACGATGCGGACGTGAAAAAGCTCGCCGCCGCCCTGACCTCGCCGACAGTGAAGGCGTTTATAGAGGCTCACTACCACGGGGCGGTCGTCCCCGCCTTCTAGCGTCCGCAGCTTCCGATAGTCCGCCGCCGCCGACAGGCTGGAGCCGATGGCGCCGCCTCCCCGTCGAGGGCTGTTGCCTCGGGGTGTTCCGTCTTCAGTGGTGGATGGTGGCGTTGAATGAGGTGTCGAAGGCGCCGTCGGTCGGCGGCGCCACTGGAATGACCCCGGCGTCGACGTAGCGTTTCAGCGTGGCGCGTTCTTCGGCGACGATGTCGGGGGTGATCTCGACTGGATTGGGACGCAGCTTATCGACCGTGTCGCGCGCCACGTCTTGCGGGAGCCCTGTCTCCTTGGCCAGGGCGACGGAACGGGCCTGCGGATGGGTCAACTCCCAGCGTTCCGCATCGGCGAGGCGGCGCAGGAAATCCGTCAGCTGCGGGCGCTTGGCCCCGATCGCGGCGTCGTTGGAGGCATAAAATCCATAGCTGTTGAGCAGCCCGTGGCCATCGACCACCACGCGGCCATGGCCATGCAGGGTCTCAAGGCCGATGAACGATCCCCAGGTGGACCAGGCGTCCACCGCGCCGCTGGCCAGGGCGGCCTTGGCGTCGCCGGGCGCCAAAAAGACGATCTGTACGTCGCTGGGCTTTAGGTGCGCCCGGTCCAAGAGGCGCAGCACCAGATAATGGCCGATGGAGCCCTTGCCGGTGGCGATCTTGCGGCCCTTCAGATCGGCGACGGTTTTGATGGGGGATGCGTCGGGAACCACCAAGGCCACCGAACGGCCTTCGCTGCCGCTGCGATAGATCTGTACGACCTTGAGCTTGGGGTCGTTGGCGTAGGCGAAGAGGAAGGGCGCGTCGCCCGCGGCGCCCAGATCCACCGCCCCCGCGCCCAGGGCCTCCAAGAGGGTTTGGGCCGAGGGGAACTCGCTCCATTCCACCCGATAGGGGGCGCCGTCCAGGGCATGGGACGCCAGCATGAGCGACTTGGTGGTTCCCTTCTGGCTGGCGACCCGCAAGGGCGGCTGGGCGGCGCCGGCGGTGGCGTCTTGCCCAGACCCTTGGCCACGGGAACAGCCGCTTAGCACGGCCGCCAGCGCAAAGGCGAGCGCCGCGCCGGCGGCGGGCGATTTCAGCGGTGACGTCTTGCTCATGGCGTTTCCTCTGACCGTCGCGAACGGCCCCGCAGGGCGCCTGTCCGGCGCCCCCAAGGGGGTCGGGGCCGATCTCGCTCCCCCCTTCAGCGGTGGGCATGAAAGAGCGTCTTGGCGATGGACGCGAGCGAGCTTTTCGGGACGAGGCCATAGAAAACATGCGGATGCGGCTCGCGAGGTCATCCCCGCGAGATCATCGATGAGGCGGGACAATCATCATCTTGAGAACAACTCGTTCTTCGAAACGCAGCCGCAAGTATAGCGTCCGCTGGCATCCCATCGGCGACGGCGCTCACCACGCAGCTGACCGATCAAACCACCGCACAGGAGCTCTCGATGTCCGTCAAATCGCTGAATACGCGGCTCGCCGAGCTCCATGCGGAGCGGGTCCGCACCTGGCCTGCGGACAAGCTGCAAGGCAATATCGACACCCGCCGGCATCTGGTGGAGACCGCCGACCGGGCGAACTTCGTCAAGGTCGCAGACCTCGTGCCGGACTTCGCCTTGCCAGAGGTGGACGGGCAGGTCCTGCGCCTGTCCTCCCTGTTGCGCAAGGGGCCAGTGGTGTTGGTCTTCTTCCGCTTCGCCGGCTGTCCGGCCTGCAACATCGCGCTTCCCTATTATCAGGAAGCGCTGTGGCCGGGATTGAGCCAGCGGGGGGCCCAGCTTGTGGCCCTCAGCCCGCAAATCCCCGATCGGCTGGTGGAGATCAAGCGTCGTCACGGGCTGGACTTCCTGGTCGCCAACGATGTGGACAACGGCATCGCCCGCAGTTTCGGCATCACCTTTCAGCCGGACGACGCGACCAAGGCCGCGACCTTGGCCAAGGGCGGCGCGCCGATCACCGATACCACGGGCGCCTCCACCTGGGAGCTGCCCATGCCGGCGGTGATCGTGGTGGATCAGGATCGCCGCGCCCGCTTTGTCGAGATCAGCCCCGACTGGCTGGCGCGCACCGAGGCCGAGCCCGTGTTGGCGGCGGTCGACGCCTTAAGCCGGGCGAGCGTCGCAGCTTAGGCGCGCGCCATGCCTTCAAACCTGAACTCAAGGACTGCCCCATGACCACCGGCCGGCAAATGAAGCTGGGTTTCATCCTGCATGGGGTGGGCCGCACCTGGGGCGATTGGCGCCACCCCGACGCCGATCCCGGCGCCAGCACCAGCCTCTCCTTCTATACCCGCCAGGCGCAGTTGGCCGAGAAGGGCAAGTTCGACTTCGTCTTCGTCGCCGACAGCCTGTCGATCAATGAGAAGTCCAGCCCCCACTATCTCAATCGTTTCGAGCCCCTGACCATCCTCTCGGCCCTGGCGGCGGTGACCACCAAGATCGGCCTGGTCGGCACCCTGACGGTGAGCTATTCGGAACCCTTCAACGTCGCCCGCCAGTTCTCATCCCTGGATCACATCAGCGGCGGGCGCGCGGGGTGGAACGTGGTCACCTCGTGGCTGGGCGACACGGCGGCCAATTTCAGCAAGACCGAACATCCCGCCCACGACGTGCGCTACCGCATCGCCGCCGAATACCTGGATGTGGTGCAGGGGCTTTGGGACAGCTGGGAGGACGACGCCCATGTGGCCGACAAGGAAAGCGGGGTGTTCGTCGATCCGGAAAAGCTGCACCGCCTGGATCACAAGGGCGAGTTCTTCCAGGTGCGGGGGCCTTTGAACATCAAGCGCTCCCGCCAGGGTCAACCGGTGATCTTCCAGGCGGGCGCCTCGGACGACGGCCGCAACTTCGCCGCCAGGCGGGCGGAAGCCATCTTCACTCCGGGGACGAGCCTGGAGGACAGCCGATCCTACTACAAGGACGTGAAGGCCCGCGCCCAGGGCTTCGGTCGCGACCCGGACAAGGTCAAGATCCTGCCCGGCATCGGGCCGGTGATCGGCGCCACCGAGGCGGAGGCGGAGGCGAAATACCAGGAGCTGGCGGCGCTGGGATCCTTGCAGACCGGTCTCGGCTTCCTCGCTCGTTCGTTCAACGACCATGACTTCTCCGTCTACGATCTGGACGGTCCGTTTCCAGACGTGGAGGCCATCGGCCTCAACAGCAATCAAAGCTCTTCCCAGCGCATCCTCGCCGAGGTCCGCGCCGAGAACCTGACCCTGCGCCAGATCGCCCAGCGGCTGGCCACCCCTCGCGGCGCCTTCGTCGGCACGCCTGAGCAGGTGGCGGACCAGCTGCAGCTGTGGTTCGAGACCGAGGGGGCGGACGGTTATGTGGTCTTCGAAACCCTGCCCGGCCAGCTCGACATCTTCGTCGATCGGGTGGTCCCGATCCTGCGGGCGCGGGGCCTCTATCGCACCGAATACGAAGGCGAGACCTTCCGAGAGAACCTCGGTCTGGACGTGCCGGAAAATCACAATACGGCGGCGAAACGTGCGCGGTCCGCAGCCTGAGCGGCTCGGGCGCTATAGTCTGGCGTAAGCTCCCATGACGCAACTCGACATCCAGACCGACGTGCTCGTCATCGGCGGCGGCATGGCGGCGGCCTGGGCGGCGATCGGGGCGGCGCGGCATGGAGCCGCGGTGACCCTGGTCGATAAGGGCTTCGTCGGAACCAGCGGCGTGACCGCGACGGCAGGACCCGGCCATTGGTGGGTTCCGCCGGATCCGAAGCTGCGCGAAGCGGCCATCGACAAGCGCGATCAGACTAGCTTCGGCCTTGCCGACCGGGCGTGGATGGAGCGCGTGCTGGAGGTGACCTGGCGCACCCTTCCCGAGCTTCAGGGCCACTACGCCTTCAGCGTCGATGGGGCCGGCCAGACCTATTATCCTGGGGTGCGCGGCCCTGAATATATGCGCGCCTTGAGAAAATTCGCCCAGAGCAGCGGGGTGGTGATCCTCGACCATCACCCCGCCCTGGAGCTCTTGCTCCATCCGGACGGGTCGGCGGCCGGCGCGGCCGGCTACGCGCGCCTCACCCGCAGCGACTGGCGCGTCCGGGCGGGCGCGGTGGTGATGGCGACGGGCGGCTCAGCCTTCCGCTCCGGCCTGATCGGCAGCCACAACAACACCGGCGACGGCCATCTGATGGCGGGAGAAGCGGGAGCGCACCTGTCGGGGATGGAGTTTTCCACCATCTACACCCTCTCGCCGGCCTGGTGCTCCACGCGCACCCTGCCCTATCCAGCCGCACGGTTTTTCGACGCCGAGGGCGCGGAGCTGGATATCCCCCCGCCCATGGCGGACAAGGCCCATCATCAGGCGCTGGCCAAGGCCATGCTTGCGGGGCCCGTATTCGCCGACCTCAGGGAGGCGCCAGAGGCTCTGAAGCCGATCCTCCGCCGAATCCAGCCCGCCACCGTGGCGCCGTTCGAGCGCAAGGGCGTCAACCTGTTCGAGGACCGGTTCCAGGTGAAGCTGTTTGGCGAAGGCACCATCCGCGGGACGGGCGGCCTCAGGGTCATCGACGAGGATTGCCAGACCACCGTCCCCGGCCTTTACGCCGCCGGCGACGCGGCGACCCGCGAGCTGGTGGTGGGGGCCAGTAGCGGCGGCGGCTCGCCCAACTCCGCCTGGGCGCTCACCTCGGGCCAGGCCGCCGGCGCGGGCGCCGCTCGCCTCGCCAAGACCCGCGGCCGCCGCACCCTCGATACCTGCGCGCCGGCGGGGCGAGCGGGGCTGCGGCCGGCGCGAGGCGCCGCATCTGTGGACGAGCGGGGCGCGATCGCGGCGGTGCAGGCGGAGATGCTCGCCTATGACAAGGCGTTCTGGCGGCGGGGCGAGACGCTGCAAGCCTCGCTGCTCCGCCTCAACGACGCCTGGCGCGAACTTGCCGATCATCGGCGGGCGGAGGGGCTGGAGCGCGTCGGCGCCCGTGAGACGGCAGGCTTGCTGGCCACCGCGCGCTGGGCGACCGAGGCGGCCTTGGCGCGGGTGGAAAGCCGGGGACTGCACCAGCGCGCCGATGCGCCTGGACTATCGCCGCAGGGCGGCCGACGTCTCCTCGTCGGCGGACTGGAAGAGATCTGGACGCGCTATGAAGAGGCGGCGCCTGAGGCCCTGGTGGAGGCGGCGGCGTGATCGCGCACATCTTCGAGGACCTCTGCAACGGCTGCGACGCCTGCGTCAGCGCCTGCCCGACCCATGTGTTCGATCTCTCGCCCACCGGCGGGGCGCCGGTGATCGCTCGTCCGGACCAGTGCCAGACCTGCTTCATGTGCGAACTCTATTGCCCGGCGGACGCCATCTATGTCGGTGCGGACCAGACCAGGCCTGAACCCTTCGATCCCGAGGCGATCAGGGCGTCCGGCGTGCTGGGCCAGATGCGCCGCGATCACCTGTGGGATGCGCCCGCGGGCGACCTTGAGCCCCTGAAGGAATACTGGCGGCTTGGCCCCTTCCTAGGGGAAGGGGCGCAGATCGCGGCGGCCCGCTACAAACGCCAACACCCGCAGGGCGATCCCCCATCGGCCCTCCCCTGAGCAGAGCTTCGATTCGCCTCTGCACAAACAAGGTGGCGGCGCGCTCGATGAGAAAGCCTTGAACGGCTCACAGCAAATGTCGCCAATCCATGGCGGTGCGGCGCCGGTCGAGCACGCCTATCTGCAAGGGCGCGGCCCTTCGAATGGGCCCCGCATAATCGTGAGAGCCGGATGAGCCAACGCAAACAACTGAAACTCGGCGCCTTCATGCGCCCTGTCAGCATTCACACCGGCGCCTGGCGCTATCCGGGGGCCATCCCCGACGCGAATTTCAGCTTCTCAGCGATGAAGGCCTTCATCCAGACCCTGGAGCGGGGGAAGTTCGACGCCTTCTTCATGGCCGACCATCTGGCCGTCCTGAACATGCCGGTGAACGCCCTGAAGCGCAGCCACACGGTCACCTCGTTCGAACCCTTCACCCTCTTGTCGGCCCTGGCCAGCGTCACCGAGCACATCGGGCTGATGGCGACCGCCTCCACCACCTACGACGCGCCCTATCACATCGCTCGCCGCTTCGCCTCGCTGGATCACATCTCAGGCGGGCGGGCCGGCTGGAACATCGTCACCACCGCCAATCCCGACGCAGCGCTGAACTTTGGCCTGGACGAGGACATGGATCATGACGAGCGCTATCGCCGCGCCCGCGAGTTCTACGACGTGGTCACAGGCCTTTGGGATAGCTTCGCCGACGACGCCTTCGTTCGCGATGTGGAGAGCGGCGTCTACGTCGATCCCACGCGGATGCACGTGCTCGGTCATAAGGGGCCGCATCTCTCGGTCCGGGGCCCGCTCAATATCGCCCGGCCGGTGCAGGGCTGGCCGGTGATCATCCAGGCCGGCGCCTCGGAAGCCGGCCGCCAGCTCGCCGCCGAAACCGCCGAGGTGATCTTCGCCTCCAGCCCAAGCCTTGCGGCCGGCAAGGCCTTCTATGCCGACATCCATCGGCGCCTGGAGGCGCTCGGCCGCGATCGCGCCAGCCTGAAGATCCTGCCCGCGGCCTTCGTAGTGGTCGGCGACACGGTGGAGGCGGCCAAGGCCAAGCGGACCCACCTCGACAGCCTGGTGCACTACGACAGCAGCATCGGCAGCCTCAACAGCATGTTGGGCTACGACGTCTCCGGCTTCGATCCGGACGGTCCGCTTCCGGAGATTCCGCCCTCCAACGCCAGCCAGAGCGGCCGCGACCGGTTGGTGGACGTGGCCCGCGAACGCAATCTGACCATCCGTGAGTTGGCTCTCACAGTGGGCGGCTATGGCGGCCTGTCCTTCGTCGGCCCGCCGGCGCTGATCGCCGATCAGATGGAGCAGTGGCTGGAAGAGGAAGGATCGGACGGTTTCAACATCATGTTCCCCTATCTGCCCGAGGGGCTGAATGACTTCGTCGATCGGGTGATTCCCGAGCTGCAGCGGCGCGGCCTGTTCCGGACGGAATATGTGGGGGCGACGTTGCGGGAAAACCTGGGCCTGGCCCGGCCGGCCAATCGGTTCTTCGCGGATAAGGATCAAACATCATGAACCTGCACCTGGATGGAAAGCGGGCTATCGTCACCGGCGGGAGCAAGGGCATCGGCCTGGCGATCGCCCGCCAGCTGGCGCTGGAAGGGGTGGACGTGGCGATCGCCGCCAGGGACCTGACCCAGCTCCAGGCCGCCGCCGAGGGGCTCGCGGCCGAGACCGGCGCAAAGATCGTCCCGCTCAGCGTGGACACCCGCGACGACGCTTCGGTCAGGACGCTGATCGCCGAGACGGCCAAGGCGCTGGGCGGGCTCGACATCCTGATCAATGCGGCGGCCAAACCGGGCGGACAGGCGCCCATCGCCAAGCTGGCGGAACTCACCGATGCGGCCGTGTGGGAGGACGTGGACACCAAGGTGCTCGGCTATTTACGCACAGCGCGCGCCGCCGCGCCCCTGATGATCCAGGCCGGATGGGGGCGCATCATCAACATCAGCGGCCTGGCGGCGCGCCAGAGCGGCTCGATCGTCGGCTCGATCCGCAATGTGGCGGTGGCCGCCTTGACCAAGAACCTGGCGGACGAGCTCGGACCCAAGGGGATCAACGTCACCGTGGTGCATCCAGGCCGCACGCGAACGGAACGCACGATGGCGCTGATCGCCCAGCGCGCGGCCGCCACCGGGGCGACGCCGGAAGCTGTCGAGCGGGAGTTCGCATCGAACGTCAGCATCGGCCGCATCGTCGATGCGGCGGAAGTCGCCGACCTGGTCGCCTTCCTGGCCTCCCCCCGCAGCGTCGCCATAAACGGCGACGCGATCGCCTGCGGCGGCGGGGCGACGGGCGCCATCTACTATTGAGGATCGTTCCCCGTCGCCGCATCGTGCGGTCGTCCCGCAAATGCGCCCTTCACGTCAGGTCGGTAAAGGGGTTCCACGCTACTTCCCACAGGTGGCCGTCGGGATCGGCGAAGTATCCCGAATAGCCGCCCCAGGCGGCGTCCTGCCCGGACTTGACGATCCGCGCGCCGGCCGCCGCCGCGTGCTGCAACACGCCGTCGACTTCCGCTTTGGAGGCGACATTGTGGGTCAGGGCGATCCCGGAAAACCCCGACCCTGTGGCATCTACACCCGCGTCCGTCGCCAGCTTGTCTCTGGGATAGATCGACAGCCACGACCCTTCCAGTTTAAAGAAGACGCAATCATCTCCCGCGCTATAGTTGTGGGACTGAAAGCCCAGGCCCGCGCCATAAAAGTGCTTTGCGCGCTCGACGTTCGCCACGCCAAGGGTGACCAGACTGATCTTCGGCTTCATCTGTTGCACCATCAACGAGAGCGATGCTTGGCCCTCTTGCGAGGGCCAAGCATCGCTAGAGCTTGTACGCAATCTTGAAGAAGACGGTTCGCGGTGGGCTTACAGGACCTAGCCACAGGTTAGGCGTGCCGCCCCAGGTGATGCTTTGATAGGCGATGCGGTTGCCCAGGTTCCTGGCGGTGAGGGTGAACAGCCAGCGGCTATCCTTGGGCGCGTAGCTGATATAGGCGTCCGAGAAGGATTGCGCCGGGACCCGGCCCTGTTTGTAGTTGAAGACGTCCGAGTAGTAGGCGGACTCGTAGGTCACATCGCCGCCCAGCCGCACCTCGCCGTGCAGATCGATGGGCACGGTGTAGGCCGCCGCGCCCAAGAGCTGCCACTCGGGGGAGAAGGGCAGATCGTTGCCGGTCGCGCCCAGAAGGATGGTCTTACCGCCGACTACGCTCGATCCCGCATTGGCGAAGGAGTCGAACTTGGTCTTCAGGTAGCTGGCGTTGGCGGTCAGGGTCAGGCCGGGGATCGGCTCGGCGGCGCTCTCCAGCTCAAAGCCTTCGGTGTGAGCGCGATTGGCGTTGGCGCGCACGGAGACGAAGGCGTTGGTGACCGGGCTGATCACCGCGGCGGTTTCCTGCAGGCCGTTATAGGCGTTGTAGAAGACCGTTCCGTTGATGCGGACCCGCTTGTCCAGCCAGTCGGTCTTCAAACCGAGCTCGTAGGTGGTGACGTTTTCCTGGTTGTAAGGCAGGGCGGTGGCGAGAGAGCTGGCGCGGTTGTTGAAGCCGCCGGCGTCGAAACCCTTGGAGACGCTGCCATAGGCAAAGACACCGGGGGTGAACTGATAGGAGACGCCGTATTTGGGGGTGAAGGAATACCAGGTCTTGTCGCCCACATAGGCGAAGTTGTTGGCGGCGGCGTAGCCCCCCGGGGTCGAGGTCGACGCGCCCAGGACCGGCGCAATCGCCACCCCGTTGAGATCGTCGTAGACGCCATGGAAGCGGAAATCGCGCGTCTCGACGGTGTAGCGCGCGCCCAGGGTGGCGATCAGCTTATCGGTGAAATGGTAATTGCCCTGGATATAGGCGGCGTAGTTGAAGGTCTTGGTGTTGCCGATCTGATCTTCGGGGTAGGCCGGCAGGGCGGTGGCGGCGGTGGGCGAGACCACATAGCCGATGCGGTTTGAGGAGAAGTCCTCGTAGAGGAAATAGAGCCCGCTGGCGAAATCGACCTTGTCGTACTTGCCGATCAGCTGCAGTTCCTGGGTCGCCTCCTTGTCGTGATAGACGATGTAGTTGTCGGAGATCGAGACGGGCGTCGGCGACGCAGCGCTATAGGGCACCAGCGGCTGGCCGTCGTTGTTGTAGTTGACCGGATCCTGATCGAAGCCGCGCCCGGCGCTGATGGCGTTGAAGGTCAGATTGGCGTCGATGTCGTAGGACACCTTCAGCGAGACGCCGCCGGTCCAGGAATCGTTCTTCGGCTTTTGGGAGGCGTAGCTCTCATTGGGATTGAAGGCGCCGTAGATCGGATTTTTCAGCGTGCCGCCGATGATCGGCTGCTTGGGGATGTAGTAGGCGGTCGCGGAGGTATCCACCGTGCCGTCGATCGACAGCAACACCCGCAATTTGGGAGACAGTGTCGCTAAAAGCTTCAGCCGCCCGCCCGTCGTCTCCTGATTGTTGACGTGCTGCTTGAGGGTCGGGTCATAGGTGTAGCCGTCGTGCTGCTCGTGGCCCAGCGACAGGCTGCCGTCCAGAATGCCGGGCACGATGGCGCCCGCCACCCGACCATGGATGTTGAAGGCGTTGAAGGTTCCATAGCCCGCATCGAAGCTGGCTTCGGTCGCGTCGGTGGGCGTCTTGGTGTTGTAGCGGATAGCGCCGGCGTCGGCGTTTTCACCGAAGAGGGTGCCTTGGGGCCCGCGCAGCACCTCGACCCGCTCCACGTCGGAGAGATCGGTCATGCCGTTGATCGCGCGCGGCAGGTAAACGTCATCCACATATTGCGCGACGTTCGGATCGAAGATCGGGTCGGCGTCGCCGATGCCGCGAATGAAGAAGACCTGGGTCAAGGGGGTGATGCCCGAACGCTGGATGGTCACCCCCGGCGTCTGCCCGGCGAGATCGCGGGCGGTGATGAGGTTCTGCTGGCTGATCGCCTCGGCCCCGACCACCGTGACGGCGACGGGGGTCGCCTGAAGCTTGGTGGACTGGCGCGTGGCCGTGACGATGACGTCCTGCACCCCGCCGCTAGCCCCGTCCGCAGAGGCGATGTCAGCCACGGTCGACAGGCCGCCTTGCGCGCCCACAGCCGGCAGCATCTGGCCATGAGCGGACGCCGCCCATAACGATGCGGTGGAGAGGAGCAGCAGTTGCAGTGACCTGCGTGTATGGCGCGGATTCGACCAGGCGTGCGTGCGAAACGCCGCCACATTGTTAGAAATCATAATTCCCCCTTGCTCAGCCACCCCGTCTCATGAGGCAAGAATGCCCAAATCGGAGTGGCGAGACGCATCGGTATAGGGAGACATCGAGGAGCGGTATATTTGATATTTCTGCTCTAAAATATCACCACCCCTCAACGTTTGAGTAGTTATTCTAATACGAGCATTAGTTTATCGCTTTGGAAGCGTCGGAAAAAATCCCCATTTCTTGGCGATTTCGAGGACCAAATTTCTTAAAACCGGCATCTGTCGGCAGGCTCGTCAGTCGCATCGAATTGGAGGCTCTATAGTCGGCTGCAGAAGGGACTTATCGGCTAGAAAAAATGTGACGACGTGGCTTGGCCAGCGCCTAGCCGCGTGCTCTTCGTTTAGAAGTTCTATCCAAAGGCGAAGGCGATCTGCATTGAATGCCAGGCGGTCCCGGACGAGATGGAGCGGCGCCGTTGGCCAAAGCGGCGGCCAGATATGAGGCGTCCGATCATGACCACCGCGGCGGCGCCAGAGTCCCGCCGGCGCCTCGGCGTCGAAGCCGAAAGCGCCGACGACCGGCGTTTCTCGCCGCCAATCCTGATCGTCCCGGCTCTGAACAATTCAGGCCCCCGAACATTGGCAAGGCCGGTGACGACGTTTTGAGGGGAAGCGTGAGAAGAATGTTTGATTTTCTGGCCAAAGATTGGCGGACTTGCGCTTTCTCGGCCGCGTGTTTGATCGCGGCGATCCTGCTGGCGGTGCTGGCCATGCAGCCGGACCGTTAGCGATTTCACTTCGATAGCCAGGCGGGCGCGGCCATCCTCAGCCAAGATGTCCGCCGCCGGCCGCGAAGCTGCGACTGACGAACCAGAAAAGCCCCACGCCGATCAGGCCGCCCGCGGCGACCTCGCCGAACAGAGCGCGGCCCCGCTTCAGGGGCGTGTGCGCCAGGAGCGCCCCCACCGCCACGACGGCCGTCACCAGCGACACCTGTCCCAGCTCTACCCCAAGATTGAATCCGACCAGCAACTCGGCGAGGCGCCCCACGGGCAGCTTCATTTCCAAAAGGTCGGCGGCGAAACCGAACCCATGGATCAGGCCGAACACCAGGGTCACCGCTAGGCGCAGGCGCGCGGCGTCGCGCAGGTGTCCGGCGATCAACAGATAATTGGCGCCGAAGACGCCGCCGCCGATCAGCAGCGCCGCCGGCATGGAGACCAGGCCGAACGGCTCGATCGCCGCCAGGAACAGCAAGAGGCCCAGCACCCCCAAGGCGATCCAGCCGGGCCGCCGGCTGGTTTCAGCCACGCTCTCCATGCCCACCAGGGCGATGGTGAAGCCGATCAGGGCGTCGATATATTCCGCGTGCGGCCGCAAGACGCCGGTGACGGCCAGGGCGAGGGTGATGCTGTGGCCGATGGTGAAGCCGGTGATGACAAACAACAGGTCCTTCAAGCGGCGCGACAAGAGGATCAGGCCGACCAGGAACAGCTGGTGGTCGATGCCCGTAAAGATGTGCATCACGCCCAGGCGGATATAGTCGAAGAAACTGGCGTCCTGCAGTCCGCTTCTTGCGCCGCGCGAGGCGGTCTCAAGGGTCTGGTGATCGGCGGTGATCAGCTGTTCGATGAATTGGCCGTCGGCGGTGCGGATCTGCGCGAAATTGGTGTGGGTGGGGACCAGCTCGAAGAAGGCTGAGGTGTGGACGGCGATGGGCGCAGTTCCGGGACAGACAAAGGCGAACTCGAAGCGTTGGTAGCCCGCAGAGGCCGAAACCGATGTCGGCCCCCCGGTCCTCGGGCAGGGCTGACCGTCGGCCAGGGCGCTCACGCGTGGGGCCAGATAGGCGCCGACCGCCCCGGGGGTGCGGGCGCCGACGGCCTCCAGCCGCTTGGCTTCAAGATCGGGAATGGTGAAGGCCAGACGCACCGTGCGCCCGCCGATGGTCCAGCTGGAGTGGGTCTCGCTGCGGGTATGGGCGCTGGCCCCATGGATCGCCAGAAGAGCAACCGCGAGAGCGAGAAGGAGGCGCACCCTCATCATCGGCGAAAGGCGGGGTTGATGAGGATTTCCGCCTTGTCGTGCAGATATTGCGCCTCGGAGGCCTCTTCCCGCTTGCTGAGGTCGCTACGATAGTCGTTGGCGACGGTCGCCTTGGCGGCGTCGAAGCTCTGCGCCACCGGCGGGATATTGCGCGCCATCGCCAGGAGATGCGGACCGTCGGGGGCGTTGAAAACCGCCGCCTGCCCGTCCTTCAGCCCCTTGGCCGCCTCATAGATCGCGTCTCCCAGATGAATCTTGGCGGCGAAGTAGAACTCCTCCTCCTTCACCCGCCCGGAATCCTTCCAAGCGCTGGATTGAAGCAGGGCTTGCGGCGAGCGTCCCTGGGCGAGGGCCGCTGCCGCGGCCTTGCCGACCGCACCGGCCTGGTTCGTCGAGGCCGGGACCAGGTCGCGCAGCAGCATCCGCCCCTCGGTGGAGTAGCGATCCTTATGGGCGGTGTAGAAGGCGAGAAGCTCTGCGTCGCTGGGCGGGGCTGAGGTGGCGTCCACCTGGCTCTGCTGCTCGACGCCGGCGACCAGGGCGGTGCGGGTGTCTGGATCGGAACTGGGCAGGTCGAGCTCCAGCCCCCTTTGCACGAACAGCTCCTCGCGGATCATATCGTTCAACACCTTGGCGCGCTCTCGCGGGGTCGCCTGGGAGACGGGGATGCTGAACTCGGTCTCCAGTTGGGCGGAAAAGTCCGTGAACAGAATGGGCCTCTGATTGACCAGGGCCACGTCTTCGGACGGCACGAAGCGGGAGCTGGCGCCCTTGGCGGTGAACAGGCCAAAGCCGGCGACGCTAAGGCCGACTGCCGCTCCGATGGCGCTGAGCGCCAGGGCGCGTTGGGGGTTGGCGTCCCAGCTGAACCAGCGCCGGGCCGTAGTGGATAGCGAATTTGAGGACACGGTCAGCCCCTGCGATCTTGCGCCGACGGCGGGTGGGATTTTCGGTAGACGAAGGCGGCGAGGGCTCGGATGGTCGCAGGAGAGAGCCGCCCGGTCCACGCAGGGCAGACGCCCGCCCGTCCCCGGGCGATGGAGGCGAAGATCGCCGCCGGCGAACCGTCGCCATAGAGCCAGACATGATCGCGAAGGCTTGGCGCGCCCACGAAATTATCGCCCCGCGCATCGGAGGTGTGGCAATCGTAGCAACCGCCGTACCCGAGGAAGAGCGACTGACCACGCTGGGCCGCGGCCGCGCTGCGCGGGGTCCGACCTTCGATGGCGAGGATATAGTCGACCACGTCATCGATCTGGGTGGGCGTCAGCGGATTCAGCGTCTCGCGGGCATAGGGCTTTGCCGACGCAAAGGTCGGCATCAGGCTGAGGTTGCGGGTCTTTGGATGTCCGGATCGGATTCCATAGGCGATGGTGCGTTCGATTTCGGCGATGCGTCCCTGCCCATAGATCCACTCGGCGTCCGTGAGATCGGGCGCGCCGATGGTGTGGTCGCCCTTGAGATCGGCCCCGTGGCAGGTCGCGCACTTTTGACGGTAGACCGGTCGGGCTTCCAAAGCAGCGACTGCAAGCAGCGCCGGCTGCTCTTGAAGTCGATCTGGATCCGCCTGCAAAAGGGTGACATTTAAAATCATCGGCAGCGACAGGACCGCCACAGTCACGCCGATGGCGAGGCCGATGAGTGCAAGTCGCCTTTTCCCTTTCACCGACGCCTAGTCTCCGATCGGCGATATTCTAAGAGGCGATGCGACGCCCGTGCTGCGCCACCACCGCAATGTTCCGATCCGCCTATGCATCGACCACCGGCATCGGGACATTGAATAGTTCTAATGCCTCATATTCGTAAGTCACAACTGCAGTAATACTCCCTGAGTCGTCAGGAAATGTGGGAAGACCGATCGATCCTCAGGCTGGCATAAGCGGCTCCTATATTGGACGGCGCTTGGGCATTTACCCGCCTGCGGGTCCGGGTCAGTGCGGAAGAGACAAGACGTGCGGTCATGCTGAAGGCAATCAATGTTGGGTTCACCGCCTTCAGCACATGGCTCGCCGCGACGCCGCTCAGCAATTTCGTGGCGGGTGCGGCCTGGGTCGTCCCGGCGGTGCAGACCGTCCACATCCTTGCGGTGGCGCTGGTCATCGGCGCTGCTGCTCTGATCAATCTTCGGGCGCTCGACCTGGTGGACAGACGAGAGCCGTTGGCGGCGGTGCTCGATCGCTTCCTGCCGGCGATCGGCTGGGCCATCCCCGTCCTGGCCGTGACCGGCTTTATCCTGATTGCGGGGGAGCCGACGCGGGCGATATTTCGCACCATCTTCTGGATCAAGATGGCGCTCTTGGCGGTTGCCGCCGCCGTCACCTTCAGTCTGCGACGCGAAGCCCTGGCGCCGGCGCCGGACGCAGCTCTGGGGGGCGCCGTCCCGCCGGCTATCGTCCTTAGGGCCAAGGCCGCCCTCTCCATCGCCCTGTGGATCGGCGTGGTCTTCGCCGGGCGCTGGATCGGCTACGCCATCGGCTGGCCGGGCTCGCCGCAATAGCCGCCCTGGCGCCCCTCGACTACTCGCCGCATCGGAAAGGCCGCAATGAACATCGATCCTTGGCTGGAATGGCTGAAATCGACCCCCCTGTCCGAGGCGGTCAGCGAATCCGATTGGCTTTTCCCGACGATTGAATCGGTTCACGTGGTGGCCCTGACCCTGGTGGTCGGCTCCATCGCGGCGGTGGATCTGAAGCTGTTGAACCTGGCGTCCCGTCAGCGGTCGGCGCGCGACCTGATCGACGCCGTCCTGCCGGTCACCTGGTGGGCCTTCGTCTGCGCCGTCTTGACCGGCCTATTGC
>JAMFTA010000224.1 GCA_026225565.1 Caulobacter sp. | reverse complement strand
GGGAAGGGCTCGGGAGGCACCGTCCGCTGCATGTTGTTGAAGGTCGCGAATTCCTCGAACACGCCGCGCATCACCGGCTCGATGGCATTGAACACGTCTTCCTGGGTGACGAAGCTCATCTCCACGTCGAGCTGGTAGAATTCCAAGGAGCGGTCGGCGCGGGTGGATTCGTCGCGAAAGCAGGGGGCGATCTGGAAATAGCGGTCGAAGCCCGAGACCATCAGCAATTGCTTGAACTGCTGGGGCGCCTGGGGAAGGGCGTAGAACTGGCCGGGGTGCAGGCGGGCCGGCACCAGGAAGTCGCGCGCGCCCTCGGGCGAGGAGGCGGTGAGGATCGGCGTCTGGAACTCGACAAAGCCGGCGGCGATCATCCGCTGGCGGATCGAGGAGATCACCGCAGAACGCAGCAGGATGTTGCGGTGCAGGGTCTCGCGGCGCAGATCCAGGTAGCGGTGTTTCAGGCGGATGTCTTCGGGATAGTCCGGTTCGCCGAACACCGGCAGCGGCAGTTCGGCGGCTTCGGACAAGACCTCGATCTCGCGCACGCGGATCTCCACCGCGCCGGTGGGCAGGTTGGGGTTGGCGGCCTCAGGGGAGCGGGCCACCACATCGCCATCGACGCGGATCACGCTTTCCGCGCGCAGGCGCTCTGCGACGGCGAAACCAGGGGTTTCCGGAGACAGCACCAACTGGGTCAGGCCGTAGTTATCCCGCAGGTCGATGAACATCAGCCCGCCGTGATCGCGCTTACGATGGATCCAGCCCGACAGGCGGACGGTGGAGCCGGCGTCTGAGGCGCGGAGGGCGCCGCAGGTATGGGAGCGATAAGCGTGCATGATCATAAGGTCCGGCGGGCTGCGCCAAGCTGTTCGGCGGCGGCGTTTGGGCTCGATTTGAAGCGCGGGAAGGGCGCATGTGGCGCCCCCCTTGTCAACACCGGCGATGGTCTGCCTATAGCCGCGCCACACCCGCGTCGTTTTCGAGGATGCCCAGCATGACCCGTACAATCGCTTTCCTCGCCGCCACAGCCGCGCTCTGGGCCACCGGCGCCGTCGCGCAAACCCAGATCGCGCCCAACGCCCGGGCCGTCGCCCTCGCCCGGCGTTACCTGGACGATGCTAAGGCGGAGACCATCCTCAGCGGTGAGGGGCCGGTGGTGGCGCAGTTCATGCTGTCGAAGATCCCCGCCCCCGCAGGCGGGGAAGCCAAGGCCAATGAGGTGCGCCAGGCCATGCTGGACGCCGCCGACGCGGCGGTGAACGCGCAAATGCCGACCTTCATGGAAAAAATGGCGGTGATCTACGCTGAGGTGTTCAGCGAAAAAGAGCTCTCCGACATTGTCGCCTTCTACGACAGCGCCTCGGGCAAGGCCTTCGTGGCCAAGACCGGCGCGGCGACGGCGCCCGTGGCTGAGCTGATCCATTCTCTGGGCGCGGACATCCAAGCCGATACCCAGACGCGATTTTGCGCTCGCGAGCCCGGTTCCTGCCAGACGGCCAAGGCCCCCTGATCCGCGGCTCGACCCAAGCCTTTCAATGTGTTAGCTTAAAGCGTTAATATTCGAACAGGATCATGGACTTGGGCGACCAACTTCGTCTAAAGCTCGAACATCCCGCCAGCTTCTCCCGCGATGGCTTTATCGTCTCATCGAGCAACCGGGACGCCGCCGCGACGGTGGACGGCTGGTCTGGAGAAATCGGCGGCGCCTTGGCGCTGATCGGCCCGCCGGGCTCGGGCAAGACCCACCTGGCCTCCGCCTGGGCGGCGCGCACCGGCGCGGTGGTGCTGCAAGCGGACGGCTTGGCTGACACGCCCCTAGACCGCGTCGCGGGCCCGATGCTGCTCGACGGCGCGGATGTCGTCGCCCATGGGGAAGCCTTCTTCCACCTCCTGAACAAGGCGACTCGTCCGGGCAGCGCGCTGTTGCTCACCGGGCGCACGCCGCCCACCGCCTGGCCGGTGCAGGTGCAGGATCTGCGCTCGCGCCTGAACGCCCTGCCCGTCGCCCAGCTCTTGGAGCCCGACGACGCTATTCTCTCAGGCGTCCTGGTGAAACTCTTCCTGGAGCGCAGCATCCGCCCGCCCCAGGACCTTCTGGCCTATCTGGTGCGCCGTATTCAGCGCTCGGTCCCAGCGGCCCAGGGGGTGGTTGCGGCCCTGGACGAAGCCGCCGCCGCCGAGCACCGGGCGGTCTCACGCAGCCTCGCCCGCGAAATCCTCAAGGACGAGCAGGACGAATTTGAGCGTGAGGACTGAAACCGCCGCCCGGGTCGATAACCCCGGCTCGATAACCAATGTCACACAACCATGCTTGTGAGGGGATCGCCCTTGCGCGAAAAGGGGGTTTGAGACGGATTCGCCGCAAAATGACCGACGCCCTTATCGTCGAAACGGGGATCGTTCCCCCCGTAGCGGAGCAGCACGCCCCGGTGGCGCTGGATCAGGCGCTGCTGCACTCGCCAGACCGCTTCTTCAACCGGGAACTGTCATGGCTGGCCTTCAACCAGCGTGTGCTGGACGAGAGCGAGAACCCGCGCCATCCCCTGCTGGAGCGGCTGCGGTTCCTGTCCATCTCCGCCAACAACCTGGATGAATTCTACATGGTGCGCGTCGCCGGCCTGCAGGGCCAGGTGCGCGAGGGCGTGGGCGTGATCAGCCAGGACGGGCTCACCCCTTCCGAACAGCTGGCCAAGGTGTCCACCGCCGCCGCCGATCTGGAGCGCCGCCAACAACAGATCTGGCGCGAGTTGAAGGTGCAGATGGCCGCCGAGGGGCTGGTGATCGAAAGCCCCAAGGAGGTCACTGTCGGGGAGCTGGATTGGCTGGAGCCGATCTTCCTGAACCAGGTGTTCCCGGTCCTGACGCCCATGGCCATCGATCCGGCCCACCCATTTCCCTTCATCCCCAACCTGGCCTTCTCCTTGGCTTTGAAGCTGCGCCGGCGTTCGGACGTGAAGACCTTCTATGCGCTCGTGCCCGTGCCCCAGCAGGTGAAGCGGTTCTGGGCCCTACTCACCGAGGGCAAGAGCAAGAAGCACCGCCGCTTCATCGCCCTAGAAGACATCATCGGCCTCTTCATCGAAACCCTGTTCCCCGACTGCGACGTGGAGGCCAAGGGCGTCTTTCGCGTGCTGCGGGACTCCGACGTGGAGCTGGAGGAAGAAGCCGAAGACTTGGTGCGCGAGTTCGAGGCCATGCTGCGCCAGCGCCGTCTCGGTTCCGTGGTGCGAGTGTTCGTCGATGGCGAAATGCCGGGAGACCTGCGCGAATTCATCGTCAGGAACCTGCACGCCGACAACCACGACGTGATGCTGGTCAACGGCATGTTGGGCCTGGCCCAGCTGACCCAGATCATCCCCGACGATCGCTCGGACCT
>JAMFTA010000223.1 GCA_026225565.1 Caulobacter sp. | reverse complement strand
GCCCGCCGCCGAGCGCGAAGCCGCCGCCGGGGCGGCGGCCGACAAGGGGCACAAGGGCGAATACGCCATCCTCAACACCCGCTCGTCCATGGACCCCTTCCTGACCTATTCGGAGCGGCGAGACCTGCGCGAGAAGGTCTGGCGCACCTTCTATAGCCGGGGCGACAACAAGGACGCCCACGACAACACAAAGACCATCATCCCCGAAATCCTGAAGCTGCGCGCCGAAAAAGCGCAGCTGATGGGCTATCCCAACTATGCCGCCTGGAAGCTGCAGGACGAGATGGCCAAGACGCCGCAAAACGCCATGGCCCTGATGCTGCAGGTCTGGCCCGCCGCCGTCGCCCGCATCCACCAGGAGGTGGCCGACATGCAGGCCATCGCCGACGGCGAGAATGCCCATATCAAGATCGAGGCCTGGGACTATCGCTACTATGCCGAGAAGGTGCGCAAGGCGAAGTACGACCTGGATATGAACCAGGTGAAGCCCTACCTGCAGCTTGATCACATTCGCGAGGGCATGTTTTGGGCCGCCGGCCAGCTTTACGGCTTCAGCTTCACCAAGGTGGAGGGCGCGCCCGTGTTCGACCCGGCCATGGTGGTCTATGAGGTGAAGGACCGCGCCGGCCAGCACGTGGGCCTCTGGTACTTCGATCCCTATGCGCGGGAAGGCAAGAATTCCGGCGCCTGGATGGACGCCTATCGGCCCCAGCAGAAGCTCGACGGCGTCGTCCCCTCCATCGTCTCCAACAACGCCAACTTCGTCAAAGCCGCCCCCGGCCAGCCGGTGCTGATCTCCTGGGACGACGCGGTGACCATGTTCCACGAATTCGGCCACGCCCTGCATGGGCTCAATTCCAACGTCACCTATCCGTCCCTGGCCAGCCCCAACCAGGCCCAGGACTTCATCGAGTTCCCCTCCCAGCTGAACGAGAACTGGCTATCGACGCCGGAGGTGCTCAGCCGCTTCGCCGTCAACGCCAAGGGCGAGCCGATCCCGGCCGATCTCGTGGCCAAGATCCAGAAGTCCAAGACCTTCAACACCGGCTTCACCGTCGGCGAATACCTGGCCTCGGCCATCATCGACATGAAGCTGCACACCACCGATCCCGCTGCCGTGGGCGATCCGGACGTGTTCGAAAAGACCGAGCTCGCCAAGCTCAACATGCCGTCCGAGATGGTCATGCGGCACCGGACGCCCCAGTTCCAGCACATCTTCTCAAGCGACAGCTACGCCGCCGGCTACTACTCCTACCTCTGGGCCGAGGTGCTCGACCACGACGCCTATGAGGCCTTCATCGAGGCGGGCGGCCCCTACGACAAGGCGGTCGCCAAGCGCCTGCACGACGACATCATGCAGGTGGGCTACAGCGTCCCGCCCGACGTCGCCTACCGCAACTTCCGCGGCCGCGATCCGGAGGTGGCCGCCTACCTCCGCTCCAAGGGCTTTCCGGTGGATGCGGCGGCGGCGTCCAAACCTGCGGCGGGTGCGCGATAGCCCGAAGGGCTAAGGCGCAAAATCATCACTGAATGTGGGCGGCCCGAATCAACCAAAGCACAAAAACGGAAGCGCCTAAGACGATCAGGATGGCGGCCGTTATCTTGTGAAACCAATCAGGCCGCTTCAGGCCGGCCAGCGGCCAGCCGACGATCACGCAGGCGCACAAGGCGCCGACCGCGGATATCGCGTTTCCGGATCCTGGCGGAACGGCGGTGGCGAGGAACACTGGGCGCCGTCTCGGCGCGCGGAGAAAAGCCTGAGCGTCAGCCGCCTCGCCGTCTGGAACCATAATCCTAAGGCCGCCGATCGCCGATTGCTCAGTCCATAGGACAGATGCTCGATACTCATCGAAGAGTAGGGCATGGAACCCGAGCGCAGTCAGCGCCGATCTGGCGATCTGCCCTTCCCGTAAATCTGCGAAACGAGCGATTTCGACTAACGCCATAGAGCAATATTGGTGGCGCCAAGGTGGCCCGTCAATCTGAGGGCGCGATCCGAAAGACCCCTAAACCACCCCGCCAAAGCACCAGTGCAGCACGGCCTTTTGGGCGTGGATGCGGTTTTCCGCTTCGTCGAACACCAGGGAGCGGGGGCCGTCGATCACCGCGTCGGTGACCTCCTCGCCCCGGTGGGCGGGGAGGCAGTGGAGGAAGACGGCGTCTTTCGCCGCCAGACCCATCAGCGCCTCGTCAACCTGGAAGGGCTCGAAGGCGGCGATGCGTTCGTCGTGGTCCACGTCGCCCATGGAGACCCAGGTGTCGGTCATCACGCAGTCGGCGCCAAGGGCGGCGGCGCGGGGGTCTTGGGTCAGTTCGATCTTGCCCGCATTGCCGGCGCGCGACAGCTCCAGGAGGTCCGGGTGATAGTCCGCGGGGGTGGCGACGTTCAGGGTGAAGCCGAGCTTGCCGGCGGCGTGGATGAAGCTGGAGCAGACATTGTTGCCGTCGCCGATCCAGGCGAAGGTCTTCCCCTCAAGCGGGCCCCTGTGCTCCTCGAAGGTCATCAGGTCGGCGAGCACCTGGCAGGGGTGGCTCTTGTCGGTCAGGCCGTTGATCACCGGGATCGAGGCGTTTTGCGACAGGCGCTCCACGTCGTCGTGGCGATCGGCGCGGATCATGATGGCGTCGACCATGCGCGAGAGCACCTTGGCGGTGTCCTCGATCGGCTCGCCGCGACCCAGCTGCATGTCCCGCGCCGTGGAAATGATCGAAGCGCCGCCGAGCTGGCGGATCGCCGCGTCGAAGGAGAAACGGGTGCGGGTGGAGTTCTTCTCGAAGATCATCGCCAGGGTGCGCCCCGAGGCGGGGGCGTCGGCGTCCACCTTGCCGGTGGGCCAGCCGATGCGGGCGGCCTTGCGCCGGTGCGCTTCGTCGAGGATGGCGCGGATGGTCATGCCGTCCAGCTTCCAGAGGTCCAGGAAGTGGCGGGGCTCTACGGCGACGCGGTTCAGCATGGGGGCGTTCATGCGCTGACGCTTTGCGGCGTCTTGGCCGCGATGGCCGCGCGCATGGCTTCGCAGGCGGCCTCCAGCTTGCCGATGGCCTCGTGGGCTTCGTCCTGGCTGATGATCAGGGGCGGGAGCAGGCGCACGCAATTGTCGCCGCCGCCGGCGATGAGCAGGTGCTGCTCGCGGGCGGCCTGCATGAAGTCGCGGTTGGGGGGGATCAGCTTGACGCCGATAAGCAGGCCCCGGCCCCGGATGTCGGCGATGATGTCGGGGAAGCGGCTTTTCAGCCCCTCCAGCTGCTGGTTGAAATAGCCGGCCACGTCGCGCACGTGCTGCAGCATCGCGTCGGTGGCGATCTCACCGACCGCGGCTTTCGCCACCGCCATGGCCAGGGGATTGCCGCCATAGGTGGAGCCGTGGCTGCCGAGAACCATGCCCTTGGCCGCCTCCGCCGTCGCCAGGCAGGCGCCGATGGGGAAACCGCCGCCCAGCGCCTTGGCCAGGCACATGATGTCGGGCGCCGCCCCCGAATGTTCATAGGCGAACAGCTGGCCGGTGCGGCCGAGCCCGCACTGGATCTCGTCATAGATGAGCAGGACGCCGTGCTCGTCGCAGAGCTGGCGGAGGGCGCGCAGATAGCGGTCTTCCGCCGCCCGGGCGCCGCCTTCGCCCTGCACCGGCTCGATGATGACGGCGGCGGTGGCCGGGCCGATGGCCGCCTTCACCGCCTCAAGGTCGCCGAAGGGCAGGTGGATGTAGCCGGGCAGCTCCGGGCCGAAGCCGGCCACATAGCTGGGGTTGCCCGCCGCATTCACCGCCGCGTAGGATCGGCCGTGAAAGGCGCCCTCGAAACTGATCACCTCGAAGCGCTCGGGATGGCCGCCCGCCACGTGATAGATGCGGGCGGTCTTCAGGGCGCATTCCACCGCTTCGGTTCCCGAATTGGTGAAGAAGCAGACGTCGGCGAAGCTCAGTTCGCAGAGGCGGGCAGCCAGGCGCTCCTGGCCCGGAATGCGGAAGATATTGGAGACGTGCCAGAGCTTCTCGCCCTGGTCTTTCAAGGCGCCGACCAGGGCCGGGTGGTTGTGGCCGAGCGCATTGACCGCGATGCCAGCCAGGCAGTCGAGGTATTCCTCGCCGTCCTCTGTATAGAGTCGCACCCCCTGGCCGCGCTCGAAGGCGATCGGCGCGCGGGCGAACACCCCCATCAGGTGGTCGGCGGGAACAGTCACATCAGAAGCAGGCATGGCCGCCCCCAAACGCAAACGCCCCGGACAGGCCGGGGCAGGGAGCGGGCAGCTTTTGCGGGCAAGCCGCCCGCCTGTCAACGGCTTTTGCAGCCATCGCGGGTGGATCAGGTCTTCAGCCGCCAGCCCGAGCGAAAGATGGCCCAGCAGACGACGGCGAGGATCAGGGTGAGGCCGCCGGTATAGAGGGCGCCGATGAGCAGGTCGCCGTCCGCATGGCCGATGAAGCCATAGCGGAATCCGTCGATGAGATAGAAGACCGGGTTGAAATGGGTGATCGAGCGGAAGGGCTCGGGCAAGGCGCGGGTGGAGTAGAAGGTGCCGGAGATGAAGGTCAGCGGCATGACCACAAAGTTGGTCACCGTGGCCAGGTGGTCGAACTTTTCCGCCCAGAGCCCAGTCAACACCCCGACCAGCCCCATCAGCAGCGAGGCGACCGCCCCATAATAGAGAATGGCCAGGAGGTTGAACACGCCGAAGCGGGCGAAGGGCCAGGCGGCGATAGCGGTCACCAGCCCGACCACGATGCCGCGGGTGGCGGCGCCCAGGGAAAAGCCGGCGCAGAGCTCGAAGGCCGAGAGAGGCGGGGTGAGGAAGTCGGGCGAGGTGCCCATGATCTTGGCTTGGATCAAGGAGGAGGAGGAGTTGGCGAAGGCGTTGTTGAGAATCGACATCATGATCAGCCCCGGCGCCACGAACTGGGGAAACGGCACCCCCGACGCGCCCGGCCGCACGCCCTTGGTCGCAACCACAAAGACCAACATATAGAGGAGGACGGTGATCACCGGCGAGGCGACCGTCTGCATACCGACCTTCCAGAAGCGTCGGACCTCCTTCAGATAAAGGGTCTTCAGCCCCTCCCAGTTGACGCCGCCGTAGACCCGGGGGGCCACCGGCGTGAGGCGGTGGGCGGGGGATGCGACTGCGGTCTCCGCGGACGGCGATGAGGCGGTAAGGATCTGTGCGGTCATGTCGCGCCCCATGTGCGCCCGGCGGCGATGAGGCGCAAGGGTCCAGCCCGTAACGGATTCGGCCGCTCGATCGGCGATATTTCTACGATCAACATCTTGATCCTGTGGACAGACGCAACGGCGCCTATTGTGTCTCTTAACGCTTTATTTACAAGATATGGGCGTGAGGTCTGTTCTGATGGACAGCCGGACACAAGATGTAGCGGCTGTATTCGGCCGATGGCGGAGGCGAGCATGGGTTGGACCGACGAGCGCGTGTCGACGTTGAAAAAGCTTTGGCTTGATGGGCTTAGCGCGAGCCAGATCGCCAAGCAGCTGGGCGGGGTGACCCGCAACGCCGTGATCGGCAAGGTGCACCGGCTGGGCCTGTCCGGTCGCGCTGCGCCATCGCAACCCGCGCGGCCTGTATTTAAGGCGCCGCGCCCGGCTCGCCCCGTCGCGGCCGCGCCGGCGCCGGTGCGTCGCCCGCCCGCCCCTATGATGGCGGTCGCCGCCTATGCCCGCGAAGACATCGGCTCGGCCACGGTGCTGACGCTCGGCGCCCATATGTGCAAGTGGCCGATCGGCGATCCGGCCAAGGACGGCTTCAGCTTCTGTGGCCGGCGTATGGGCGAGGACGGCCCCTACTGCGGCGAACATGCCCAGCTGGCCTATCAGCCGCAGCAAAAGCGCACCAAGCGCCCGGCCGATGTGGATTTGGCCCGCTCGCTTCGCCGCTACATCTAGGGCTTCGCTGAGCGTCGTCGAAGCGGTTTAGCGGGCGAGGCTGGCGACCCCGAAAATCACGCAGGTCCAAAAGCCGCCGCACGTCAGGCCGATAAAGGCCAAGGTGCGTCCGCGGGACCATTTTGCCGGCTCCGCAGCATGGCGGCTGGATTCCGCCCATTGTTCAGGCAAGGTCTGACGCTGCTGCAAGGCTGGCGAAGGGGCCGCTTGATCTTGGTCGCCCGCCAGACGTACAGGAGCCTTTCGGCTCTTGGGAGCCGCTTTTGCTTGAACGCTTTTGCGCGACAGCGCGGACATGGCCCTGATCTCCACCTTGAAAGCAAGATTGCGCCGTCTCGCTTAAGATTTCGTTTCGCAGCAGAGTCTTCGTTTGGAGCAAAGCCAGCCATGCAGGCGACTATGCTTAACGAGATGACAAAGAATGCCGACCGGGGCCGGGCATAATTCTTGCTGCAGTGCATTAGTATCGATACAAGTTTCAATTAAACGCAATTTTCCATTAGGCGGCCCTGGTGCGCTGGATTCAGAAAAGCATGGCCAAGTGGCTCGGCCAAGCCGCCGATAGCCCTCGGGCGCGGGCGCCCGAGGGCGTGACTATCTATGCGGTGGGCGATATCCATGGGCGCGCCGACCTCTTGGATCAGCTACTCGGGCAAATTTCCGCCGACCTAGCCCTCGGTCGGAACAGCCGAACCATCTTCGCGTTCCTAGGCGACTATGTGGATCGGGGTCCGGACTCCCGTCGGGTCATAGAAACCTTAAGGCAACTAAAGCAAAATGGCGGTGTTCATGTCGTGACCTTGAAGGGCAACCATGAGGAGGCGCTCCTGGGGTTTTTGGACGACGCGGCCACCGGCCCGGGCTGGGCCGACCATGGCGGGCGGGACACTCTGCTTTCCTATGGCGTCAGCCCGCCCAAGCATCGCACCGACGCCGAGGGTTGGGAGACGGCGCGCGTCCAGTTGCAAGCCGCGCTTCCAGGCGATCACCTCCGTTTTCTACAGTCGCTGGATCTTTGGGAAAGGATTGGCGACTATGTATTCGTTCATGCTGGCGTCAGACCCGGCGTGGCGTTGCACGATCAGGAGGAGCGCGATCTTCTCTGGATTCGCGAGGAATTTTTACAAAGCGGCCGGGCTATGGACAAGGTGGTGGTGGTGCACGGGCACACGCCGGTGGAGCAGCCGAGCATCGCCGATGGGCGGATTGGCATCGATACCGGGGCCTACGCCACGGGCGTATTGACGGCCTTGAAATTGCAGGGCGAAGAGCGAACGTTTCTGCAAACGGGGGCTTAGACAGATGAGCTCGGCCTGGGCCTCGCGCGGTATCCAGTAGATCCGCCCCCAAGCTCCTGCAAAGTTAATATACAACAAAATGCGGTATCCGCGCCGTTGTTGGCGCGATGGGTTCGCCTTAGTGGCCGGCGACCGCGCGCACCGGCCCCTTGGGCTTGGGCGCCAGCCAGATGCTGGCCGCCGCCGCCAGCATGACCACGGCGATGCAGAAGAAGATGCGGTTGGTGGCTAGCATCACCGCCTGGCTTTGCACCATGCCCTCCAGCTGCTGCAGCGCCTGCGCCGGGGAGAAGCCCGAGGCGCCGATCTTGGTCAGAACCCCGCTGGGGTCGTTGATTTCACCGGCGAGGCTGGCGTGGGCGCGGGCGGTGGAATCCTCCCACACCGAAGTGGCGATGGAGGTGCCGAAGGCCCCGGCGGTGGTGCGGGTGAAATTGATCAACCCCGCGCCGGAGGCGGCCTCATCGGGCGGCAAGGCGGTGGCGATCGCCATCAGGGGAATGAAGAAGAAGGGCATGGCGAAGCCCTGGGCCAACTGGGGCAAGATCATCAGCCCGAAGCTGATGTTGGAGGCGAAGGTGGTGCGCCAGAACATCACCATGGCCAGAAAGGTGACGCCGAACCAGACCAGAGCGCGCGGATCGTATTTTCGCACCAGCATCGCGACGATGGGTGAGAAGACCACGGCCAGGACGCCGTTGAAGGCGGTGGTGTAGCCCGCCCAGGTGGCGGTGTAGCCCATGTTGGTTTGCAGCCATAAGGGCACGATCACCACCGAGGCGAAGAAGGCCCCGTAGGTCAGGGCCATGGTTATGGTGGCGGTGGCGAAGTTTCGGTGTCGGAACACCCGCAGATTGACGATGGGGTTCCGCGCTGTCAGCTCCCAGATCAGAAAGCTGATAAATCCCAAGACCGCCGTGATCAGAAGGGCGATGACGGTGGTAGATTTGAACCAGTCGAGCTCGCGACCCTTGTCCAGCATGATCTGAAAGGCGCCCACGAAGACGATCAGCAAGGCCAGCCCCACTCCGTCTATCGGCAGCTTGCGGGTGGCCATCTCCTGGCCGCGCAGCATCCGCCAGCCAACGAAGCCGCAGAAGATGGCGACGGGGATATTGACGTAGAAGACCGACGGCCAGCCGAAGGTATCCGACAAGGTGCCCCCCAGAAGCGGCCCGGCGATGGGTCCGACCACCGTGGTCATGCTCCAAAGGCCTATAGCCTGGGGCGCCTGTTTGGGCGGAAACACCCGCAGCAAGAGGGTCTGGCTCATGGGCATCAAAGGGCCGCCCGAGAGGCCCTGCATCACTCGGAAAAAGATAAGCATGGCCAGGGAGGGGGCCAGGCCGCAAAGGGCCGAGCAGAGGCCGAACAGGGCGACGCAGACGAGGAACACCCTCACCGGGCCGAAGCGCTGGGCCAGCCAGCCCGACAGGGGCACGGTGATCGCCTCGGCCACCTGATAGGAGGTGATCACCCAGGTCGCCTCGCTGGGCGACACCGCCAGCCCCCCGGCGATATTGGGAATGGAGACGTTGGCGATGGAAATATCCAGCACCACCATGAAGTTGGACAGCGCCAAAGCGAAACCGGCCAGGAGCAGCGCTCCGCCGGTCAGCGCCGGCGCGCCGCCGGATACTCCCGAGGCGCGGCCAGTCGCCGCGTCGCTCACGGCTCAACGCCTTGGCGGTTGGCGGCGGGGGTTTGGTCGCGGTCCTGGGGCCGGTCGTCGCCGCGGCTGGCGATATCGATCTTGGCGGTCATGGAAAGGCCGACTTCCAAAGGATGGTCGCGCAGCTCCTGGGCGTCCAGGCGGATGCGCACGGGCAGGCGTTGCACCACCTTGATCCAATTGCCGGTGGCGTTCTGGGCGGGGATGACGGCGAAGGCGGAGCCGGTGCCGCCGCCCACGCCGGCCACCCGGCCGTGGAACACCAGATGGCCGCCGTACTTGTCGGACTTCAGGGTCACCGGCTGGCCTAGACGGACCCGGCGCAGCTGGTTCTCCTTGAAATTGGCGTCCACATAGACCGCCTGCAGCGGGGCGACGGTCATCAGGGGGGCGCCGATGGCCACCCTTTGGCCCACCTGCACCTGGCGATGGGTGATCACCCCGTCGATCGGCGAGGTCACCACGGTGCGCGACAGGTCAAGTTTGGCCTGATCCAGGGCCGCCTTGGCGGCCTGGGCCTGGGGGTTGCTTTCCGCCGTCGAGCCCTTGGTCAGGGCGCTTTGGGCGGCGAGTTGCGCCTCTGCGGCCTTCTTGTTGGCGACCGCCTGAGCGCCCGCCGCCTTGGTCGCCGCCAGATTGGCGACCGCGGTCTGATAGGCGTTCCTGGCGCTGGTCAGCTCTTCGCCCGAGACGGCGCCCGAGGCGGCCAGGATCTGGCGGCGATCGAGATCGATCTTGGCCTTGGCCACATCCGACTGGGCGGAAGCGATCTGGGCCGAGGCGCGGGCGAGATCGGCGTCCCGCGCCGCCACCTGGGCGTCCAGTTGATCGGTAGTGGCGAAGTCCTGACGCACCCGGCGCACCGCCTGATCGTAGTCCGCGCTCGCCCGCTCCGAGGTCACCTTGGCGTCGGCGGGATCGATCACCACCAAAACCTCGCCCCGCCGCACCGGCTGGGTGTCGGCGACCCGCACTTCGGTCACCGCGCCAGCGACCAAGGGCGTCACCTGGGCCACGTCGGCGCCCACATAGGCGTTGTCGGTGGAGACGTAGTGAGAACCGATCAGCAGCCAGTAGATAAGATAGCCCACCGCCACGATCAGCACCGCCACGCCGAACAGGGCGAACAGTCGCCCGCGTTGGCTGTTGGCCTGGGCGGCCGTGGCCTTGTCTTCCGGCGTTTGCGGAGGCTCTGACGGCCGGGCCTGATCCTGGCCGGGGGCGGCTTGGGGCGCGACTTGCGGCGGCTGGGATTGATCATCGGCCATGGAAGGGTCCTATCGGGTCGAGGTGGGATGGCCCGACGTCCCGCTCTCGACAAAGCCGCCCCCAAGGGCGCGGACCAGATCGAGATCGGACAACAGGGATTGCACCGCCAGGTTCACCACCGTCTGGCGTTGCTGCAGGACGGTGGTCTCGGCGGTGAGCACATTGAGGTAAGGGGAAAGGCCGCCCTGATAGCGCAGCTTGGCGATGGCGTAGGCATCCTCATTGGCGGCGAGGGCGGCGCGGGCGTCCGCCAACTGGATCGTTTGCGAACGCTCGCCGGCGATGGCGTCAGCCACCTCCTTCAACGCCGTGGCCACCGTCTTGTCGTAGGTGGCCACCGCCTCGTCATATTCCCCCCGGGCGCCGCGATAAGCCCCGGTGGTGCGGCCGCCGGTAAAGATCGGCAGGGTCACGGCCGGTCCGAACTGCGTCAGGGTCAGGTTGTGCTGGAGGATGCTCTTGTCGTCCAAAGACAGGCCGGTGAATGAGCCGGCGAGATCGATGTTGGGGTAGAAATCCGCCTTGGCCACCTTGATCCGCTGACGCGCCGCCTCGGCCCTGAGGCGGGCGGCGGCGATGTCGGGCCGGCGGCCCATCAGCTCCAGGGATAGCCGGGGCGGCAGTCCGTAGGGGTGAAGCAGTGCGCTGGTGCGCACCGAACGCTGAATCTCAAGGCCCCTATCCGGACCCTTGCCAAGCAGGGCGGCGATCTGGTGGCGGGCCTGCAGGATCTGCAGATCCAGCGCTTCAACCTGGGCCTGGGCGGCGGAGACGGTGGCGTTCTGCTGGCTGAACTCGCCGCGGGTCTCAAGCCCGTTGCGCTGGCGGTCCCCCACCAGCTTCAAGGTGTCCTGGCGCACCCGCACCGCCTCGACCGCCGCGTCCCGGTCCTCGCTCAGGCGGACGAAGTCGGCATAGGCGCTGGCCACAGCGGTGGTCAGCTGCAGCCGTGCGGCGGCCCTGTCCGCCCGAGCGGCCTCGGCATCGGAGGTGGCGGCGGCCAGGGCGGCGCGGTTCTTGCCAAAGAAGTCCAGCTGATAGCTGAGGTTCGCCCCCACCTGGGTCATCCCGTGGAAACCGCTCGGCAGGAAGGACGCCACCTCGGGCGGCAAGCCGAGGCTTTGGCTGATCCGCGCCTCATCCTCCGAGCCCTTAACCGAGAGGGAGGGATATCGATTGGCCCCGGCCTGCTGAGCCTGCGCCTCCGCCTGGCGCACCCGGGCCTCGGCAATGCGTAGATCCGGCGCGCCCTCTAGGGCCTCGGCCATCAGGCTGTCGAGTTGGGGGTCCTGATAGGCGGCCCACCAGTCATCCGCCGGCCATGCGGTGGTGGGAACGTCGAAGGTGCGCGCAGAGGCGTAGGCGTCTGGGGCGCTGAATTTTGGCAGGGGCCCAAGATTGGGGGCGCAGGCGGTGAGCAAGCCGAGGGCGACGCCGCTGAGCGCGAAGAGACGCAAGCCGCCCGGATTGGACCGCCGCTCATGGATGCTAGGGGGTCTCGACATGGCCATGAATTGACCGTACAGTACGGTCATGAGCGAAGCAAGGGACTTGCAGCCGAAAGCGGCGTCAAAGGCCAGCCAACCGACCCGCCCTGGCCGGGATGAGCGCCGCAGGGCGATCTTGGAGGTCGCGCGCGATCTCTTCATGCAGGAGGGCTATGCCGCCGGCTCCATGTCCGAGATCGCCACTCGCGTCGGTGGATCCAAGGGGACGCTCTATAATTATTTCGCCTCGAAGGAGCTGCTGTTCGCCGCCCTGATGAAGCAAGAGTGCGATATCGAGGCTCTGGAGGCCTCGACCCTGGCGGTCAGCGGCATGAACATCCACGGCGCCCTCACCGCGATCGGCCTTCGGTTTCTCGATTTCATCCTGGTCCAAAGGGTGGTGGACATCCATCGGCTGGTGATCGCCGAATGCGGGCGGTTTCCGGAACTGGGGCGAACGTTTTTCGAGAACGGGCCCAGGCGCGGCGTCGCCATTTTGGGCGATTGGATGGCCGAGCAGATGGCGGAGGGGCGCCTTAGGTCGGCCGACACCGAGCGGGCCGCCACCCATTTTATGGAGCTATGCAAGTCCGGCCTGCATCAGAAAATGCTTTGGAATATCGAGCCCGCCCCCTCGGCGGCGGCCAAGGCGGCTAATGTGGAGATCGCGGTCACCATCTTTATGGCCGCCTACGGTCCGCTGGACGCTCCGGCGCCCTCCTAGTCAAAGCCCTTTCCTCCCCCGCCATCTCGCGCTATATAGGGGGTGACATTCGTTTGAACGCGCTGGATGGCGCATTCGGGCGGCGGCCGAGAGGCTGCCGCTTTTTTATTGGGATTTTTCCGGCGACTTGCGGTCGGAACGGTCTGGGAGAGTAAGAGTTTGCGCGGAAAGACCGCCGAGGACCGCAGCCTTCTGGAGCTGCTCGACCCGGTCGCCGAAGCCGGCGGCTTTGAGATCGTGCGCCTGCGCATGATGGGGGGCGAAGAGCGCCGGACCCTGCAGATCATGGCCGAGCGCGCCGCGGACGGCGAGATGGTGGTGCAGGACTGCGCCGTGCTGTCGCGCGCCTTGTCGGAGGTGCTCGACCCCGCCGATCCGATCGCCGGCGACTATGTGCTGGAGGTCTCCTCCCCGGGGGTCGACCGGCCCCTGACGCGCCTGAAGGATTTTGAGACCTACGAGGGTCTGGAAGCCAAGATCGAGCTCGACCGGCTGGCCGAGAACCGCAAGCGGTTCAAAGGCGTCCTGGCTGGGGTCGAGGACGGCCATGTGATGATCGATCTGGAAGGGGAGGAGGAGACCACCCTGGTTCCCTTCGCCTGGATCGTCGACGCCAAGCTGACCTTGTCCGACCAATTGATGAAGCGCGGCGCCGACGAGCGCACCGCCCGCATCCAAGCCGACCCAGACTACGACAAAGACGAAGAAACACCCAAAGAGGAGTCCGCCTGATGGCCACCGGTATCAGCGCCAATCGGCTTGAACTGCTGCAGATCGCCGACGCGGTCGCGCGGGAGAAATCCATCGACAAGGAGGTCGTCATCGAGGCGATCGAGGAGGCGATGCAGAAGGGCGCCAAGTCCAAATACGGCGCCGATCACGACATCCGCGCCAAGATCGACCCCAAGACGGGCGAGCTGGAGTTGAAGCGCGTCACCACCATCGTCGCCGACGATTTCGAGCATGGGGTGGGCGAGGACGGCCTGGAGGTCACCACCCCCGGCGTCCTGCGCATCTCCGACGCCAAGCGCCGCTTTGCGGACGCGGTGGTGGGCAAGACCTATGAAGAAATGCTGCCGGCCTTCGAGTTCGGCCGGGTGCAGACTCAGATGGCCCGCCAGGTAGTGACCGGAAAGGTCCGCGAAGCCGAGCGCGAGCGTCAGTTCGAAGAATTCAAGGATCGCGTCGGCGAGATCGTCAACGGCGTGGTCAAGCGCGTCGAATACGGCAACACCATCGTCGATCTGGGACGCGGCGAGGGCATCATGCGCCGGGATCAGTCGATCCCCCGCGAAGCCTTCAACCTCGGCGACCGCATCCGCACCTACATCTACGACGTGCGCCGCGAGGCCAAGGGCCCGCAGATCATGCTCAGCCGCGCCCACGGCGGCCTGATGGCCAAACTGTTCGCCCAGGAAGTGCCGGAAGTCTATGACGGCGTCATCGAGATCCGCGCCGTGGCCCGCGATCCGGGTTCGCGCGCCAAGATGGCCGTGCTCTCCAACGAAAGCTCCATCGATCCGGTCGGCGCCTGCGTCGGCATGAGGGGCTCGCGTGTGCAAGCCGTTGTCGCCGAGCTCCAAGGCGAGAAGATCGACATCATCCAGTGGAACCCGGACGAAGCCACCTTCATCGTCAACGCCCTGGCCCCCGCCGAAGTCTCCAAGGTGGTGATGGACGAGGAAGAAGGCCGGGTCGAGGTGGTGGTGCCTGACGAGCAGTTGTCCCTCGCCATCGGCCGCCGCGGCCAGAACGTGCGTCTCGCCTCCCAGCTGACCGGCTGGCAGATCGACATCATGACCGAGAGCCAGGAGTCAGAGCGCCGCCAGCGCGAGTTCAGCGAGCGCACCGCCCTGTTCCAGGAAGCCCTGGACGTGGACGAAGTCATCGCCCAGCTGCTGGTCACCGAAGGCTTCGCCACCGTCGAGGACGTGGCCT
>JAMFTA010000222.1 GCA_026225565.1 Caulobacter sp. | reverse complement strand
GGCGCCGCCGTGGACCTGCCTGACACCGAGCTCGCCCGCATCCGCGGCGCTTTCCAGCCCCATGCCTTCGAGACCCTGCCTGTGGTCTCCAAGGCGTTCGACTCTGCCAAGAGCGATCCGGCGTTCGCGCGCTTCGTCCGTCACAATGTGAAGCCGCACAAGATCGCCGGCTACGGCATTGTCGAGGTGTCGCTCAAGGCGCCGGGCGAGACCCCCGGCGACTGCTCCTCCGAGCAGATGGAGGCAATCGCCGATCTGGCCGACCGCTACGCCTTCGGCGAGGTGCGGGTGAACTACACCCAGAACCTGGTGCTGCCGCACGTGAAGCTGGACGATGTTCCGGCGTTGTTCACGGCGCTCAAGGTCCAGGGCCTGGCCACCTCCAACATCGACCTGGTCAGCGACATCATCGCCTGCCCCGGGCTGGACTACTGCTCGCTGGCCAACGCGCGCGCCATCCCGGTGGCCCAGGCCATCGCCCTGCGCTTCGCCGATCCGGAGCGGGCGGAGGCGATCGGCGAGCTGAAGATCAAGATCTCGGGCTGCATCAACGCCTGCGGCCACCACCATGTGGGCCACATCGGCATTCTCGGCGTCGATAAGAAGGGCGAGGAGTTCTACCAGATCTCGCTCGGCGGTTCAGGCGCGGAGGATGCGTCGATCTCCGCGATCTTGGGGCCCGCCCTGCCGGCACCCAAGGTGACCGAGGCTGTGGAAACCCTGGTGGATACCTATATCAGGGCCCGCCACGAGGGCGAGCGGTTCCTCGACACCTATCGCCGCATCGGCGCCCAGCCCTTCAAGGAGGCTGTCTATGCCAACGCTGATTAAGCTGACCGAAGCGGGGGCCATCGAAGCTCCCAACACCTTTGTCTCCGTCGCCGACGAGGACGCGATCCCGGCCGCCCTTTTTGAAGGGGGGGGCGGGGTGATCCTGTCCCTGGCCCGCTTCCAGACCGAGGGCGCCGCCTTGCTTGACGACGGCCGCCCTGTGGGCGTGCGTATCGAGCCGGCGGAGCGGGTGGAGGATCTGGCCTACGATCTTCCGCGTCTGGCCTTGGTGGCCCTGGCTTTTCCGAAGTTCCGCGATGGGCGAGCCTATTCCTCCGCCGCATTGCTGCGCGAACGCTTCGGCTTCGTGCGCGAAGTACGGGCGGTGGGCGACGTCTTGCGCGACCAGGCTTTCGAGATGGTGCGTTGCGGCTTTGACGCCTTCGAGCCCACCGATGGCTCCACGGCGGAAGACTGGGCCCGCTCTGCCGGGCGCTTCCGCCACGTCTATCAGGCGGCCAATGACGAGCGCGCGCCAGCCTTCGTGGAGCGGGCGCGGGCGATCCAGGGCGCTAACAATGAGCGCGCCAACGCCGCGCCCTTTCGTGAAGGGAGGGACTGATGGCCTTCGACCGTGCTCTTGATCCCACCGTCGATGCGCTGAACGCGCGCCTGCGCCACGCCACGCCGCAGGAGATCTTGCGCGCGGCCCTCCGCGCCTATCCCGGCAAGCTCGCCCTGGTCTCTTCCTTCGGAGCGGAGTCGGCGGTGCTGCTGCATATGGCGGCCGAGATCGATCCTTCGATCCCGGTCCTCTTCCTCGACACCGGCCACCAGTTCGGCCAGACCCTGGACTACCGAAAGGTGCTGTCCGCGCGGCTGGGCCTGACCGACGTGCGAGACCTCCGCCCCGCCTTCCAGGACCTGGCTTTAAAGGACCCCAAGGCCGACCTCTACAAGACCGACACCGACGGCTGCTGCGATATCAGGAAGGTCCAGCCCCTGGACCGGGCGCTGCGCGAGCATTTCGACGCCTGGATCACGGGCCGCAAGCGCTTCCAGGCCTCAACCCGCGCCAGCCTGCCGGTGGTGGAGCGGGGCGAGGGCGACAAGATCAAGTTCAACCCCTTAGCCAACTGGTCCAAGGCCGATCTCGACGCCTATGTGGCCGAACACGACCTGCCGCCCCATCCTCTGGCCGCCTTCGGCTATCCCTCGATCGGCTGCTGGCCCTGCACCAAGCCGGTGGAGGAGGGCGCCGACGCCCGCTCGGGACGTTGGTCCGGCTCTGAGAAGATCGAGTGCGGCATCCATACGCCGCGCGCCGCGCATCCCGCCGACGCCGAAAGCATCGGCGATGGCATCTAATCCCTCCCGCCAATGGCGCCGGTCGGCCCGGCGATCGCCGGCAACCCTATAAGTGGACGTACCATGAGCGAATCGAATGCGGTGTTGGCCGCGCCGGCCCAGAACAGCGCCTTCCACGTGGAGACGGTTCTGTGGGTGAAGCACTGGACCGACCAGTATTTCAGCTTCGGCATCACCCGGCCGCCGAGCTTCCGCTTCCGCTCGGGCGAGTTCGTGATGATTGGGTTGCCGGGTGAGGACGGCAAGAAGCCGATCCTTCGAGCCTATTCCATCGCCAGCCCGGCCTGGGAGGAGGAACTGGAGTTCTTCTCCATCAAGGTGGCCGACGGCCCGCTCACCTCGCGTCTGCAGAAGATCAAGGTCGGCGACCAGATCCTGATGGGCAAGAAGCCTACCGGCACGCTCGTCCTTGACGCCCTGAAGCCCGGCAAGCGCTTATGGCTGATCGGGACGGGCACGGGCCTGGCGCCATGGCTGTCGGTGGCCCGCGACCCCGCCGCCTATGAGCAGTTCGAGCAGATCATCGTCACCCACACGGTGCGCAGCATCGTCGACCTCGCCTACCGCGACCTCTTCGAGAAGGACCTGATCGAGCACGAGCTGTTCGGGGAGCTGGCCAAGGAGCAACTGCTCTACTACCCCACCGTCACCCGCGAGCCCTTCAAGTACGAGGGACGCATCACCGACCGCATCCTCTCCGGCGCCGTGTTCCGTGATCTCGGCCTGCCCATCGATACGTTCGATCCGGCGGAAGACCGCATCATGATTTGCGGCGCCATGGGCATGATCAAGGAGGTGGCCGCCATCCTGGAGAGCCAGGGCCTGGTGGAGGGCTCCAACCACGAGCCGGGGGACTTTGTGCTGGAACGGGCGTTTGTCGGCTAGCCCATGACCATCACCATCTATGGAGATAGCATCTCCGGCAACTGCCTGAAGGTGAAGTGGACCGCCGATCGCCTCTCCATCCCCTATGAGTGGATCGAGGTGGATGTGGTGAAGGGCGAGACCCAGCGCGACGAATTCCGCCGCCTGAACCCTGCCGCCCAGGTGCCGACGGTGATGTTCGAGGACGGCCGCACCCTGGCCCAATCCAACGCCATCATCGTACATCTGGCCGAGGGCTCGCCCCTGATCCCCGCCGACGCCTATTGGCGGGCCAAGATGTATGAGTGGTTGTTCTGGGAACAGTATAGCCATGAGCCGTACATCGCCGTTCGCCGCTTCCACATGCTCTATCTCGGCGTGCCCGAAGCCGAGCTCGATCCTAAGCTGAAGGAACGCGGCGAGCATGCCTTGGCGCGGATGGAGAAGTGGCTGGAGGCCTCTCCCTATCTGGTGGGCGGCGCGCTCACCTGCGCGGACATCTCCCTTCTCGCCTACACCCGCATGGCCCACGAGGGCGGCTTCGATCTGGCGGCGTTTCCAGCGGTGGCCGCCTGGGTCAAGCGCATCGATGCCGAGCTGGGGCTGTAGCGCGTCAGAACGGATGTCGCCCGCCGACAAATCTCCGATACAAACCGACCCTATGATGACCGTCATCGCAAAGGTTTGTTCATGCGCCTTCCCCTGTTCGCCGCCGCCGCCCTGGTCGCCAGCCTCGCCGCCAGCCAGGCCCTGGCCTGGGGCTCGACCGGGCACAGGCTGATCGGTCAATTGGCGACCGAGGCCCTGCCGACCGCTCTGCCGGCCTTCCTGCACACCCGCGAAGCGTCCGACGCCATCGGCGAGCTGGCGCGTGAGCCCGACCGTTCTCGCGGCGCTGGACAGCCTCATGACGCCGACCTCGATCCCGGCCACTTCACCGACCTTACAGACCAGGGCAAGACCCTTGGCGGCGACCCGATCGCAGCCATGCCGCGCGACAAGGAGGCCTATGAGGCTTCGCTGCACACGGCCGGGACAACGATGAACAAGGGCGGCTTTCTCTTTTACAATCTGATCGACGGCTATCAGCAGCTGGTGAAGGACTTCGCCTACTACCGGGTGGAGACCGCCGTCCGGAAAACCTGGACCGATCCGGCGCAACTCGCCTGGCTGACCGCCGACCTGAAGTTGCGCGAGGCCATCACCATCCGCGATCTCGGCTATTGGAGCCACTTCGTCGGCGACGCCAGTATGCCCATGCATGTCTCCATCCACTACAACGGCTGGGGCGACTATCCGAACCCAAACCATTATACTCAGGACAAGATCCACGTGCCGTTCGAGGGGCCCTACGTCTTCGCCAACGTCACCAAGGCGGGCGTGCGTGACGCCATGGCTCCGCCGGCCGTCTGCACCGAAGCGATCCAGGTCTGCGTCGCCGACTATCTGCAGACCACCCTGGCCACCGTCGAGCCCACCTATCGGCTGTGGAGCCAGAAGGGTTTCGCCCCCAAGGACCCCCAGGATGTAGCCTTCGTCACCGGGCGAGTGGCGGCGGGCGCCGCGGCCCTGCGCGATCTGGTGACCAAGGCGTGGGCGCAGAGCGAGGACGGGGTGGTCGGCTATCCGGGCGTCACCGTCAAGGCGGTGGAAGCAGGGGCGCCGGTTCCCTTTGACATGCTCTACGGGGCGGATTGATCGCCTGTCGGACGCAGCCCCCGGGCGCGGGTTTCCGCATAGCGGTTTCGTTTGCCGCAAAAGCCTCGTCTAACCGGCGCGCCTTCCTTAAGTAGGGGCGCTGACCGCCTGCTTTCACCGTGAGATGTTCCGATGGCCCTGCTCTCGTTTCAAAAAGAAGCCTGCTTCATCGGCGGCGCCTGGCGCGGCGCGGATTCCGGCGCGACCATCGAGGTCAACAACCCCGCCACGCTCGAGATCATCGGGACCATCCCCCGTTGCGGTCGCGTTGAGGCGGCGGCGGCCATCGACGCCGCCTACGCCGCCCTGGCGGCCTGGCGCGCCACGCCGGCCGCCGAGCGGGCCAAGCTGATGATGAAGCTGGCCGATCTGTTCGACGCCCACCGCGACGACCTGGCCAGGCTCCTCACTTCGGAAATGGGCAAGTCCCTGACCGAGGCCAAGGGCGAGATTGCGCTCGGCGCCAACTATATCCGCTGGTTCGCCGAAGAGGGTAAGCGGGTCTACGGCGACATCATCCCCTCGCCGTGGAAGGGCAAGCGCCTCCTCGTCACCAAGGAGCCGGTGGGCGTGGTGGGCGCCATCACCCCCTGGAACTTTCCCAACAGCATGATCGCCAGAAAGCTCGGCGCGGCGCTCGGCGCCGGCTGTCCCATCGTCATCAAGCCCGCCACCCAGACTCCCTATTCGGCCCTGGCCATCGGGGTCCTTGCGGAGGAGGTCGGCTTCCCCGCAGGGGTGATCAATGTGGTCACCGGCTCGGCGGCCGAGATCGCCGCCGAAATGTGCGAAAACCCAAAGCTGAAGAAGATCACCTTCACCGGCTCCACGGAGGTCGGCAAGACGCTGGCCTCCAACGCCATGGCCCACATGAAGAAGGTGTCGATGGAGCTTGGCGGCAACGCCCCCTTTATCGTCTTCGACGACGCTGACCTGGACGCGGCGGTGGAAGGGGCGATGATCTCTAAGTTCCGCAACTCCGGCCAGACCTGCGTCTGCGCCAACCGGATGTTGGTTCAGGCGGGGGTCTATGAGGCCTTCGCCGAGAAGTTCGCCACGGCTATCGGCAAGCTCAAGCTCGGCAACGGCCTGGAGAACGGCGTCAGCCAGGGCCCCCTGATCGACGTCAAGGGCGCGCAGAAGGTTGAGGCCCATATCGAGGACGCCCTTTCCAAGGGGGCGAAGATCGTCGTCGGGGGCAAGCCGAGCGTGCTCGGCGGCAGCTTCTTCGAACCCACCATGCTGGTGGACATGACCCCGGACATGATCGTGGCGCGCGAGGAAACCTTCGGTCCCCTCGCCCCGCTCTTCAAGTTCAAGACCGAGGAAGAGGCCATCGCCATGGCCAACGACACCGAGTTCGGCCTCGCCGCCTATTTCTACACCAAGGATCTCGGTCGCAGCTTCCGGGTGATGGAGGCTTTGGAGTACGGCATCGTCGGGCTCAACGAGGGGTTGATCACTACCGAGGTCGCGCCGTTCGGCGGCTACAAGGATTCAGGCGTCGGCCGCGAGGGTTCCAAATACGGCATCGAGGACTACCTCAACATCAAGTACGCCTGCTTCGGCGGGCTCGGCCTTTAAGCGACGCGCCCTTGCGCCTCCTCCTGATTGTATAAGCGTGAAGTGCAATTTATTTCCCGGATTGTTCATTAAGTCGTGGACAGGCCGCATGGAATGCATGAGATTTTCAGCTCATGGGGGAGATTTATGCACGGCCCGATGTGGCCATCGATCTTCTGACGCCGCGCGAGCGCGAATGTCTGCGGCTGGTCGATCAGCATCTCAGCTCCAAGGAGATCGCCCGTCGTCTGGGAATCTCCAAACATACCGTCGACACTCATCTGGATAAGGCGCGTCAACGCTTGGGCGTCGGCACGCGCTATGACGCCGCCCGCATGGTGGCCGCTCACTATCGGGAGGCGCCCATCCCTGATGCGCCCATCCCTGACGCATCGGGAGGCGACCCTGTAGGGATAGCCGCAGCCGCCCGCCTCGTGCCTGATCCGTTCCAACAGGAGCGGGTGAATGAGTGGACCGAAGACATCGAGAGCGGCGGGCGGGATGCGCAATTCCGGCGAGGTGCTCCGGTTCGAGCGCCGCACGGTTCAGCCCCCGACGCCTGGATTGACGGTGACCTGGGAAGCACTGCACCGACAGCTCGTGGAGCTGGCGGTCACCCCGGCGCAGAAACGGCTCGCGGCGACTTTGGTTTCAGCGACCCGCAAACAGGCAGCCTTCAAACCGTCCGAGCAGGTGCTGCGCGAGGTGCTTTGCATCGCCTCGGTCTTGATGGACGAGACCTTCCATCCAGCGGGGGAGGAGGGCGGAATGAGCTAAGCCTCCTCGAGCGAATGGGCTTCATCCTCGCCATCGTTATCGGCTCCGGACTTGCGTTCGGCGCCGTCCTGGCGGGATTGCACGCCCTTAAAGATCTTATCTAGGGCGCCAGCAGGTCGGCTTTCGTCGGCGGCGCCATCCCAAGCGTCCTTCTCTCATCAACATTCAAGCAGAACACGCCGGGCCATGCGCCCGCGTGAAGGGGACCGTCATGCTCAAGCAACGCCGTCAAATCGCTGAACAAGTGGCCGCAAGCCTCATCACCGCAGAGACCGCCATCGATGCTGCACTCGCCAGCACCGCCGCCCTGGCTGGCCAGATGCCGTCACTCCGCGCCGACGCCGGACTTTCCGCCCTGATCGGACAAGGCGCTCTTGAGCGCGCGATCGAGGCGATGAGCGCCCTCGGTCTGGCCAGAAACCATATCGTCGCCACCCACCGCGAACTCAGCCTCGCCCAGACCCAGATCGGTCTCGGCGCCGTGAACGTGGTGGCGGCCGGCGGAGGCGGCGTGAAGCCCAACGATGCGGAAGTGCTGCCAATGGCGCGTCAGTTGCACGCGGTGCAAGCCACCCAAGGGGCGGCTTGATTATTAACAGCAGTGGTTGCGTTTTCGGGGACTCTCGCTCATGCGAGAGTCCCATGCACTTCGACACGCCGGCCCAGGTCATCAGCAATCTCTCGCTTGTGCTGGTTTGCGCCTACGCATTATGGCGAGGACAACGCAGCGAATGGTGGGGCGCAGTTCTGACATTCGCTGCGTGGACGTTGACGCCGCTGCTGCAAGACGTGTCGCGCCTTGAAAATGTGCAGCTTGCGATCTTCGCCGTCGATGGGACTTACACGGTCGGTCTGCTCGGCTTGGCTCTGCGCAGTCAGCGGTTTTGGCCGCTCTGGGCCGCCGCCTTCATGATCCTCGAGGTCATCATGCATGTGGCCATGCTGATCGATCATCAGGTGCGCGCGCGCGCCTATTTCATCGGCATGGAGATTTTCAGCTACCTCGCCCTTGGGGCGCTTCTCATCGGGACGTGGCTGGAGTCCCCAAGACGGTGGCCGCGGTTGTCCCTACCGACGGCCTAACGCCGGTTTGCCTTAAGACTTTCCCGCCGCCGTCTCCGCCACGATCTCGGCAATGATGGAGACGGCGATCTCCCAGGGCGACTTGCCCCCGATGGGCAGGCCGATGGGGGCGTGCACCCGATCGGTGGCGGCTGTCGAAACGCCGGCGGCGTGGAGGCGGGCGTTGCGCTCAGGAATCCGGCGGCGGCTGCCGAGCGCGCCGACATAGCCGGCGTCTGTGGCAAGGGCCGCCGTCAACGCTTCGTGTTCCTGATCCGCGTCATGGGTGAGGATGGCGATGGCGGTCCACGGATCCGCCCCACACGCGGTCAGGGCCTGGTCCATCGGCCCGCGTAGATAGCGCACGGCCGGGAAGGGGGCGGCCATCGGCCCCTTGGGACGGATCAACACCGTCTCGACGCCCATGTCGGCGGCGAGGCGCACCACGGCCAGGGCGATGGGATCGCCTCCCAGAACGATCAGCCGCAGAGGCGGCCGATAGGCGCGGTAGACAGCGAAGGGCGCATTCACATGGCCACAAGGGCCTGTCCGGGCGGCCGCCGCGGCGGCGCGAAAGGGCGCGGGGAGGGCGGCCAGATCGTCGTCCGCGCAAACCGCCCGCAGGCGTCCGTCGGTCAGCCATAGGGCTGGTCGCCGGGCTGCGGCGAGGGCGAGCAAAGCCGCGGCCGCCTTGTCCTCCGGGGCGACCCGCTCCAACAGCAGATCGATGCGCGAGCCGCAGGCCAGGCGGATGTCCACAGGCCCGCCTTCGCCATAGACGATGCGGCGGGCTGCGCCGTCGGCCATCACCGCCTGGGCGTGGAGGGCCACGTCGGCCTCGATGCAGCCGCCGGAGAGAAAGCCGGTCATGGTCTGGCCATCGAACAGCATCTGCGCCCCCACCCCGCGCGGCGCGCCGCCCAGTACATCATAGAGGGTGGCCAGGATGGCTGGCCGACCGGCCGCCATGGCCTGAGCGAGCGCAGGGCGGATATCGTCCTGCAGTCCGAAAGCCGGCCAGTCGAACGGACTCTCCGTCTGAAGGTCTGGAGCGGCGGCCATTGGCAGTGGAGCGATCATGAAGCGCATCTGGCGCCGGGAGATCCTGGTGGCAATAGGGCCTTCAACGGGCGAGGTCGGCCCAACGATCAACGTCGAATAAAACGCCGTCGTCCTCCACCGCCGCCAAGGCGAGATCGCCGCCCAGGGCGTCCAGCAGATCGCGCGCGCCCATGTCACCGGTGAGACCGGCGAGAGCCGCGAACAGGCGCCGGCTGAACAGCACGGGATGGCCTCTCTGGCCATCGTGAATCGGGGCCGCCGCCGCGTGGTCGCCCAAGGCCTCGACCAGGCGCTGGGACGTGTCCCTGTGGATGGCGGGCATGTCGCCGAGGAAGACGAAGGCGGCGTCGGTCTCCGCATCCAGCGCCGCCACACCCGCACGAAGGGTGGCGGCCATGCCTTCCCCGTAATCGGCGGCGTGGACGATCCGTAGCGGCGTTCCGGCGCCGTGCTTCTGGGCGAAGCCTGTGATGGATTCGGCCACCCGCTCGCCGTCATAGCCGGTGACCGCGATCACCCCCTGCACCGGAGCGCCGAACGCGGCGCGCAAGGCCCCGTCGATCAACTCGCCGCCCCGGTAGGGCGCCAAGAGCTTGCCGCCGCCGAAACGCTTGCCCGCGCCGCCCGCCAGCACGATGGCCTCTAGCCGGGGACTCATCGGTCGAACTTGGTGGCGAGGACGATAGAGGAGGTGGTGCGCTCCACCCCTTCCAAGGCGCCAATGGCGTCGATGATGACGTCCATGTCGGCGGCCGAGGGCGCGTCCATCAGGGCGATCATGTCCACCGGGCCCGAGACCGACTGCAGTCGCCTGACGCCGGGGAGGCCCTTGATCTGCTCCGCCACCAGCGCCGCCTGCTTGGGATGCACGGTGATCATCACATAGGCGTGGATCTGCCCGCGCTCATAGGCCTCCGACAGGCGGATGGTGTAGCCTGCAATGCGTTTGGACCGCTCCAGCCGCTCCAGCCGGCTCTGCACCGTGGTGCGGGAGAGCCGCAACGTCCGCGCTAGCTCGGAGACCGAGGCGCGGGCGTTGCCGCGCAGGAGTCCGATCAGCTGCCGATCGATCTGATCGGGCGTAATGTCGTGAACGTTCGTCATTTCGTCCAGACCATCGTCACATATCGTCAGTTTGGCAATGGATTTCGACGTCGCCAGCGGCGACGCTGCCTTTGAACGGGAGGCTTCGCCATGCGCGACATCACCATCATCGGCGGCGGCAAGATCGGCTCCACCATAGCCCAACTCCTGCATCGCAGCGGCGACTATTGCGTGACAGTGATCGATCGGTCGCAGGCGCACCTGGACGCCTTGGAAGGCTGCGACGGCGTTAAACGTCGAATTATCGACATCAGCGACGCGACCGCCTTGCGCGGAGCGCTCGGCGCGCCGTTCGCAGTGCTCAGCGCCGCCCCCTACCACCTGACCACCCGTATCGCCGAGGCGGCCAAGGCGGCGGGCGCCCACTATTTCGACCTGACCGAGGATGTTGCGTCCACCCGCGTGGTGAAGGCCCTGGCCAAGGACGCCGCCACCGCCTTCACACCCCAATGCGGCCTGGCGCCAGGCTTTATCACCATCGTCGCCCACGACCTGGCAAAGGGGTTCGATGAACTGCACGACGTGCGTATGCGGGTGGGCGCCCTGCCCAAATACCCCTCCAACGCCCTGAACTACAACCTCACCTGGTCCACCGACGGGGTGATCAACGAATATTGCGAACCCTGCGAGGCCATCGTCGACGGGGTGCTGCGCGAAACCCAGGCGATGGAGGAGTGCGAAAGCTTCTCGCTGGACGGCATGACCTATGAGGCCTTCAACACCTCAGGGGGCCTGGGCACCCTCTGCGAGACCCTCTTGGGCAAGGTGCGGAACCTCAACTACCGCACCATCCGCTATCCCGGCCACGCGGCCATCATCAAGGCCCTGCTCAACGACCTCGGCCTCCGCCATCGCCGCGAGGTGTTGAAGGACATCCTGGAGCACGCGGTGCCCGCCACCTTGCAGGACGTGGTGATCGTCTTCGTCACCGTCTCCGGCATGAAGGGCGGGCGGCTGATGCAGGAGACCTACGCCCATAAGATCTACGCCCAATCGGTGGGCGGGGTGATGCGGAGCGCCATCCAGATCACCACCGCCGCGGGCATCTGCACGGCGCTGGATCTGCTGGCCGGCGGCCATTTGCCACGGGTTGGTTTTGTTAGACAGGAGGAAATTGGGCTCGGTCTGTTCCTCGACAATCGCTTTGGCGGGGTCTACGCCGATGACGGTCGCGCCTTGGACGCGGTTTGGTCGGCGACCGACGCGCCGCCTACGGCCTCCCCGGTCCTGTCTTCAATGAAGGTCCACGCATGAACGCCCCAGCATCCATCATGTCCGTCCGCGCCGAGGTCGTCGAGGTGCTCGCCCGCCTGGGCGTTCCCAAGACTGCGCTGACCAAAGGCTCGCTCGCCGTCCTATCCCCGATCACGGGCGAGACGGTGGCTGAGGTCACTGAGACCGACTCCAAGGCGGCCACCAACGCCATCCACTCGGCGCATGAGACCTTCCTCCTCTGGCGCAGGGTTCCCGCGCCGCGCAGAGGCGAGCTGATCCGCCTGTTCGGCGAAGAGTTGCGCGCCGCCAAGACCGACCTGGGGCGGCTGGTGACCCTGGAAGCCGGCAAGATCACCTCCGAAGGCCAGGGCGAGGTGCAGGAGATGATCGACATCTGCGACTACGCCGTCGGCCTCTCGCGCCAGCTGTTCGGCCTGACCATCGCCACCGAGCGCTCCGAACACCGGATGATGGAGACCTGGCATCCGCTCGGCGTGGTGGGGGTGATCTCCGCCTTCAACTTCCCCGTGGCGGTCTGGTGCTGGAACGCGGCCCTGGCCATCGTCTGCGGCGACCCTGTGGTGTGGAAGCCGTCCGAGAAGACGCCGCTCACCGCGATGGCGGTGCAGGCCTTGTTCGAGCGCGCGGTCGCCAAGTTCGGAGAGGTTCCCGGCCACCTGTCCACCTTGCTGATCGGCGGGCGAGACCTTGGCAAGGTGCTGGTGGATCATCCCAGGATTGCGCTCGTCTCGGCCACCGGCTCGACGGCCATGGGGCAAGCGGTGGGGCCGCGGCTCGCCGATCGCTTCGCGCGCGCCCTCTTGGAGCTTGGCGGCAACAACGCCGCCATCGTCGCGCCCTCCGCCGACCTGGATCTGACCCTTCGCGGGGTCGCCTTTTCCGCCATGGGCACGGCTGGCCAGAGGTGTACGAGCCTTCGCCGCCTGTTCGTGCAGGAGACCGTCTACGATACATTCCTGCCGCGCCTGAAGGCCGCCTATGCCTCGGTGAAGGTGGGCGATCCTCGCGAAGCCTCCAACCTCGTCGGCCCCCTGATCGACGCCGACGCGTTGAAGCGGATGCGCTCGGCGCTTGAAAAAGCGAAGGGGGATGGCGGCGTCGTCCATGGCGGAGAGGTCGTGGAGCTTGGCGGCGGCGCCTATGTGCGACCCGCCCTGGTCGAGATCCCCCATCAGACCCGGATCGTGCGCCAGGAGACCTTCGCTCCCATCCTCTACGTCATGCGCTACCGGGATCTGGACGAGGCGGTTCCCATGCAGAACGACGTGCCCCAAGGGCTGTCGTCCTCGATCTTCACCAACGATATGCGCGAGGCCGAATATTTCCTTTCCAGCCAGGGCTCGGACTGCGGCATCGCCAACGTCAACATCGGCCCCTCGGGCGCAGAGATCGGCGGCGCCTTCGGCGGCGAGAAGGAGACCGGCGGCGGTCGCGAATCCGGCTCCGACAGCTGGCGCGCCTATATGCGCCGGGCTACCAATACGATCAATTACGGCAAGACCCTGCCCCTGGCCCAGGGCGTGACCTTCGACGTCTGACCCTCGACGGGTGGCGCGGCATGGTTCACCCTGCTCTCATGCAGACGGTCGACACCGCCCTTCGCAAGGCGCCCGAGCTTAAAACGGACCGGCTGATCCTGCACGGCCACGGGCTGAAGGACTTTGCCGAGAGCGTCGCCCTCTGGACGGATCCGGACGTGGTGCGCTTCATCGGCGGACGCCCCTTCACCGAGGAGGAGGTCTGGACCCGGCTTCTTCGCTACGTCGGCCACTGGGCCACCCTCGGCTACGGCTTCTGGGCGGTCCGGGAGGCGGCGACAGGCCGCTTCGTCGGCGAGGTCGGCTTGGCTAATTTCAGACGCGCCCTCGACCCCACCTTTGGCGACACGCCGGAGATGGGCTGGGCGCTCCGCCCCTGGGCCCATGGTCAGGGCTATGCGTCCGAAGCCGTTCAAGCGGTCTTGGCCTGGGCGGAGGGGCGGTTTGGCGCGGGCGTTCGCACCGTCTGCATGATCGACCCACAAAACACCGCCTCGATCCGCGTGGCGGAGCACCTGGGCTACCGAGCGTTCGCGCACGCGATCTACAAGGACGCGCCGACAGTACTATACCAACGCCCCTAGCGCCTGGCGGCTGAAGCAGTGGAAGCTGCGAACGCTTATCCTAACTCAATTTCAACACCATGGGTTTAGGCCTAAACCTTCGGCCGCCGCTGGGTTGATATGAAAACGCAGTCTCTATCCAAGGATTTCCTTGTCAGTATCGGCGTCCTGGCCCTGGTCACGACGGTTGTCGCCGCCATAGGCGCCTTTGCCGCCTTCCAGCACGAGTTGGCGGGCCGGCAGGTGGATTTCCTCAGCCAATACGTCCGCGAGCGCGCCCGAAATATCGACCGGCGCTTTTCGACCCTCAGTGCGGTGCAAACCGCCGCCGGCGATGAGCTGCGACGCCGGATGCAGGCCATCTCCCCCTCGCGGGTCGACGGTCTAATCTCGGACTATTATCCCGCCAAAGGGGACGGCACCCGGCGCAGCCGGCCCGAGAGCTTTGACGGTCAACCGCTCAAGGCCGGTGGATTCATCTACGGGATGGGCGCCTTCATCGGCGATGCGGCCCACATGTCGCTACAGCAAAAAACCGCCTTCGCGGCGGCTTTCAAAGTCGTGTCGAATTTCGGCCAAGCGTCCCACAACCAATACGACAATTTCTATTTCTTCGCCCCGCCCCAGACCCGCCTGGTGATGTTCGGCCCCGACCGACCCGATCGGTTGATGTTCTATCGCAAGGAAGCGCCGGCCAATCTCGACATCAGCCATGAATCCATGGCCCTGATAACCCTGCCGCGGAACGATCCCGAACGCCTGACGCGCTGCACCAACCTGCAGCGCCTTCTGCAAGCCAACCATGGAGAGCGGTTGGCGACGGGATGTTTCACCCCGGTCTATCTGGCCGGCCAATACATCGGCTCCTTTGGATCCACCCTGGACTTGACCACATTTTTCATGTCGGCCGTGCGAGATCCCTTGCCTGGGGCCGCCAATCTGGTGGTCACCGCCGACTGCGACCTCATCGCCTCGCCCGGAATGACCGGGGAACGCAATGTTTCCCCGGCCGGTCTCGCCATGGCCGCGCACCGCGCCGACCTGCGGCGCCTGCTCGGATCGATCGGTAAGCGCGGCGTTGAACATGGCGTCATCACCAGCCCCGACGGCCGCCAGATCGTCGCCTATGCCAAGCTGGACGGTCCAAACTGGTACCTCTTGATGATGTATCCCAAGACGGCCGTCATGTGGTCGGCGATGCAGTCCGCATGGTGGGTGTTGCTGGTGGGGCTGACGGCCGCGATCGTTCAGACGGCGGTCCTGGTGCTTTTGGCCCGGCGCCTCGTGCTGGTCCCGATCGAGCGGCTCGCGCAGGCCTGCCGCGTCGGCCTCGCCCCCGTGGCGGGTGGACATACTTCCCAGATCGAAGCGCGACACGATGAGATCGGCGTTCTCGCCCGCGCCCTTCGCTCCGAGCGGGAAAAAGCCGACGACGTGCTCAATTTTCTCGAACAGCGGGTGCGGGACCGGACCGTGGAGCTGGAGCGCGCCAACGCCGAAAAGTCGCGCTTCCTCGCCAATATGAGCCATGAGCTGCGCACCCCGCTGAACGGCGTCATCGCCGTGGCGCAGACCTTGGCGGGCCATCAGACCGACGACCGCGACCGGGAGCTGGCCGAGCTGATCATCTCCTCGGGCCGGCTCCTTGAACAGGTTTTGGGCGATGTCTTGGATTCCTCCAAGATCGAAGCGGGCGACATCGTCCTTTCTGAAGAAACCTTCTCGATCGCGGCGGTGGTCAGTGGGACCGCGGAGCTGCACCGATGGGCGGCGGCGGCCAAGGGCCTCGGCTTCAGTTGGTCGGTGGCGGCCGAGGCGGAAGGCTTCTACCGAGGCGATCCGGTACGCCTGACCCAGATCCTCTCCAATCTCTTGAGCAATGCGGTCAAGTTCACCGAAGCAGGCGGGGTGCGTTTGTCGGTGACCCGAGACGCCGGCCTCTTGACCTTGGCGGTGGATGACAGCGGTATCGGTTTTGACGAAGAGGTGCGAGGACGCCTGTTCCAGCGGTTCGAGCAGGCGGACACCTCGATCCGCCGGCGCTTCGGCGGCGCGGGGCTCGGCCTCTCCATCAGCCGCGCCCTGGTCGACCTCATGGGCGGTCAGATCACCGTACAATCGGTTCCCGGCGAAGGCTCGCGGTTCTGCGTCACCCTGCCCCTGCCGATGGCGGAAGATCAGGGCGCTCTGGTCGACGATGGAGACGACGAGGAGGGCTTCAGCCTGGAAGGCTGCCGGATCCTCCTGGCCGAAGATCACCCCACCAATCAAAAAGTAGTGCAACTGATCCTGGAGCCCTTCGGCGCCGATCTGCAGATCGTGGAGAACGGCGCCCTGGCCCTGGATCGGCTGGCCGAAGAGCCGTTCGACATCGTTCTGATGGACATGCAGATGCCAGAGCTCGACGGGTTGCAAGCCACTCGCGCCATCCGCGAGCGGGAGGCCGCCGGCGGGTTGCGACACATGCCCGTGATCATGTTGACCGCCAACGCCATGGACGAGCATATCCGCGACAGCCTGAACGCGGGCGCCGATCTGCACCTGGCCAAGCCGGTCAATCCCGCGACCCTGCTGAACGCCATCGCCGACCTGCTCGTCGCCGCGCAAGAGGGGCCCTCCGACGCGCCTCAGGCGACCCAGGCGGCGTGAGGACGTCCCTTTGATCGAAGCGATCCTCCCGCGCCCGCCGGCCGGGCCGTCGGTGAACAAGACCTGGCTGCGCGCCTTGGAGACCACCGGGCGGCTGACCGCCGTGCCCGGGCGCACCCTGCCGGTGCTGATCGACGACCTTGGCGCCCAGTTTGGGGATGCGCCTGCCCTGTTGTCCGACCGAGAATGCTTCACCTATGCCCAGCTGGCCGTGCGGGCGCGCCAGTATGCGCGATGGGCGCTCGGGGCGGGGTTGCAACCTGGCGACGGCGTCGCCCTCCTCATGCCCAACCGGCCGGAATATCTGGCCATCTGGCTGGGGATCGCCCGCACCGGCGCGGTGGTCGCCCTACTCAACACCAACCTCTCAGGCCCGTCCCTGGCCCACGGGATCGCCATCGTCGCGCCCAAGCACGTGATCGTCGCCGCCGAGTTGATGGCGCGGTTCGAGAGCGCGCAGCCCCATCTGGACGGCTCCGCCGAGGTCTGGTCCCACGGTGACAGCGGCGACCTGCGGCGCATCGACGAGGCGGTAAACACCCTATCCGGCGCGCCGTTGACGGCTGAGGAGGAACGCCCCGTCGCCCTTTCCGACCGGGCGCTCCTGATCTACACTTCCGGCACCACGGGCCTGCCCAAGGCGGCCAATGTCAGCCATCATCGGGTGCTGATGTGGTCGGGCTGGTTCGCCGGCATGATGGGATCTGGGCCAGGGGACCGGCTCTATAACTGCCTGCCTATGTATCACAGCGTCGGCGGCGTGGTGGCGGTGGGCGGCGTCCTGGTCAATGGCGGCGCGGTGGTTTTGAAGGAGAAGTTCTCGGCTCGGGAGTTCTGGTCCGATGTGGTGCGCTGGGACTGCACCCTATTCCAATACATAGGCGAGCTTTGTCGCTATCTGCTGAACGTCCCGCCCCACCCGGACGAGACCCGACACCGGCTGCGCCTGGCCTGCGGCAACGGTCTTCGCGCCGAGGTCTGGACCCCGTTTCAGGAGCGCTTCGCCATCCCTCAGATCCTGGAGTTCTACGCCGCCACCGAAGGCAACTTCTCCCTCTACAATGTCGAGGGAGAGCCGGGGGCCATCGGCCGCATCCCGCCCTTCCTCTCCCACCGCTTTCCCGCGGCCATCGTCCGCTTCGATCCAGAGGTCGGCGCGCCGCTCAGGGGCGAGGACGGTTTCTGTATTCCCTGCTCTCGGGGCGAAGCGGGCGAGGCGATCGGGCGGATCGCCTCGGGCGGTGAGGCGGTCGGACGTTTCGAGGGCTATAGCGCCGCATCGGAGACGGAAAAGAAGGTGCTGCGGAACGTTCTGGAGCCCGGCGACGCCTGGTTTCGCACCGGCGACCTGATGCGCCAAGACGAACGCGGCTTCTACTATTTCGTCGACCGGGTGGGCGACACCTTCCGCTGGAAGGGCGAGAACGTTTCCACGGGCGAGGTGGCGGCGGCGATCTCCGCCTGCCCCGGCGTGATCGAGGCCAATGTCTATGGCGTTGCGGTCCCGGGGGCCGACGGCAAGGCTGGCATGGCGGCCCTGGTGGTGGATCAGGCCTTCGATCTGGCGGCGCTGCGGGCGGCGCTGGCGGAGCGCTTGCCCGCCTACGCCCGGCCGGTGTTCATCCGCATCGCCAAGGATCTAGCGATCACCGAGACCTTCAAGCAGAAGAAGCAGGATTTAGCGGCCGAGGGTTTCGACCCTGCCGTAGTCGCGGGCGCGCTCTATGTGGATGATGCTGGCGCCTATGCGCCGCTGGACGGAGCGATGTTCGCCCGCATCGCCGCCGGCGGCCTCAGGCTTTAGGCGAAGGCGCCCCACGCACCGCCGCGCCGATCTCAGCTAAGGCCGTCTCCGCATAGGGAATGGCGCCGGGCATGGCGTAGAAATAGTGGATCATGCCGGGGTGCAGGGTGGCTGTGGTCTCCCCGCCCATGGCGGTCAGGCGCTCGGCGAAGGCCAGCCCCTCGTCTCGAAACGGATCGAACTCGGCGACGTGGATGTGGGTCGGCGGCAGGGGGGAAAGGTCGATGGCGTGCAGGGGCGACAGGCGCGGGTCGCGCAGATCGGCCCCCTTTGGCGTGTAGTCAGCGAGATCCTTGGCCATGGTCGCTGCACTGAGGAAATAGCCCTCTGCGAACGCGCGGCGCGAGGCGCTCTCCTCCGCCAGATCGAGGATCGGGCAGATCAGCAGCAGGAGCGCAATGGGCGGCTCGCCCCTCGGCCGCGCCAGGCAGGCGGCGGTCGCCAGGGTTCCACCGGCGGAATCTCCGGCCACTACCAGCTTTTGGGGATCGACGCCGAAATCCCCCGCCGCGCCCGCCATCCAGGCGATGGCCGCCGCCGCGTCGTCCAGGCCGGCAGGAAACGGATGCTCGGGCGCCAGCCGGTATTCCACGGCGAAGACATGGCAGCCGCTGGCGATGGCCAGGCGCCGGCAGACCCCGTCGTGGGTGTCCAGGCTCCCCGCTACCCAGCCGCCGCCGTGGAAGAAGAGGATCGCCCCGTCGCCCGCATGGAGCGGCCGATATCGGCGAACCGGCATGGGACCGCCTGGGCCGGGCGCTTGGAGATCGTCGACCGCCGCCATCTGCGGCGCCTCTCCCCCCACCATTGCGGTCAAGCTGGCGAGGCCGCTGCGTCGATCCTCGACGCTCTGGGAAGCCGGCCCCTGCGCCGAGGCCGACAGCATGTGCAGCAGGCGCTGGGCGCGGGGATCCAGGGGCATGGGCGCGGTCTTTTCCTCGACGCCTAGCCGGTCGCCCCGGCCAGGGCCCGATCGCGGATGGCGTGCAGAGTGGTGCCCGGCATGATGGCGTCGGGGTCGATCTTCACATGCACGATGGACGGCAGGCCGGAAGCTTGCGCGGCCCGAAAGGCGGCGTCGAAATCCGCTGTCTTTTCCACCGTCACGCCAAAACCGCCAAAGGCGCGAGCGTAGGCGGCGAAGTCAGGATTGACCAGATCGGTGGCGGAGACTCGGCCGGGAAAGTCCCGCTCCTGGTGCATACGGATGGTGCCATAGATGCCGTTGTCGGCGACGATGACCACGATGGGCAGGGCGTATTGCACGGCGACGGCGAACTCCTGCCCCGTCATCAGGAAATCCCCGTCGCCCGCCAGGGCCACCACCGGCCGCTCGGGATAGAGCCGCTGCATGGCCACGGCGGCGGGAAAGCCATAGCCCATGGAGCCGGAGGTGGGGGCGATGTGAGCGCCCAACCCCCGCACCCGGTAATAGCGGTTGATCCAGGCGGCGTAATTGCCCGCCCCGTTGCAGAGGATGGCGTCGGCGGGAAGGTTTTCCCGTAGCCAGACGATCACCTCGCCCAGATTCACCGCCCCCGGCTGGGGCGTCGGAATCTCGGACCACTCAAGATAATCTGCATGAGCCTGGGCAGTCTCGCCGCGCCAGGGAACCGGCGTTGCTGGCACGAGAGCGCCCAGGGCGGCGGCGAAACCCTGGGGGCTGGCGTGGATGGCCAGCGCCGGCTGATAGACCCGGCCCAGTTCCTCCGCGTCGGGAAAGACGTGCGCCATGGTTATCTGCGGGGTGGGGATGTCGATCAGGCTATAGCCCTGGGACGGCACGTCGCCGAGGCGGCCGCCGATAACCAACAGAAGATCCGACGCCTTGATCCGCGCTATCAGCCTGGGGTTGGGCGAGAGGCCGAGCTCCCCCGCATAGCCGGCATGGTCCGGATCGAACAGGGCCGCCCGGCGATGGCTGGTGGCCACGGGCAGGTCGAAGCGCTCGGCGAACCGATGCATCGCCGCCCGCGCGGCTTCGTCCCAGCGGCTGCCGCCCACGATCATTATTGGGCGCTTGGCGGCGGCGAGCAGGGCTTGAAGCCCGGCTAGATCCTTTGCCCCCGGCGCGGTTTCCGGGGCGGTGACGCAGGGGGCGTCGGCCCCGTGGGAAACGGCGCTCAGCATATCTTGCGGCAGGGCGATGACCACCGGGCCGGGGCGCCCGGACATAGCCACATGGAAGGCGCGCGCGACGATTTCCGACATCCGGTTGGGGTCGTCGATCTCGGTCGCCCATTTGGCGATCCCGCCGAACACCTGTTTGTAATCGAGCTCCTGCCAGCTATCGCGACCCTTGAAGGCTCGCTTCACCTGGCCGACGAAGAGGATCATCGGGGTGGAGTCCTGATAGGCCACATGCACGCCTGCGGCGGCGTTGGCGGCGCCGGGCCCCCGAGTGACGAAGCAGACCCCCGGGCGCCCCGTGGCCTTGCCCACGGCCTCGGCCATCATCGCCATCCCGCCCTCCTGGCGGCAGACGGTCATGACGATGCCGCTATCGCGCAGGGCGTCCAGCACCGGCAGATAGCTCTCCCCCGGCACGCAGAAGGCGTGGCTCACCCCCTGGATCAGCAGTTGATCCACCAGCGCCTCTGCGGCGGTGCGAGAGGGAACGTCGCTCATGCTGACCTCGATCCGATGAGCGCCCGACCTACAAGATCTAGGCGCCGAACAACACCGCTTCGGTATAGGCGAGGTCGTTCAGGCGCGGGCGGGCGCCGCCTTTGAAATATTTAGGCGAGCGGTTCTTAAAGAAGCGTCCCACCAGGCCCCGGATCGGGCCTTGGCCGTCGCAGAGCACGATGGCCACGCCCCGGCGGGCGAGAAAGCGGCCGATGGCGCCGGCGCTGCGGATGAAGTCAGAGGTGTCGCGGCAATAGGCCAGCTGCATCACCACCGGCCCCACCGGGCGCACGTCCCGCGGCAGGAACACCAGGGGGACAAGGGCGCCGCCTCGCTCGCAGACCAGCACCAGACAGCCGTGGGCGGCGTGATCGGCCAGCAACGCCGCTTCTCCTCCGGGCAGGCGATCATCGTCCCGCGCCGGCTCATAGGGGCGCACCTTGGCGCCGAAGCCGGCGAGGCTCAGCAGCGGCAGGCTGGCAAACTGGCCGTCGGTATAGCGGGTATAGCCCTGGGCCTCCAGGATCGGCCAGGTGTGCTCGGCCGGCGAGACATTCAGATAGGTGACGGTCTTGAAGCGCAGGGCGCCGTTGATCAGAGGGGCGGCGTGCAGCCGATAGGCCGGGTCCACATACCAGCTTGAGATGTTGCAGCGGACCGGGCCGTCCGCCCCATCCACCTGGGTGAAGATCAAGAGGATGACGCCGACGATGCCGGTTTCGCTTTGCAACAGATAACCGAATTGTGGGTAGCCGGCCGGCGCGGCGCGGCCCTGCAAGGCGTCCAGCGCCCGGCGCCAGTAGGAGTGGCCGCGATCCGGAAAACCGACGTCGAGGAGATCGGCCACCGAGGGCAGGTCCGCCACGGTGATTTCCCGCCGCCGCACCCGATCCGTATTGTCTTCAGACATGAAGATCGCTTCCCAGGCGCCCGAAATGGGACGGCTGCGGGGGAGGGTGCAAGATTGGGGTCAGAGGCGGTGGGCTCCCAAATGAGAGCGCTAGAATGATGGACAGTTGCGTTCTGGGCCGGGTCAGCCTCATGATGGACACGCATATGTGGAATGGTCTGTTAAGCGAAGCGCTGCATTAGCCATAGGGCGCTCACGCGTCCTGACTGCCCAGGGGACAATGACGGAACACCTATTCCAACCGGTGAACGACGATCACGCGATTGATCGCGTGGAGTTTGCCTTGACGTTCGCACGCGCTTTTAACGCTCATGACCTAAAAGTAGTCCGCGACCATCACGAACTCTGGCAAGGGGACTTGCCCCGGGTAGCGGAGCCGACCGTCTTTGCCTTCAATATGGGAGGACCAAATAAGCCTGTCCGCCCAGAGCCCGTCGCCGGGCTTGAATTTTCGTTTGTTCGCCCCGATGGCTCCGCCGTTTGGGCGCTCCGGCTCCTGGGGAATCATGCGGCTGTCGAATGCACTCGGTACTCTAGGTGGGCAAAAGTCTGGGGGGCGGCACAGAGATATCTCGAAAGTGTTGTGAACGTGTTCAGCTATCAAGAGCCCCCCAATCCTATCGCAAACGTCGCCTTGACCGTCGTTGATGTCTTCACGACCGAGGCTGCGGCTTATGATCTATCCGCCCTCCTCCAAGAGGGCGATCTGCTGCCAGCAGCAAGCTTCAAGCGGGGCGTCAATTGGCACGCGTATAGCGGCTGGTTCCAGACAGGTGATTGCCGTGTTCTGCACAACGTGAACATCGACAGTGTAGAACTCCCGCCGGGCCCCGCAGGTACGCTGGCATCCGTATCGATTACGCACTCGATGGTGCTCACACGCTTGGCGATTCCTGAGGTGGTAGACCGTGAAGCTGACAAGGTTTGGCTTTCGCAGTCCATGGAAAATCTCCACCTGGAGAACAAGAGCGTCGTCGCGACTCTCGTGATTCCTGCCCTTTTGCAACGTATTGGTTTAAAGGCCTTCAAATGAGCGCACTTCGCCAGCACGACGGCATCCACACGGGTGCGATCCTACGCGGCGTAACTAGTCTCCGCCGCGCCGGCGCCGGCTTTGCGTACTTCGATCCGCATGAGGTTCCGCGGACTGCCAATAGCGTGCTCTACGGCCACAACGTCTCTACATGTGTCACATGCACGCATAAGCCGCTTATGGATATGTTCGTCGTCGTTGGTACGCTCGGCACCGGAACGTCGCACCGCTTTCAGGCATTTGCCGAACAAATCACGCGTGATCTCGATCGGCTGACCGACGGCTGGTATGGCCCTGGCTCCAAATCACCGGGCCATGACGTGTTGCGGGACGTCGACGCGGTGCTTTCCCAATTCCTGAGTGGCGCCTATAAGCCTGAGGTGGAAATCGACGAGGACACCGGCGCTGTGACACTGCGGTGGGGCTCCGCCAGCAGCAATGTCACGCTTGCTCTTGTCTTCAATGGCAATGGACACGTGGTGGTCGTCAACACCGTCGTCGCACAGGAAACGGTGGCCACATCGAAGAGTTTCAAAGTCGAGGATCACTCTGGCATCGCTCGGTTCTTTGCTAGCGATGATGGGATCGCGACCCTCTTTGACGCTGCATGACGGCCTGTCCGGCCGAGCAGGCACAGCAGCACCCAAACTCTCCTGGTATTGTGGCTAGCGAGGAAGACGTGTGTCGCGGCGCTTACGCACCAAACCACACTAATGCAAAGGGCGCTAAGCCCGCCATGATCAAGGTCGGAGACCTGATTAAGGGAGAGTTGTCAGTCTGGCGGTTACAGCGCAATCCCACCTTCACCGCTGATGCGGTCGCGGAGCAGATCAAAGACGGCCCTCCGGGCGGCACCCTCCATCAAATCCTTGCCGCTTCCGTTCGTGCCATCCGAGCGGCTCAGATCTGCCACGACAACATACCGGCAGGACACCGCATCTTCTGTGTGTTGGACGATTGTAGGACCGACAACCAAGGCGGGGCGCACCCTGAGCACGCTACAGTCTCTCTTGAACCTGTCGATGGTGTTGACTGGGCTGCAAACGGAGCGTTGGAGACATTAGCAGCTAAGGAGGCGTTGTTTGCCGTTTTGAAGGCGCGCGTGGTCTGGCCTTCCGCCGTCAAGTTAGCAGAACCCGCCGCTGCTACAATACCTAACGCGCGGGATTGACACCAAGCTTCTTCAAAAACCAGCATGGATTTGACTGCGCCGATCTCGGCATTGAAATCGACAGCGGCGGTGTCATTTCGCCGGCAGCCCAACCCTGGTCCCTCCCGTCCCGACGGCGAATGCAGTCTGCCCCGGTCGGCAATCATTAAAGCTTTTCGGCTAGCCTCTGCCTCAGCTTCGCAAGGTTTCGCCATGGCCGTTCGATCCATCATCACCGAGCAGATGCAGAGCATCGCCGCTCAGCAGAACAAGTCCCTGGCGCGGCTTTCGGACGATCTCGTCTTGCTCGACTGCGGCCTGGATTCCCTCTGCTTCGCCATTCTGGTGGCGCGGTTGGAGGACGAGCTGGGGTTCGATCCCTTCTCCACCGACGACGACGTCTATTTCCCCACCACCTTCGGCGACTTCGTGGCCTTCTATGAACGCGCCGCTTAGGGCGGGGTGCCTCAGAAGCCGCATCGCGGCCGTCGGCGGCGAAGACCGCTGGCTGTGGGGGCGCGACCGGAGCGTGCCCCTGATCTCGATCTTCGGCGAAACGCGCCTGGGGGCCCGGCGGGACGATCTCGCCGGTAAGAGCATCCTGATCCGCACCCGCGATCAGTTGTGCGCCGCCCTCGTCCTGATCGAGCTCGACGGCGCCGCCAAACGGCTGATCATCGCGCCGCCGGACCTGGACGACGCGCACCTGGCGTCGGTGATGGAGGACGGCGCTGCGGACGTCATCGTCGGCGATCTGCCGCCGCCTCCGGGCCTGGGCGTCGAGTTCGTTCCCTTGGGCGCGCCCCAGCCGCGCACCCGCTCCAACTTCGCGCCCCGCCGCTCAGAGTGGGTGATGTTCACCTCGGGCACCACGGGGCGGCCCAAGATGGTGGTCCATAGCCTGGACGGCCTCGCCGGCGCCATCGCCCCCGGCGATCCGGACGATCCGGACGATCCGCCGATCTGGGGCACCTTCTACGACATTCGCCGCTATGGCGGGCTGCAGATGCTGCTGCGAGCGCTGCTTGGCGGCGGTTCGATGGTGCTGTCTAGCCCGGAGGAGAGCGCCACCGACTTCCTCACCCGACTGGGCGCCCGGGGCGTCACCCACCTTTCCGCCACCCCCTCCCATTGGCGACGGGCGCTGATGAGCCCGGCGATCCAGGCGGTCAAGCCCCGCTACATTCGGCTTTCGGGCGAGATCGCCGATCAGGCCGTGCTCGACAGCCTGAAAGCCGCCTTTCCGGGAACGCCGGTCGGCCACGCCTACGCCTCCACCGAGGCGGGGGTCGGGTTCGAGGTGAACGACGGCTTGGAGGGCTTCCCCGCCGACTTCATGGGGCGCGAAGACGGCGACGTGCGGATGAAGGTGGTGGACGGGTCGCTGCGCCTGCGCTCCTCACGCACCGCCAGCGCCTATGTGGGTGGGGGCGATGCGCTGGCCGACGCGGACGGCTTCGTCGACACCGGCGACATGGTGGAGCAGCGGGGGATGCGCTTCTATTTCACCGGGCGGCGCAGCGGCGTCATCAATGTTGGCGGGCTGAAGATCCATCCCGAGGAGGTCGAGGCCGTGATCAATCGGCACCCGGGCGTCCGCATGTCCCTGGTCAAGGGCCGTAAAAGCCCGATCACCGGCGCCATCGTGGTGGCGGAGGTGGTGGCCAACGGCGAAGAGAGCGAGACGGTGAAGGCGGAGATCCTCGATCTCTGCCGCGCCGTCCTGCCCCCATTCAAAACCCCGACGGCGATCCGCTTTGTCGAGGCCCTGGCCGTGACCCCCGGCGGCAAGTTGGAGCGGCGTCTTGCGTAATGTGCTGGTGACCGGCGGCAGCCGGGGCTTGGGGCTCGGCATCGCCCGCCGCCTGGCCGCCGAGGGCTTCCAGGTGATCGCCGTGGCCCGCAGCGAGAGCGAGGCGCTGACCGAGACCATGGCCGTCTCGGGCGGCCGGCTGCAGTTCCACGCTGCCGATCTGGCCGACACCGACGCCCTTGGCGATCTGGCGCGCGCGCTGAAAGCCAAGTTCGGGCCGATCTACGGCTTGATCAACAACGCCGGCGGGAGCGCCGAGGGCCTCTTGGCCAATCTGACCCACGCCAGGATCGAGGCCCTGATCCGGCTGAACACCCTCTCGCCCATCATCCTGACCAAATATATCTCCCGCAGCATGATGGCTCAGGGCCAGGGTGGGCGGATCGTCAACATGTCCTCGATCATGGCCTCCACCGGCTTCAACGGACTGTCCGTCTACGGAGCCAGCAAGGCCTCCATGGTCGGCTTCACCAAGTCCTTGGCGCGCGAGCTTGGGGGCCTGGGGATCACGGTCAACGCCGTGGCGCCCGGATTCATCGATACCGACCTCACCTCTGCCATGAGCGAGGAGGACCGCGCCCGCATCGCCAACCGCAGCGCCCTGCGACGCTTGGCGGAAGTGGACGACGTGGCCGCCGCCGTCAGCTATCTGATGAGCGAGGGGGCGAAGAACGTCACCGGCACGATCCTGACCGTGGATGCGGGGGGGACGGCTTAGCCTTCGCTGTCATCCCGGAAGCCGCGTAGCGGCTATCCGGGACCCAGCGCTTCATCCTGCACCCGCCGCCTGGATCCGGGATCGGTTTCGCCGTCCGGGATGACAGGCCAGGGCTTAAATCCCCAGCGCCCCGCGCACCGAGGCCGGCCAGGCGTCTACGTCCAGCCCATGGGTGGCGAACATGGCCACCGCCAGCCGGTCCATGCCAAAGGCGACGCAGCCGGTGTGGGAGAGGGCGCCGTCGGCGCCGTGCAGGCCCCAGACCTCGCCGAAATGGTCCTGATGGTAGTTGAAACTCATGCAGGCGGTGGGTTTTTCCTCCGACATGACCGGGATCAGAAGCTCGAACTTCAGCGCCTGCTGGATCTGGCTGACCGCCATCAACTGGCCCCCCCGCCCGAAGAATGGGTCGTTGGCCAGATCGACGGTATAGGGCAGGGTCAGGCGATCGGCGATGCCTTTGGCGCGCTCGATCCAGTCCTCGCGGAAGGCCTGGATCTGTTCGGGCCTGCCGATGCAGACATATTCGCGCATACGGAAGGATTGCATCCGGTCGATATCCTTGGAAGGCTCGCGGCGGAAACAGTCGCAGGCCACATCGAACAGCAAGCCTTCGCTGGGGACCGGCCCGCGCGCGGCGGCGATGGGATAGACGGGGTAACAGCTGGCCGGGGTGAGTACGAGGTCGCCGGCAGTAAGATCGTCCGTCCACGGATCGCCTTCGACGAAGCGGTTCACCGTCTCGCGGATTTCCCCCTCGCTGCCCTGCAGGCAGCACATGCAGCCGAGCAGATTGGGGAAGCTTTTCAGATAGCCGGAGGTTTCGATCATCTTGCGGCTCATCACCGGCGGAAAGCGGAACACCTCGGCGCGGGGATGGCGATAGCGGGTGATCATCGCCGCCAGGGCGTCGACCACCCCCTCATAGAGGCCGGTGCGCGCGTAGACCCCATCCGCGCCCATGGGGCGGAACAGGGTTTGCGCCAAAAGCTCCAGCCGGTCGGTGGGCTTTTCCAGAACGGTCGCGGCAGTTGCGGTCATGGGATCGGTCCCTTCGGTGAGGTGCGGGTTCAGTCGTGCAAGGATTGGGGCGTATCGGTCAGCAAGGCCGACATGGCCACATTGGCGAGGATGCGGTCGTTGTTGATCATGATCGGCGCCGAGAGGATGTCGCGGAGGTGCCGTCCCAGGCTGGCGTCGCCGTCGTTGCGATAGCCGGAGAGGCCGCAGGCGCGCATGGCGCTCATCACCGCCGCCACTGCCAGTTCCGAGGCGTCGACCTTCAGGAGGGTGATGGCGGTCTGGAAGTCCATGGCGGCGAGGGCGGCCGGATCGTGCTCGATGGCCTGGTAGCGAGCGAGGGAGGTGGCGACCAGGGTGCGCAACTGGCGCAGGGCGGCGGCGGCGCGGGTGAAGTGGACGGCGCTAGGGGGCGTTTGCCCCTCCATGCCGCGGGCGCTCTTGCGGGTGTAGAGGCGGGCCCGCTCCACGGCGGAGGCGGCGACCCCAGCCCAGGCGCCGCCCCACAGGATATGAGCGACGGGGGTCATGGTCTGGGCGTGGATGTCAGCGTAGGGCTCGGGCAGGATCTGCTGATCGCGACCGGTCGCCTTCATGGCGAAGCCGGCGCTGCGGGTGCCGCGCATCCCCAGGGTCTCCCATTCCAGGGTCCGGTCGAGGGTGTAGTCGGCCTTTTCGAACACCACCAGCACCTGGTCGGAGGCGGCGGCGTCGGGCCCACGGCGGGCGGTGGTGACCACGGCATCGGCCTGCTCGCCATAGGACATGACGGTGGCGGCGCGCTCCAGGTTGATCCGCGACTGCTCATGCATGACGGCGGCGCTGGAGGAACGCACGTCGCCTCCGCCCTGACCTTCGGTGGTGGAGGAGGCGAGCAGCAGCTGGTTGCGCGCCACCCGGCGCAGAAAATCCTGATGCCAGGGGCTGAGGGCGCTGTGGCGCACCACGCAGGCCACCTTGATCTGGTGCATGGCGTAGATCATGGCGGTGGAGGCGCAGCCGCCGGCCAGGGTGTAGCAGACCTCGGCGATGGTCGAGATGGCGGCGCCCTCGCCGCCAAGTTCGACCGGGACCATGGCGCCGATCAGGCCGGCGGCCTTGGCGGCGGCGATGGCCTCGTGAGGAAAGCGCCCTTCGGCGTCCACGATAACGGCGTGGGCGGCGGCGATGGCCGCCACCTCTCGCGCCCGAGCGATCAGATCGACCAGGCGCGGCGACGAGCCGGCTTCGGTCAGATCGAACTCGGCTACGGAGGTCCCGTCCGCCGGCTTGGCAAGATAATGAATGGTCATCGACGATCCACGAGCGCTGCAGGGAACATTCCCTCCGCCTCGTCACAGCAATGTCTATGCCAAAAAAACGCAGAAACCGCTAACGGAGCAACTTGGATTTTATTAATGATAACAACAGGTAAACGCGTTATTTATATGAATTTGATGTGGTTAATTCGGTATTGATGATTTATTTGAAAAACCGCGGGCTGATTTACTTGAACCGTTTTAGAACCCGTTCATCGCTGGCGACCTATATTGGCGGCCAATAAAGGGACAAACGGTGAGCAAGATGTCGGCCCCCAAGGTGGAGATCGTGATGGACGCCATGGCGCCCCAGGCGGCAGCGATGCGAATTTGCGCCATCGTTCAGCGCATGTTGGTCAAGCGGGCCATCTCCAAGACCGTGGGAACGACTGACAACCTGCGCGAGGCGGGGCTGAGTTCGCTCGACATGGTCAATCTGATGCTGGCCATCGAGGGGGAGTTCGACATCTTCATCCCGCAAGCTGAGATGACTCCGGAAAACTTCGTCTGCATCGACGCCATCGAGGCCATGATGGCCAGGCTGACGGCCGCCTAGGCGCCCCCGCGGAGAGCCAGCTTTAGCGTGTGCCGGTTTGGGCTCTTCGCGAGGGCGATCTGAATAACAGGGGAACTTAAAACGCCTCGGCGGGCAAGGCCATCATGGCGGCCGCGCCGGTCTTCAGCTTGGCCAGGTGGCTGTCGGTTTCCGGCAGCAGGCGATCGATGAAGTAGCGGCCGACGACCAGCTTGTTGGCGTAGAAGGGATCGCTCTCACCGGCCGCGATCTTGGCGCCTGCGGCCTTGGCGATCAGGGCCCACATGTAGCTAAGACCCGTCAGGCCGAACAGGTGCATGTAGTCGGTGGAGGCGGCGCCGGCGTTGTCGGGGTTGGCGAGGCCATTCTGCATCAGCCAGAAGGTGGCTTCCTGCAGCTTAGCCTTGGCGCCAGCGAGGGCGTCCACGAATAGCTTCAGACTCTCGTCGCCAGCGTTTTCGGCCACGAACCCGTCGATCTCGGCGAAGAAGCTCATCACCGCCCGACCGCCATTGGCGGCCAGCTTGCGGCCAACCAGGTCAAGCGCCTGGACGCCGTTGGTGCCTTCATAGATCAGGCTGATGCGGCAGTCCCTGAGGTACTGGCTGGCGGGGAAGTGTTCGGTGAAGCCCGAGCCCCCGTGCACCTGCATGGCGTCCGAGCAGATCTTGAAGCCCTTGTCGGTCAGATAGCCTTTCAAGACTGGGGTCATCAGGCCCATGTAGTCGTGGGCCTTTTCCACCACCGCCGCGTCGGGGCTGCGCTTGGCCAGGTCCCCATGCAGGGCGGTCCAGAGCAGGAACAGGCGCCCGGCCTCCAGGGTAGCCTTGGCGTCCATCAACATGCGGCGCACATCCGGGTGGACGATGATCGGGTCGGCGGGGCCTGACGGGTTCTTCGGACCGGTGAGGGAGCGGCCTTGCAGGCGGTCCTTGGCGAATTCCACGGCGGCCTGATAGGCGGCCTCGCCCTGGGCCAGGCCCTGAACGCCGACGCCCAGGCGCGCCTCGTTCATCATCACGAACATCAGCTTCAGACCGGCGTTTTCGACGCCGAGGAGCCAGCCGGTGGATTCGTCATGTTGGATGACGCATGTGGCGTTGCCGTGGATGCCCATCTTTTCTTCCAGGCCGACGCAGGCGACGGTGTTGCGCACCCCCGGATTGCCGTTCGCGTCGGGAATGAATTTCGGCACGATGAACAGGCTGATGCCCTTCACCCCAGCCGGCGCGCCTTCGATACGGGCGAGCACCAGGTGTATGACGTTCTCGGTCAGGTCCTGCTCGCCGCCAGAGATCCAGATCTTCTGGCCGGTGATTTTGTAGGTCCCATCCGCCTGCGGTACGGCCTTGGTGGTCAGCAGGCCCAGGTCCGTGCCGCATTGGGGCTCGGTCAGGTTCATGGTGCCAGCCCACTGGAAGGAGACCATCTTGGGCAGATAGAGGGTCTTCTGTTCCTCGGTGCCGCCTTCCAGGATGGCGGAATAGGCGCCGTGGGTCAGGCCCGGATACATGCCAAACGCCATATTGGCCGAGGAGGTCATCTCCGAAAACGCCACATTGACCACTGCCGGCAGACCCTGGCCGCCGTATGCGGGCTCGGAGCCCAGCGCCGGCCAGCCGCCTTCGACCATCTGCCTATAGGCGTCCTTGAAGCCCTTGGGGGTGGTGACGGTGTTGTCCGAGGCCCAGTGGCAGCCTTCCTTGTCGCCGATGCTGTTCAGGGGGGCGAGCACCCCCTCGGCGAACTTGCCGCCCTCTTCCAGGATCTGCTCCACCGTATCCATCGCCGCGTCGGCGAAGCCCGGCAGGTTGGCGTAGCGGTCAAGATCGAGCACATCGCGCAGAAGGAAGACGTGGTCGCGAACAGGGGCGTGATAGGGCATCGATGATTCCAATATTCAGGCGGTCAGGCGGTGGAGGGAGCCGCCGCACGATGGCGGCGGAGCGGATATGGGGAAGGTCTATTCTGGGGTCAGCCGTGGCCGGGCACCCCGACGAGACGGCCGCGCAACACTGAATCGTAGTCGTCGGCCTGGGGCAATAAATCCGGACGCACGTCCAAGAGCTGTTTTTCCAGCCACGCACAACCCTCTTCCAGGGCGGCGATGGCGCCGTCGATGTCATCGCGCTGGCTGTGCAACTCGACGATTCGCTCGCGATACTTCTTCAGGGAGCAGGCCATCTGAGTCGCTCCGCCGTCCTTCTCGTCATAGAGTTCCAGGATCTCGCGAATATCCGCCAGGCTGAAGCCCACCCGTTTGCCGCGCAGGATCAGTTGCAGCCGGGCCCGATCACGGTTGTGATAGACCCGGTTCACCCCCTCGCGCGCCGGCGAGAGCAGGCCCTTGTCCTCATAGAAGCGCAAGGCGCGCGGCGTGACTTTGAATTCCATACACAATTGGCGAATGCTAAATGCCCGTTCGGGCCGGCGAAGCTCGATTGCCATGACGAAAACTCCCTGCCGTTTCTTGTTGCGCCCTTATAGGATCACCTTTACGTCAACGTCAATCAAAGCGGTCTGTGGCGATGAAACGTCCTATCGCCTTGGCAAGTCCTGACGTAGGCGTTATGGGCTGGCGTCTAGGATCACGGCGCGCATTTAGACCCTCGCACGGTCAGCCGTGGGCGTTGATGCGTGCGAACGAGGGGAATGAGCGAGCATGGCGATGGGACGGTTGAAGACGCGGGCCGGTTTCGCCGTGGCCTCGCTTTTCGCGAGTGCAATGGCGCTGCCCGCCTGGGCGGCGACTCTGGGTATGCCCACCGATGGCGGCATCGGTCTGCAGCCCGCCGGCGATCAAATGCGCCGGGAAGCCGCGCAGTTCCACGACCTGATCTTGCTGCCGATCATCGTCATCATCAGCCTGTTCGTGCTGGCGCTGCTGACCTGGATCGTTATCCGCTACAACAAGAAGGCCAACCCGGTCCCGCAGAAGTTCACCCACAACACCAAGCTGGAGATCGTCTGGACGCTCGCGCCAGTGATCATCCTGGTGTTCATCGCGGCCTTCTCTTTCCCGCTCCTGTTCAAATATCACGATACGCCCAAGGCCGATCTCACCCTGAAGGCCACCGGCAACCAGTGGTACTGGTCCTATGAATATCCCGACCAGCACATCGCCGAATATGTCTCCAATCCCCTCAGCGAAGCGGATTCGGCCAAGGCCGGCCTTCCCTATAAGCTGGCGGTGAACAATCCGATCGTCGTGCCGGTGGGCAAGACGGTGAAGGTCTTGGTGGCGGGCGCCGACGTCTTGCACGCCTTCTTCATTCCCGCCTTCGGAGTGCAGGTCACCGCCGTGCCGGGCCGGATCAACCAGGTCTGGTTCCAGACCGAAAAGACCGGCCGCTACTATGGCGAATGCAACGAGCTTTGCGGCGTCGATCACTCCTTCATGCCCATCGAGGTGGACGTGGTGGATCAGCCGACCTTCGACGCCTGGGTGGCCAAGCACGCCACGCCGGCGCCGGCCGCAGCGCCCGCTGCGCCGACCACCACCGCCGCCGCCGTTCCGGCCGCGACCACCGCAACTGCGACGCCGGTGAAAGCCGGCGCGCCCGCTTAAGATTCGAGCAGAGGCTCCGATATGGCCAATTCACCCGCTCACGCCGCCGATCCCCACCAGGGACATGCTCACGACGATCATAAGATCAGCTTCGTCGATAAATGGCTGTTCTCCACCAACCACAAGGACATCGGCACCCTCTACATCATCTTCGCCATCTTCGCCGGCCTTGTGGGCGGGATACTATCCGGCCTGATCCGCTGGGAACTGGCCGAGCCGGGCATCCAGGTGTTCGCGCCGGGCTCGCTCCTGGCCAAGATCGGCATCATCGAGGCTTCCAAGCACGGCTATAACGTGGTGATCACCGCCCACGGCCTGATCATGATCTTCTTCATGGTGATGCCGGCGATGATCGGCGGCTTTGGCAACTGGTTCGTGCCTCTGATGATCGGCGCGCCGGACATGGCCTTCCCGCGCATGAACAATATCTCCTTTTGGCTCCTGGTCGCCTCCTTCGTGCTCCTGGTCTGTTCCATGTTGGTGGACGGCGGGCCGGGCAAGGGCTTTGGCGGCGGCTGGACCATGTATGCGCCCCTCTCCACCACGGGCCACACCGGGCCGGCGATGGACCTGGTGATCTTCTCGATCCACTTGGCCGGCGCCTCATCGATCCTGGGCGCCATTAACTTCATCACCACCATCTTCAACATGCGCGCGCCGGGAATGACCATCCACCGTATGCCGCTGTTCGTCTGGTCGGTGCTGGTCACCGTCTTCCTGCTGCTGCTGTCCCTGCCGGTGCTGGCGGGCGCGATCACCATGCTGCTTACCGACCGTAACTTCCACACCCACTTCTTCGATGCGGCCGGCGGCGGCGACCCCGTCATGTACCAGCACCTGTTCTGGTTCTTCGGTCACCCTGAGGTCTACATCCTGATCCTGCCGGGCTTCGGCATGATCAGCCACATCGTGTCGACCTTCAGCCGCAAGCCGGTGTTCGGCTACCTCGCCATGGCCTACGCCATGGTG
>JAMFTA010000221.1 GCA_026225565.1 Caulobacter sp. | reverse complement strand
CCTCAGCCGTCCTAGAGGTGCGGCGCGCCTATCGGACCGCCGAGGGCGTCATCGCCCAAGTCACCATCAACACCCACCCCGCCTCACGGTTTCAGCATTCGATGACGATGCAGCGGGTGAAGGGGTGAAGTCCCGATGTCATCAAGTCAGTTTGCGGCCTGTATTTTGAGTGAGGAGTTTGCGAGGACGACGAGCTTCCTTGCGACGGCGGTGATGGCGAGCTTTTTGGGCTTACCGGCTTGGATGAGGCGTTTGTAGAAGGCGCTAAGTGCGGGGTTGTGGGTTGCGGCGGAGAGAGCGGCCATGAAGAGGGCGGGCTTTACGCCACTGCGACCGCCTCGCCCAGTGCGCCGTCGGCCGTGTGTCTGACCGGACTCGTTTGGATGCGGCGCTAGTCGGGCGAGGCTTGCGGCCTGTTTTCGGTTGAGGCGTCCGAGTTCGGGCAAGAGGGCGAGCAGTACGGTGGAGGCGACGGGGCCGAGGCCTTTGTGCTTTCGCAGCTGGGCGTGGGCGTTGGCCAGCTCGGTATCGGTCTTGAGCAATTGAGCGATGGCCTTGTCGAGCGCGCGGATCTCGCCGTCGAGGAAGTCGACCTGGCGCTTGAGGAAGGCGGCGGCGGCGCTTGCGCCCGGCGCGCCGCGGCGGTTCTTGGCGGCGGTGCGTTGGGCCACCAGGTCCTGGCGCAGCCGCACGAGGCTGGCGAGGGCCTCGCGGCTGGCCTGCGGGGCCTGCCAGGAAGCCAGGTTCGCGCCTCGCTCCTGACCATAGCGGCTGAGCCAGCGGGCATCGATGTCGTCGGTCTTTGCCGCGCCGCCGTGTGATCGGATGTAGTTCTTCACCTTGGCGGCGTCGGCGCGATGAGCGCGAAGGCCGACATGCAAGGCCGCGTCGAGGGCGGCGCGCTCATAGCCCCCGGTCGCCTCGCAGACCATCAGGTCGTGGCCGGCGAACGGCGTCAGCGCCTTGATCAGGCTCGGCAGAGTGTTGGCCACCGTCCAGGTTCGGCCCGAGACCGGGTCGAACAGCACGGCGTTGGCTTTGGCGATGTCCAGGCCGAGCACCCGGTCCAGCGCCTTGATGGCGTTTCGAGAAGGCTTCATGGTCACCCCGGCTTCGGATTGTCTGCGGGCTCGCTTCGGCGGCCCAATCAAGTCAGCAAGCAGGACGAAGTCGGGCTCCACTGCCGGACCTTGATGACAGCGGGCCTTGCGGCCCTATCCCGGATCGGTCGCGACGATGGAGCACGGGTTCCCGGCTGGCCCGCCGGGAACCCGCTTCCGACCTCCACACTCTAGACAAAACAAACAGACAATCCCGGCCGGAGCGTAACGAAGCGCCGGGATCGCAGCATGCGCCGATGCTGGCCCAGATCAGCCTTGTGCGAATCCGCGATTCAGCTACCATATATTGTATAGAACAAAGGCTGAATCGGTCTCGGTCGCCGATTCGGTCATGATTCGTTTCGCGCCCGTTCGCGGCCGTTAACCACGCCTGTTTACATCGGCTGAACGCCCTCCCGCCGCGCTTGCCGAACGCCGTTGAATCCCCCATTTTCGGCCCATGAGCGATCGCCCGACCGGGGCCGCGCCCTCCCGCCTTATGGCGGTGCTGGGGCCGACCAACACCGGCAAGACGCATCTGGCCGTCGAGCGGATGCTCGGCCACGCCTCCGGCATGATCGGCCTGCCGCTGCGCTTG
>JAMFTA010000220.1 GCA_026225565.1 Caulobacter sp. | reverse complement strand
GCGGCGGTGCGGGCGGCGTTGGCCAGGCCGCGCATCAAAGGCTCGGCCTTGGCGGCGTCGGTTCCGGCCTTGGCCAGCTCGGCCACCACAGCGTCGGCGTGGGCCTTCAGGGCGACGGCGAAGGTCGCGGCCAGGCCCTTCAGGATCAGGGCGGCGTCTGGGGCGGGGTCTGCGGCGGCGGGGCCGTCGGGGTGATTTCCGGGCATGACAGAAAGCTACCCCATCAGCGGGCGCCGATGAGAAGTGGACCGAAGAAAAATTTAACTTATTGATTTATAACGATATCATTAAACCAAACATGAGGATAAGGCCCTGGCCTATCCCCCTATCGGCGGGCGCTGTCGCCCATGCAGGCTGTCCCGTCCGCCTTCCCCCTTGGAGGGGGGCTGCGAAGGGGGAAGGGGTCTGAAGCCGAAGTTCCAATAGCCCCTAAGGCCCATGGTGGAACGATACGGCGATAGCGTCTGAGGCTGTCAAGGATGGGCGTGGCCGGGGGACGCCGCCGCCGGCGGAAACTGGCCCCACAGCGCCCCATTCGGAACCCGTGTCACCCCCATCCCCGGCCCTTCCCCCCTCCAAGGGGGCAGGCTCAAATGCGACCGCCCCCTATCGGCCGCCCACCCGCCCGCCGGCGGCCCTGGCCAGTATGTCGGCGGACATATGGCTGTGCAGCACCGAGGCGATGGTGCCCGGGTCGCCCTCGCTCACCTCCACCTTGGCGTCGAGCTGAGCGGCCAGGGCCTGGATGATGCCCGATCCCAGGCCCACATGGATCTGCTCGGGGACCTTGGGCTGGCCGACGCCATTGTCGCTGACCACCAGGATCCAGCCCGAAGGGTCGGAGCGGTAGAGCACCTGGATCTCGCCGCACCGGCCATCGGGAAAGGCGTGTTTGATGGCGTTGATGACCATTTCCGTCACGATCAGGCCCAGGCTGATCGACTGGCTGGCGCTCACCACGCTGTCGTCGCAGTTCACCGTCAGGGACAGGCGGTCGGAATCGTCGATCATCGAACCGGAGATCCCAGCGCACAGGTCCTGCAGGTAGCCGTCGAGCTCCACCTCGTCGAGGGTGGCCATGGCCAGCTGCTTTTGCACCACGGCGAAGGACATGACCCGGCCGTGGGCGGTTTGCAGGGGCAGGCGCGCCTCTTCCACGGGCGCCTGGCGGGCGCTCTGCAGCAGCAGGCTGGCGATGATCTGCAGGCTGTTGGCGGTGCGATGCTGCACTTCGCGCAGGAGGACGCCCTTCTCCAGCAAGAGGGCGTCCTTGGCCTTTTCCCGGTGGCGGGCATGGGTGACGTCGGTGACCGAGACCAGCACCCAGACCTGGCTCTGATGGGGGTAGACCAGCCTTTGCGCGGTCAGCACCAGCCGGCGGGTGGATTTGCCCGCGCGCTCCAGGTCCATTTCATAGTCCTCGATCCCCGCCCCGCCCGCCGCCGTCGCCTGCAAGAGGGCCTTGAGCTGGGGGCCGTTCCATTCCCCCGCCCCAAGCTCCAGAAAGGCGGCGCCGGGGGTCGCGTCGATCTGGAAGGCGGAGCCGAAGGAGAGGCTGGCGGCGGCGATGCACAAGCTCCCGTCCAGCAGCAGCGACGGCGCATGGGACGAGGCGATGACCGCAAAGGCCAGGCCGCTGGCGGCGGCGGTCGCAGTGGGATCGAGGTCAACCACGGCGAATTCTTTCCAAGGACCGGAGGCCCCCCCGCCGGAGACCATACCCGTATTAGTTGTACACCCATGCTTTCTAAACAGTCGACTACTCGACCTATACCCTAATAAATCTTCAATGCGATAGACGTCGTTTTGCCACACCGCAATATTGTCGCGGGCTAGTCGCCCCCGTCGCCCATCAGGTCGTAGGCTTGGTATTCCAGGGCGTCGTCCGGGTGCTCCAGAGCGGCTTCGGAGATGGTTTGCCCTTTCATGCTGATCCCGGCCGCCTCCACGCTTTTGGGGTCGCCGGAGATGAGCGGGTGCCACGAGGCCAGCCCCCGCCCCTCGTTGATCCGGCGATAGGCGCAGCTGAGGGGCATCCACTTGAGTTCGTTGACGTTCTTCGGCGTCAGCTTGATGCAGTCGGGCACATAGCGCTTGCGATGTTTATAGCGGGTGCACTGGCAAGTGTTTCCGTCCAGCAACTTACACGCCACGCGGGTGGGGACGATGTCGCCGCTCTCCTCGTCCTCGAAACGGATCAGGCAGCAGCGCCCACAGCCATCGCAAAGGCTCTCCCACTCGGCAGCCGACATCTGCGCCAGGGTCTTGGTCTCCCAAAACGGCGCATCGCCGGGGGGCGAAGGGCGAAAAGGATTTTCCCGAAAAGGATTTTCCAAGGCTTTTGGGCTCATAAGCGAGGGTCGCCAACACGCGGCGGTCAGCTCCATATAGGGCATCCGCCCGATATCGTCCCCTTTTAGGCCCCCACCCTTGCAAGAACCGCCCCCGCCGCCCTTTCCCGACCCGCCGCCTGGCGCCCCGGCGCCAGCGCCCGGCGCCTCGATCCGGGCGGACCTGGCCTACCAGGCTTCAAGGCGGGGGCGCGGCGGTCAGGTGGCGGCGGCCACCGCCCTCTTCGCCGTCCTGATGATCGGGCTGTTTTTGGGGCTGTGGGTCTATCGGCTGGCCTTCTCCGACCTGCCGCCGATCCCCGACAAGGCGGTCCTGTGGTCGATGAACCGCCCGGCCGGCGCCACCTTTGTGGATCGCAACGGCGCGGTGATCGGCCAGCGCGGCCCTCGCCACGGCCCGCCGCTCACCCTCGACCAACTGCCCAAATATGTGCCTGGGGCTTTTCTGGCGGCGGAAGATCGAAGGTTCTATCGCCATCACGGGGTGGATTTCGGCGGCATGGCCCGGGCGGCGAGGAACGACCTTTCCGGCCGGCATAAGGGACTGCAGGGCGGCTCCACCATCACCCAGCAGATCGCCCGCACCCTCTTCCTCTCCCCCGAACAGACCCTGCGCCGGAAGCTCCAGGAGGCCGGCCTAGCTTTCCGTATCGAGCATCTGATGAGCAAGGACGAGATCCTGGAGCTCTACCTCAACCGCATCTATTTCGGCGGCGGGGCCTATGGGGTGGAGGCGGCGTCTGAGACCTATTTCGGCAAGAGCGCCACGCAGCTCAGCCTCTCCGAAGCCGCGCTCCTGGCCGCCCTGCCCAAGGCGCCCACCCACCTGGCCCCCACCAACGACCTTTCCGCCGCCATCGCGCGCTCCCGCCTGGTGCTGGCCGCCATGGTCCGCCTGGGCTGGATCACCCGGGAGCAACAGGCCGCCGCCATCGCCGCCCCGCCCAGGCTGTCGGTGGAGACCCGGACCGAGGGCGACTTCGGCTACGTGCTGGATCTCGCCGCCCAGGAGGCCAAGGCCGCCAACGTCAACAATGTGCCCGACCTGGTGGTGCATCTGACCATCGACCCGAAGCTGCAGTCGGAAGCTGTGGCCGCCGTGCGCGAGGCCGTGGCCAAGGGCGCCGGCGCCGGCGCCACCCAGGCGGCCCTCGTGGCCCTGGAGCCCGATGGCGGGGTCCTGGCTCTGGTCGGCGGGATGGATCACCGCACCTCGCCCTTCGACCGGGCGACGCAAGCCCTTCGCCAGCCCGGCTCGGCCTTCAAGCCCTTCGTCTATGCCGCCGCCCTGGAAAGCGGCCTTTCCCCCGACGACGTGCGCCCCGACGCCCCGGTCAAGGTCGGTGCATGGCGACCCCAGAACGCCGAGGGCCGCTACGCCGGCAACGTCACCCTGTCGGAGGCCCTGGCCCGCTCCATCAACACGGTGGCGGTGCGGGTCAGCCAGGAGATCGGCGCCGGCAAGGTCGCCGAATTGGCGAGACGCTTCGGCCTGGTCAACATCCCGCCCCACCCGGCGCCGCCCATAGCCCTTGGAGCCTATGAGGTCACCCTCTTGGATCTGGTCTCAGCCTATCAGGTGCTGCAGCAGGGGGGCAAAAAGGCCCCACCCTATCTGATCTCCAGCATCACCAACGCCCGCGGCGACCTCATCTATCGCAAGAACCCCGCCTCGCCCGACACCGTCTACGACGCCGGCAAGGCGGCCCAGATGATCCAAATGATGCAGGGAGTGATCGACCACGGCACCGGCCGCAAAGCCGACATCGGGCGCCCGGCGGCGGGCAAGACCGGCACCAGCCAGGACTATCGCGACGCCTGGTTCGTCGGCTTCACCCCCGACGTGGTCGCCGGGGTGTGGCTGGGCGACGACCGCAACCGGCCGATGCAGCACATGGCCGGCGGCGACCTTCCGGCCGAGGCCTGGAAGCGCTTCATGTCGGTGGCGGAGACCGGCCTTCCGGTGCGCGGCTTCGGCGCCGTCGTCCCCGCCGAAGACGCCCCCGCCGACGAGGCCAGGCGCGACTTCTATGGCGCCCTGGCCGACCAGTTCGACCAGACCGCCACCGGAAACGCCCCCATCGAAGCGCCCCGGCCGGACGCTGAGCCGTGAAGACCCCGCCCATCGTCGTCGTGATGGGGGTCTCCGGCGCCGGCAAGTCGGTGGTGGGCGCCTGTTTGGCCGAGCGCCTGGGGGCGCCGTTCGTCGACGCCGACGCCCTGCATCCGCCCGAGAACATCGCCAAGATGAGCGCCGGCCTGGCCCTCACCGACGCGGACCGGGCGCCCTGGTTGGCCGAGGTGGCGGCCGTGATCGCCGGCTGGCGGGACGCCGGGACCGGCGGGGTGATGGCCTGCTCGGCCCTGAAGCGCGCCTATCGCGACGCCCTCAGCGCCCCCGGCGTGCGCCTCGTCTATCTGGCCGAAACTCCTGCCAGCGTCGAAGATCGGCTGGCCCGCCGGGAGGGCCACTTCATGCCCGCATCCCTCCTCCCCAGCCAGTTCGCCGCCCTGGACGCCCCCGCCCCGGACGAAGAAGCCTTCACCTCATGGCCGGCGGCGACGCCGGAGGACCGCTGCCAGGCCATCTATGCCGCGCTGTCCGGCGTCTGACCGGCTAACGGCCGACATCGCCGGGGGTGGGAGGCGCCGACAAACTGCGCTATCTCCCCCGCCCATGGCCTCCCCCCCCAAATCCAGCCGCGCAGAACAAACTCCTAAAGGCGACGCCAAGCGCGTCGCCAAGCCGCCCATCGTCGCCCTGAAGGACGTCAAGCTGCAGGACGGCCCCTTGATGCTGTTCGACGGGGTGGACCTTTCCATCGAGGCGCGCTCGCGCGCCTGCCTGGTCGGTAAGAACGGCGCCGGCAAGTCCACCCTGATGAAGCTGATCGCCGGCGAGATCGAGCAGGACGGGGGCGCCCGCTTCGTCCAGCCCGGCCTGCGCTTCGCCTTCGTGCCCCAGGAGCCGCTGATCACGGGCGCGACCGTTCACGACTACTGCACCGCCGGCGGCGCCGCCGACTATGAGGCGGACGCGGCCCTGGCCACCTTCGGCCTCGACCCGGAAAAATCCACTCAGGGGCTCTCCGGCGGCGAGATCCGCCGCGCCGCCCTATCCCGCGCCTTCGCCGAATCCCCCGACCTGATCCTTTTGGACGAGCCCACCAATCACCTGGACATCTTCGCCATCGAGACCCTGGAGGCTGAGCTGTCGCGCAGCCGCGCCGCCTGCCTGGTGGTCAGCCACGACCGGGCGTTTTTGGAGCGGATCACCGGCCGCTGCTTCTGGCTGGCCCATAGGAAGGTCCGCACCCTGGAACTCGGCTTCTCCGCCTTCGAGGAATGGGCCGAGAAGATGGAGGGGGAGGAGCAGGAAAAGCTGCGGCGGCTGGAAAAGGCCATCGAGCGCGAGACCTACACCTTCTACCGCTCCATCACCGGCCGGCGGGGCCGCAATGAGGGCCGCGCCGCCGCCCTGAACGCCATGCGCGAGCAGAAGTCCGCCATCCTGAAGGACCAATCCCGCACCATGGAGCTGGTTTTGGACGCCGGCGGGACCTCCGGCAAGCTGGTGGCCCAGGCTAAGGATATCGTCAAAAAGTTCGGCGAGCGCACCATCGTTTCCGGCTTCTCCACCCGCATGATCCGCGGCGACCGCATCGCCATCGTCGGCCCCAACGGCGCCGGCAAGACCACCCTGATCAAGCTCCTGCTCGGCGAACTGGAGCCCGATTCCGGCTCGGTGAAGCTGGGCACCCAGCTGGAAGTCGCCTACCTGGATCAGGCCCGCGACGACCTGAAGAAGGACGTGACGCTCTGGGACGCCCTCACCCCCAACGGCGGCGACAGCATCTTGGTGCGCGGCCGCTCGGTGCATGTGGCGGCCTACGCCAGGGACTTCCTGTTTCGCGACGGGCAGTTGCGCCAGCCGGTCTCCACCCTCTCCGGCGGCGAGCGCAACCGGCTGCTGCTCGCCCGCGCCCTGGCCAAGCCCGCCAACCTGCTGGTGCTCGACGAGCCCACCAACGACCTGGATATGGAGACCCTGGACCTCCTGGAGGAGTTGCTGGCCGACTACGACGGCACGCTCCTGCTGGTCAGCCACGACCGGGATTTCATCGACCGCCTCGCCTCCTCCACCATCGCCCTGGATGGGCGCGGCAATGCCATTGAGACCCCCGGCGGCTGGACCGACTTCATGCGCCAAAACCCCGGCTTCTTCGACGGCCGCTACAAGGCCGCGGAACCCTCTCCCCTCCGGGTAGAGGAGGGGCCCGCGACGCGCAGCGTCTTGGGAGGTGAGGGGAACCGCTCCCCCGCGCCCAAGCCCGTCAAGCTCACCTTCAAGGACCAGCGCCGCCTGGAGGAGGCCGAAAAGCAGATGGCCGACCTGCCGGCCGAGATCGTCCGCCTGGAAGCTGCGCTGACCCCCGACCTCTACGCCAAGGAAGCCAAACGCTTCGACGCCATCACCAAGACCATCGACGACGCCCGCGCCGCCCTCGCTCTGGCGGAGGAAGACTGGCTGGCCCTGGAGGCCAAGCGCTCGGGGCTGGAGGGGTAGGGTCCGTCGTTTACAGGCAATCGCGGCTGAGGTAGCTCTGAGACGCCGCAACCTTAAATTTTGTTTCAGGGCCATCTGATGGGGATAGCGCGAACCGTACTGGCCGCCGCCAGCGCATTGATCGTATCCGGTTGCGCGAGCGAGCAGCCAACCAACACGCCCCCGATTCCAACGCCTCCGGTCGACGCCAGCATCGACCCACAAATCATAAGGTTCGCCCAGTTCGAGCGCCTGCCGACGGGGGACGATATGGCCGCCACAGCCCCGGCGAAGGCGAGGTCTACCATTCCCGGGACGGTTTTATTGCAGTGCGTGGTCACCCAAGACGGCCTGTTACGCGATTGCGTCGTGCCGGAAGAGTCTCCGCCAAATCTCGGCTATGCGGCCGCCGCCTTGAAACTTGCGCGATTCTATAAACTCAAACCGCTCGATAGATCGGGGGTTCCCGTTGCTGGGCGTACGCTGAAAACATGGATCAGGTGGGTCTTCCACTAAGGAGAAGGACCACGCCCCCTGTCATCCCGGAAAGCGCGTCAGCGCTTATCCGGGACCCAGGACTCGCAGTCGCTACGGCAAACTCTGGGTCCCGGCTCTTCAGCCCGCCTTCGCGGGCTTACGGCCGGGATGACAGCAGGGTCGGTCCCAAAACCTGTGGGCGACATCGAAAGCGCCGCAATCCCTTGCGCGGCTGGGATCGGCGAAAACTTATCCACCGTCGCTCCACCGCCCGCATACGGGGTTGATCACAACCGGCTCGGCCAACCCCGTTGCGCGATTTGCGGATCGGAGTCAGCCTCCCTTTGTCACAAGGGCCTGACGCGATGCGGGCCGGAGCGCTGGAGACAGGGTCCCGGTTAACGTGCGAAGGGCCGTTCCAAAGCCCGATTGCGGGGACCTCCCCAAAGGAGGACGGCCCCAAGATCGCCAGATCGCGGGGACGACCCGCAGTCATCAGGCGGCGGAGCCCGCAGACGACGGCACACCGGGGCGCCCTGCCTGCAGGACGCCTGGCGGCTCTCGGCGGCGCGCTTGCGACAAAGGCCCTGCTGCAATCGGGGTCCGGTGAGGCGGCGACGGGGCGGGAAACCGCAACGCCGCCCCTTGCTCGTGGGGGTGGGCTCAGCCGGCGACCTATGAGTCTGGGGGAATTGTTAAGATTGGCTATGCGTGGATTGCGGTCGCTCGGCCAGCAGGGCACGATTGCGTTATGGGCGAGCCAGCAAAGTTAACACTGTCCCGACTTCGTGAAATCGGATGGTCGCTATGGGACCCCATAGGTCTCAAGGCGCTAAGCGACGGCGATTGGCGGGACGGCGGCCCATGTGCTGACGAATATGATAGCTACTTGCTCCAAGTAGCCGGTCAACTCCGGCGCGGCGTGCCTACTGCGGAGGTCGTGACCTATCTTGAAGATACAGAAACCGGGCACATCGGTCTCAACAGAAGCACAACGACGACCACTCGTGCTGTAGTAACGGTGGCCGCCATTGCAGACTATCTAGCCGGCCTGCCAGATGGACCTCTCAAGGTCCGTTGAGGATCGAAACCCGCCACGCAATCCCCCATTTTCCCGCCCCTCGAAACACCCTAGGTTCACGCCAAGCTTGAGGGGTTGGGAATGTTGCTGAATCGTCGGTCTATCCTTGCGTCGGCCCTCGCCACATCGGCCCTCGCCGCCTGCTCCAAGACCGCCGCGCCCCCCGCCCCCTCCGGCCGCACCGCCATCCGTTTCGCCACTGACTGGCGGGCCGAGGCGGAGCACGGCGGCTTCTATCAGGCCCTGGCCACCGGCGAATACGCCAAGCGGGGCCTCGACGTCACCATCATCCAGGGCGGCCCGGCCGTCAGCGTGCCGCAGCTCCTGGCCGCCGGGGCCATCGACATGGGCATCGGCTCCAACAGCTTCGGGGTGATGAATCTGGCCGCCCAGCACGTGCCGGTGAAGGCGGTGATGGCCACCATGCAGAAGGACCCCCAGGTGCTGCTGGCCCACCCCGGCGCCGGCATCGCCTCCATCGCCGGCATGAAGGGCCGCCCCATGTTGATCGGCGACGAGGCGGTGACCAGCTTCTGGCCCTGGCTGAAGGCCAAATATGGTTTCACCGACGCCATGGTGCGCAAATACACCTTCAACTCCGGCCCCTTCATCGCCAACCCGTCGGCGGTGCAGGAGGGCTATGTCTCGTCCGAGCCCTACACCGTCGAGAAACAGGCAGGCTTCAAGCCCGAGGTCTTCCTTTTGGCCGACAACGGCTATCCCGGCTACGCGGGCATGGTGCTGGCCGCCGACCGGCTGATCGCCTCGAACCCGGATGCGGTGAGGGCCTTCGTCGCCGCCACGGCGGCGGGCTGGCTCAGCTATCTGCACGGCGATCCCAGGCCCGCCGACGCCCTGATCCGCAAGGATAATCCTGAGATGGGGCAGGACATCCTGGATCAGGCGCGGGGCAAGTTTCGCGACTACCAGATCTTCGAGTCCCCCGGCGTCCCCTTGGGAACCATGACCGACGCCAAGTGGAAAACCTTCTTCGACACCGCCTCGGGGCTTGGCGTCTATCCCAAGACCCTAGACTACAAGGCGGCCTATAGCCTGGAATTCTTGAGTTGATCGCGACCTATCGCCACACGTCTTTCCAAACCTTGGCATAGGAGGCGCCGTTGCATCATTCGTTAGGATTTGAAGGCTAACGCCCGATCTTTGGGAGGCGGCGCCATGGACAATGCAGATCAAGGCAAGGGGCTTTATCGTCTGATCTACAACAGCCGCTCGACCTCGCTCCAGGGCGAGGCCCGCGACGGCGAGATCGCCGCCATCTTGGCCTGTTCGCAACAACGCAATCGGATGCTCGGGGTCACCGGCGCCCTATTGTCCTACAATGGTTGGTACGTGCAGGCGCTGGAAGGCCCCTATCCGACCGTCCGGCCGCTGTTCGACAAGATTGCGCGCGATCCCCGCCACACGGACGTTCAGCTCCGAATCCTGGAGCCGGTTCCCGAACGGATGTTCAGCCGGTGGGCCATGAAGCGTGCTCGCGCACCCGACCGGCCCGAAGGGTTCGATATCGCCGCCGCCAGCCCCGACGATCTCCTGCAGTTGCTCAAACTGGCCACCCTGTCGCCGGTCAGACGCGCCGCGTAGGCTGACGCCGCCGGCGTTGAACATTCGATCCTTGCTGGATAATGTGAGCGACATCACTCCAGGGCTCGATCGATGGACATCACCGCCGCCGACGCCGACCGCGACTTTCCCAAGCTGCTTGACGCCGTCCGCCAAGGCCAGACCTACACCGTCACCAGCGACGGCCGCCCGGTGGCCAGGATCGTTCCGGTGACAGCGGAGCAAAGCAAGGTGGAAGACAAGGCTGCGCTGGATGCTCTGCTGGCGCGGATCAAAAGCCAGCCCGTGCGGCACATTGGATCTTGGACGCGCGACGAGCTCTACGACCGCGAGTGAAGGTCGCTTTCGACACCAATATCCTGGTCTATGGCGAAGGCTTGAATGGCGCCGCAAAGCAGGCCGTCGTCCTGAAAATCGTCACCAGCCTCCCTCGAGAGCAGGTGATCCTACCGCTGAATGTTCTAGGCGAACTGTTCAACGTCCTGAGGCGCAAAGGTCGGCTGTCTCGCCAGGATGCGCGCGCCACAGCGGAAGCGGAGTGCCGAATCCTGTTATCCGAAGACATGCAGGATGGAGTCACATGGCGGGGGTTGACGGTGGTGAACCCGTTCGTGCAACCGCCATCGCCGCTGCTGCAGAACGCCCTGCAGCCATGAGCCTCGCCGCCCTGAACGCCGTGGAGGTGGATTACGCCGGTAGCCGGGCGTTGGGGCCGTTCACCCTGACCCTGGCGCCGGGCGAGATCGTCGCCCTGGTCGGCCCGTCCGGCTGCGGCAAGTCCACGGCCCTGCGGCTCCTCGCTGGGCTGGAGGCGCCCAGCCGCGGCGCGGTGACGCGCACCCCGGGGCGCGGCGAGACGGCGGTGGTGTTCCAGGCCCCCACCCTCATGCCCTGGTCCACAGCCCTCGCCAACGTGGCCCTGCCCCTGGCCCTGGCCGGGGTGCAGCGCGCCAAGGCCCGCCAGCGCGCCGCCGAAGCCCTCGCCCGCGTCGGCCTGCAGGCCGCCGCAAAGCTCAAGCCCGCCCAGCTTTCCGGCGGCATGGCCATGCGGGTCTCCCTGGCCCGCGCTCTGGTCACCGAACCGAGGCTCCTCTTGCTGGACGAGCCCTTCGCGGCCCTGGATGAGATCAGCCGCAGGAACCTCGCCGACGACGTCTTGACCCTTTGGGCCCAGACCCGCCCCGCCATCGTCTTCGTCACCACAATGTAGAGGAGGCGGTCTATATGGCCGCCCGGGTGGTGGTGGTCAGCCCGGGGCCGGGCCGCATCGCCGGGGAGACGATCATCGACGCCCCCCTGCCCCGCCCCCCAGGCTTTCGCACGACGGAAGTCTTTCGCACCGGCGCCGAGGCGGTCTCCGCCCACCTGCTCCGCGGTGGGGAGGAGCGCGCGACATGACCCCCACGCCGCGACGCGCCCTGATGCTGGCCGCCCCCTGGTTGCTGATCGCCGCCATCCTGGCCGTGTGGCAGATCGTCTGCCGAGCGGCCCATGTGCCGGTCTTCCTCTTGCCCGCGCCTAGCGACGTGGGCTCCGCCCTGGCCGCCAGCTGGCCGGGCCTGTTGCACGCCGCGGTCAACACCCTGGTCATGTCGCTGCAGGCCTGGCTGGTCGCCCTCCTGATCGCCACGCCCCTGGCCATGCTGACCGCCCTCTCCCCCCTGATCGAGCGGGCCCTGGCCCCCGTCGCCGCCACCCTGCAGGTGACCCCCGTAGTGGCCATCGCCCCTCTGTTCGTCATCTGGGCGGGGCTGGAGCACCCGGAGCGGGCGATCACGGTCCTGGCCGCCATCGTCGCCTTCTTCCCGATCTTTTCCGGGGCGGTCGCCGGCCTGGCCTCGGCCGACAAGGATCTGGAGCGCCTGTTCGACCTTTACGGGGCGACGCGGACCCAGCGGTTGGCGCGCCTGCGCCTGCCCTCCGCCCTGCCCTACTGGCTGGAGGGGGCCAAGGTGGCGGTGGGCCTCTCCATCGTCGGGGCGGTCGTGGCCGAGTTCGTCGCCGGCTCGGGCGCCTCCCAGGGTCTGGCCTGGCGCATATTGGAAAGCAGCCACCAGCTGCGCACCGCCGACATGTTCGCCGCCCTTCTGGTGCTGGCCATCCTGGGGGCCGGACTGAACGCCGCAGTGCGGGCCCTGGAGCGGCGGTTTTTGCAGGCTTGGCGGGGACGTTAGCTCAGGATTAAGGGCGCGCGCGTAGGTTGGGTCCAACGGTGTCTGAAACGGGGCTAACTATGCGCGCAGCCGGTCGGTTGGCCTCCTTGGCCGTGGGCGTCGCACTGACCGCGTCCCCCGCCCTGGCCCTGCCCAGCGCCCCCTACCAAGGATCTGACGCCGCCTATGGGCAGGGTGCGTTCCAGAGCCTCGACCGCTACGGCGGCGGGCGACGCCGCGCGGCGACCCAGCCGGCGGGGCCTGGCGCCCTGCCCTATCGCACCGCTCCCGGCGCAGCCGCCGCCCCCGCCCGCTACCTGACCTGGTCTGGCAAGACGGCGGCCCAGGCCCCCCTGCCCGTTCAGCCGGCGGGAACCTGGGCCAGCATTCCCCGCCGCGGGGATGTCTACCCCGCCCCGCCGCGCACCGCATACCAACGCCAAGCCGCGCCCATGCAGCGGCGGCCGATGCAGGCGGAGGCCGCGCCGCAAGCCCAGCCCGCCCCTCAGACCCCCGAGCAGACAGCCGCGGCGCTCGGCCCGCCCACCGGCGGCTGGCGCCCCTATCGGCCGCAGACGACCGTTCAGACCACCGCCCAGGCGGCGGCGCCCGCCTCCATCTACGACGCCCCCGCGCCGCCGCGCCCTGTCGCCGTAGCCGCCGCCACCCAGGCCCCGCCCTATCAGGGGGGCGCCCGTTTCTACTCCCTGCACCGCGACTATGGCATGGAGCCCAACGCCATCCCCATTCCGCCCCAGTTCTTCGGCCCCACTGCCGACCTTTCAGCCCCGCCGGCCGATCCGGCGGTCAAGCGGGTGACCACCGCCACGGGCAGCCACACCCAGGCCGCGCCCACCGACGATCAGGGGGGGCAATGACTGAGGCCACCACCCCCCCGGGCGCCATCCCCGCGAACAAGCTGCAGGAGCTGATCGCGCTGGCCGCCGAGCCCTCCAGCGCTCGCCGCCGGGAACTGCTGCGCGAGGTCACCGACCTCTTCTTCATCACCCCCGACAGCCATGGGGAGCGGGAGACGGCCCTGTTCGACGACGTCCTTCAGTCCCTCGCCGCCGACATGGAGAGCGAAGTGCAGGCGGAACTGGCCGAACGCATGGCCGAGGCCGAGCGCCCGCCAAGGAGCTTGCTGCGCACCCTGGCCGCCGCGCCCATCGCCGTGGCCAAGCCCGTGCTCACCCGCTCCAAGGCCCTGACCGAGGACGATCTCTTGCACGTGGTCTCCACCCGGGGCCAGGAGCATCTGCGCGCCGTCTCGGGCCGCGACGACCTGACCCACGCGGTCTCGGACATCATCGTGGAGCGGGCCGACGACCGCACCCTGAACGTCCTCCTCGCCAACGATCAGGCCGATCTGTCGCGCAAGGCCAGCGAGCTGGCGGTGGACCGGGCCTCGAAGAATCCCACCCTGCACGAGGTGGTGGTGGGGCGGGGCGCCCTGCCGCTCGACCTCTTGAACGAGATGTATTTCCAGGTGGAGGCGCGGCTGCGCGAAACCATCGCCGCCAAGAACGCCGCCGTCGACCCTCACACCCTGGACGCCGCGCTCGAAGCCGGCCGCAAGCGCCTGGCCGCCCGCGACGGCGCCCTGCCGTCGGACTTCGCCGAGGCCGAGGCCCATGTGCGCGGCCTGAACGCCCGCGGCGCGATCAATCCCTCGTCCCTCGTCGCCTTCCTGCGTCATGGGGAGCGCACCCGCTTCCTGGTGGCCCTGTGCGAGTTGACCCAGATCGACTTCCACACCGCCCGCCGCATCGTCGAGCGCAAAGACCTGGACGCCCTGGCCATCGTCTGCAAGGCGGTGAATTTCGACCGGGCCCTGTTCCTCACCTTCACCGTCTTGATCCTGGACCCCGGCGAGGGCATGGCCAAGGCGGAGGAATACGGCCGCCTCTACGCCGAACTGCCCCAGGACGCGGCCCTGCGCACCATGCGCTTCTGGAAAATGCGCCGCACCACCGGCGACGTGAAGGCGGCTTAGGGGCCGGGCGCCGCCCATGGCCGCATGGACTTAAGGGCGGGTCTGGCCGCAGAAGGCGCCGTTGGCGCTGGCCCGGCCGACCTGCAACTGCCCTAGGACGGTTGCAGGGTTTCGCTCCAGAGGTGCAGATCCTCAGCGCCTCCAATCAAAGCCAGGCCAGAGGCGATGGATTCGAACTCTCCACCCGTGGCGATCTTTTCCGCGCCAAATCGGCCGGTGAACAGGCCGCGCACGGCGGGAACCAAGGACGATCCCCCGGTCAGGAACACCTGATCGATAGCGGCGGCGTTCAAGCCGGCGCCGTCCAGGGCCTGCTGCAGGGCGCGGTCGATCTGCGACAGTTCCGGCGCGATCCAATCCTCAAAATCCGAGCGGGCGATCTTGGCCTCGATGTCGATCTCGCCCGCCTGGAAGCGGAACACGGCCTTGTCGGTCCTGGAGAGCGCCTCCTTGACCCCGGAAACGGCGCGATAGAGCGGATAGCCGTGATCGCCCTCGATCAGCTCGATAAAGGCCTCAAGCCTGGGATCCAGCGCGGTGCGGGCCAGCGACTTCAGCTCGCGCAGCTCCCGCGACGACTTCAGCAGGGCCAACTGACTCCAGCGGGCGAAGGCGGAGAAGTAGCGGTTGGGAACCGGCAGCACCTTGCCGAGACTGCGATAGCTGGACCCCTTGCCCAGTTCCGGCGACACCACATGGTCGATGATCCGGTAGTCGAAGGCGTCGCCGGCGACGGGGACGCCCGAATGGCTGAGGGCCTTTGAGACCACGCGCCCGTCGCGCCGCTCGAACCGGATCACCGAGAAATCGCTGGTGCCGCCGCCGAAGTCGGCCACCAGCACCGTGGCCCCGCCCACCAGCCGCTCCGCGAAATAGAAGGCCGCCCCCACCGGCTCATAGACGTAGTGGAGCTCTTTGAACCCCAGACGCCGAAAGGCGGCCTCATAGCGTTCCAAGGCCAGCTTCGGGTCCGGTGATGCGCCGGCGAATTGCACCGGCCGTCCGATGACGACGGTCTGCGGCAATTCCAGCAGCCGATCGCCGGCGTGGACCCGCAGGCGGATGAGAAAGGACGACAGCAGGTCGTCGAACTTGTAGCGGCGGCCATAGATCTCGGTCGCCTGAAAGTGCGGGCTGGCGGCGAAGCTCTTGAAGGATTGGATGAAACGGGTGTCTAGCGGGTCCTCCAGATACTCCTCGATCGCCCAGGGGCCCGCTTCCACCGTTCGTGGATGGGCCAGGTCGGCGCTTTCGCGAAAGCTCAGCACGGACCGGAACGCCGTGGTTTGACCGGCCGGCGCCGCGAAGGAAACCAGGGCTTGCACCCCATCCTCGCTCCTGAGCGACAGCACCGTATTGGTGGTGCCGAAATCGACGCCCAGCACCGCACCCATCGCCGCTACCTTGCTGTTGGAAGACCCCCGGACTCAAGGGGGCGCAATCCCTAGTCGCCGCAGCGCAGCAGAGCAACAGAGCAACAATCTATAGAGCCCCATGCCGAGGGCACGGTGACCTAAGGGGTAATCTTGAAACGTATCCGCCGCTTGAATAGCGTGCCCGGCAGCGCGCCGCCCTCCGCCGTCGGCTTGAGATGGATGAGAGCGGCCGTTCTCAAGGCCGCCGCGCCAAAACCCAATCCAGCAGGCTCTTCAGACAAGACCGCGCAATCGGTCAGCCCGCCCTCAGCCGTGGTCTTGCATTGGATGGTCGCCACCCCTTCCGACCCCGCCGGGGGTGAAGCCCCTGCTGGAGGCGCCTGAAGCGCAAATTTCATTCGAAAGGCGATAGGCCGTCCGGTCGTCTGCGCCTGTTGCTGGGCGGAGAGCGCCAGCCGGTATTTGGGAACCAATGACAGGGCTGCCGCTGCGAATCCGGAACCGGCCGGCGTTTCCTCGGCGACGGCGCAGCCTTGCAACAGGCCGCGCTCGGCCACCGAGCATCGCAAGCTGGCCGAGCCCGTCGCCTGGGCCTTGAGGGCTTCAGGCGGATAGGCCGCCGCCATATCGGCGAGGCTCGGTTGGCTAGTGAAATCCGCACTGCCCACTTTCAGCGGCGGCTCCGCCGTAGCGCCAACCAAAGGCGTCTGCGCCGACGCTGAGCCGAGCACCGACATCCAGACCAGCGCCAAGCTCGCCGCACCGATCCGCTTCATCCACTACCCCCGAAAAGAATAGTATTTGAAGGAAATCCGCCGGCGATCAAGCCGCGCCGGTTACCCGCGTCAGCGCCGCCAAGGCCACTTCGGAGAGGGAGCGCAGGCCCCGCTCGCCGAACACCTCCAGCGCCGAGGCTAAGGCGAAGGCGGCCTCATTGAGGCGGCCCCCGTCGCCGCGGATGTCGCCGCGGATCTCGGCTTCCGCCTCATAGATGCGGGCCAGGGCCACCTGGGTCACCGCCCAGGCCACCGGGTCGGTGACGGCGCTCCGGCGCTTGAGGGTGTCGCGGAAGGCGGCCTCGGCGTGGACGAGGGCCTTCAGATCGCCGCGCCGCTCCGCCCGCCGGGCCAGGCAGACGGCCCCGTCATGGGCCACCACGGCGCGCAGCGGCAGGAGGGGCGAGGCGTCCAGGGTCTGCAGGGCCGGGGCGAAGGCGGCGATGGCCTTGTCGAACAGGGCCTCCTCCTCGCAGGCCTCGCCAAGGGCTTGCAAGACGAGGCCAAGGGCATGGCCGGCGCGGGCGGAGTCCAGCGGGCTGTGGCCGTCGGGGATCTCCTCGACCACCGCGTTCAGCACCGCCGAACCCTCGGCCAGGGGGGCGGCCTCGCCGATCAGATCGCCGAGCGCCGCCAGGGTCTGACCGCGCAGGGTCTCGCTGCGGGCCCAGGTGAGCGGCCGGTAGGCCGCGTCGAGCAGGGGAATCAGGGCGTGCAGTTCGTCGCAGGCCTGCTCAAGGATGCGGCGGTTCTTGGCCTGCTGGCCGGAGGCGATCAGGAGTTCGATCCGGTCGCAGCGCGCCTCGTGGACCTCGCTGTCGTCGAGCTTGCCGATGCGGGCCTGGGCCTCCAGGCCATGGACGGCGGCGGAGGCGGCGGCGACAGCGGCGGTGTAGCGGGCGGGATCGATGGCGGCGGGGTCGCCCAGGGCGCCCCGGCCCAGGAGCGCGGCGCGCAGAGCCTCCACCCGCGCCCGCGCCACGAGATCGAGCGGCAGGGCCGAGGCTTCGTCCAGCCGCTGGCCCGCCACCTTGGCCGCTTCGTCGTCGCCGAACAGGGTCGAGGCCAGAAAGAGTATCTGAGCGTGGCTGAAGAGGGCCTGGGCGGCGATCCGCCGGTCGCCCTTTGAAAGGTCGCGCGCCCGCAGCACGGCGGAAGCGGCGCGGGCCAGGGTCTCCACCTCGCCCGTGCGCCGGGCGATCTCGCGCAGCACCAGGGCGTGGCTGAGGAAGGCTCCAGCCGCCTCGCCCTTGCCGGCGGCGTGGGCGGCAAGGCCCGTGGCCCCCGCCTCGGCGCGCAGCGCCATCAGGGGCAGAAGCTGCATCAGGGCCGGATCGGCCGAGAGCCGCTCGCCTAAGGCCCCGCGCCCGTCCTGGGCTGCGCGCCCCCCGAAGTCCCGACCGAAATGCAACAAGGCGACGCCCCTAAACCGTCCCGCCCCGGCACATCCGGAAGGCGATCAG
>JAMFTA010000219.1 GCA_026225565.1 Caulobacter sp. | reverse complement strand
GCTGAGATCGCCCGCGCCCTGGGCGCCCCGCCCGAGGCGGCCGACATCGTCGCGCCCCTGGTCTTCATCGCCACCACCGGCGACCGCATCCAGGACCGGCGGCTGTTGGAGATCGGCGGCAAGGCCCTGTTCACCAAGGAGATCGAGGCGGCCCTGGCCATGGGCGAGATCGACTGCGCCGTCCATTCCCTGAAGGACGTGCCGTCCGAGCGCCACCCCGGCCTGACCCTCGCCGCCTTCCCAAAGCGGGAGGACCCCCGCGACGCCTTCATAGCCGCCCGCTTCCCACGGTTCGAGGATTTGCCGAAGGGCGCGCGCCTGGGCACAGCCAGCCTTCGCCGCGCCGCCCAGGCCCTGTTCCGACGCCCGGACCTTGAGATCGTCATGCTGCGCGGCAATGTGCAGACCCGGCTGGGGAAGCTGGAGGCGGGAGACTGCGACGCCACCCTATTGGCCCTCGCCGGCCTGAATCGCCTGGGCCTTTCGGACCGGGCGACGGAGCTGTTCGATCCGGTGGCCATGCCGCCGGCGCCGGGTCAGGGCGTGCTGGCCATCGAGACCCGCAGCGCCGACGCCGAGGCGCCCTGGGCGCTCGCCCTGCGCCACCCCGCCACCAGCGTCGCCGTGGCGGCCGAACGGGGCGCTCTGGAGGCGCTTGAAGGGTCCTGCCGCACGGCGCTGGGCGCCTATGCGCGGGCCGAGGGGGATGAGTTGCTGCTGATCGTGGAGGCCCTGACCCCGGACGGCGGCGAGCGCTGGCGGCGGGAGGGCCGGGTTCCCCTGGCGAACGGCGAGGCCGGCGCCCGCGCCCTTGGCCTTGGTCTCGGCCACGCCATCCGCGACGCAGCGGGCGACAAGCTGGAGCTGGGTTAGGCCCAACTTGCGTTCGGCGATGCTGGGGCCTCTGATGATCCTATGAGCTCTCCCGCCCAGCACCCGCCCAGCGTCTGGATCACCCGCGCCGAGCCGGGGGCGAGCGCCACGGCCGCGCGGGTGACGGCGTTGGGCCTTGCGCCCCTCATCGCGCCCCTCCTGTCGTTTCATCCCTTGCCGGCGGACCTGAGCCTCGGCGTCGACGAGGTCCTGGCGTTCACCAGCTTGAACGGAGTGGAGCGGACGGCGGCGCTGACGGCGCGGCGGGACATGCCAGTGTTCGCCGTCGGCGACGCCACCGCCGAGGGGGCGCGGGCGGCGGGTTTTACCGGGGTGGTCTCGGCGGCGGGGGATGTGGAGGCGCTGGCCGCCCTGATCCTGGCGGCGCGGCCGGCGGGCGGCGTGGCCCACCCCGCGGCCGAGGAGACGGCCGGCGATCTGGTGGGCCGGTTGAACGCCGAGGGTCTGCCTGCGCGCAAGCTCGCGATCTATCGGACCCAAACGGTCGCAAAGGCGCCCCTAGCGGTGGTGGCGGCGCTGCAGGCGGGCGCGCTGGCCGCCGTGCTGATCCACTCGCCCAAGGCGGGGCGGGCCGCCGCGGGTCTGCTGGCGGACTGGCGAGACAGGCTTGGCGGGACGGCGGCCCTGGGACTGTCGCCGGCCTGTGTCGCGCCGCTGCAGGACCTGGGCTTTGCGGCCGTGGCCGCCGCCGCGGCGCCGACAGAGGACGCCCTGATGCAGATGCTGGGCGCGCGGGCATGATCGACCCAGAGAGCAACGATGGAAGTGGCGAGCCGCCGCCCCGCCCTCTCCTCAGCCCGGTGTTCTGGCTGGCGCTGCTCGCCGCGCTTGTCTGCATCGTCGCCGGCGGGACGGTGGCGATCTATGGCCCGCGCCTGTTTCCAGTCCATGCCAAGGCGGCGCCCCAGACGCCGCCAGCGACGCCAGCCCGGCGTTAGCCTTCGGCGGCGCCGACGCCGAGCGCCTTGTAGATGCTCACCACATCGACGTTGGCCAGGGTTTCCGCCTGGGTGAGGGCGTCTTCGGCGTCCAGCCGCGTGCGCTCGGCGTCGAGTTCGCGCAGGAAGTCGATGTGGCCTTCCTTGTAGCGGATATGGGCCAGCTCGGCGCCTCGGCGGGCGGCGGCGGCCTGGTCCGAAAGGCTGGCCACCTGCAGCTGCCGCTCGCGGTAGGAGACGAGAGTGTTCTGCAGATCCTCGATGGCGTTCAGCACCGCCTGGTCATAGAGGGCTTGGCTCTCGTCGCCCCGGGCCTTTTGCGCCCGCAGTCGCGCCGCGGCGCCGCCGAGATCGAAGGCCGGCCAGGTGATCGTGGGGCTGACCGCCCAGGCTTGCGACCCGCCCTTGAACAGGCTGGAGACGTCGCCGGTGAGAAAGCCGACAAAGCCCGTCACATTGATGCGCGGAAAGAGGTCGGCGGTGGCGACGCCGGTGCGGGCGGTTTCCGCCGCCAAGCGCCGTTCGGCCGCCTGCACGTCGGGACGCCGGCGCAGGAAGGTGGAGGCGTCGCCGATGTTCAGGGCCGTGGGCGCGGAATGCTGGCGCTGGTTGCGCAAAGCGAGTTCGGTGTCGAGCGCGCCGGCGCGCGCGCCGACCAGCACCGCCAGGCGGTGGGCGGCCTCAGCCTCGATGATGCGCAAGGCCGGGATAGTGGCTTCGGTGGCGCTGAGGCGGGCCTTGGCGCTTTCCAGGTCCACCGGATCGCCGGGGCCGATCTGCACCCGAACCTCGGTCAGATGCAGGGTCTCCCGTTGGGCGTTCAGATTCTCCTCGGCCACGGCGAGACGGGCCTGGGCGCCGCGCAGCTGCAGATAGTTGCGGGCCACCTCGGCGGCGACGGTGATCTTCGCATTGCTGAGGTCGTCGCGGGTAGCCTCAGCTTCGGCCCGGGCGGAGTCGATCCCGTGACGCACCCGGCCGAACAGGTCAATCTCCCAGGTCGCATCGAAGCCAATGTCGGCCTGCTCGACATTGACCCGACTCGTGCCGAAGCCCGGCGCCTGCTCATCGCTGCGGGCGTAGCCGGCGTCGCTGGTCACCCGCGGAAAGAGGTCGAGCTTCTTGTCTTGAAAGAGCGCTCGGGCCTCGCGCACCCGGGCCACCGCGACCCGCACGTCGGTGTTAGCGGAGAGGGCGCGCGCGATCAGATCGTCCAGCTCCGGATCGCCGAAACTGCGCCACCAGGCGGCCTGGGGAGCGGCGGCGGTGCTCAGGTGGGGGTCTGCGGTCTTCAGGACTGCGGGGGGCTCGATCGGGACATGATAGACCGGGCCGACGGCGCAGCCAGCGGCGGCGAGCGATGCGCCGGCGATCAGGAGGGTGCGAAGCGCGTTCATTCGGCGGCTCCTAAATCGGGGGTTGGCGCTGCGGGAAGCGGCGCGGGATCGGCGTGCTGCAGCTTGCCGCCGGTCAGCTTGCGGATGGTCCAGTAGAAGACCGGGGTCAGCACCAGGCCGAACAGGGTCACCCCCAACATGCCGGAGAAGACAGCGATCCCCATGGCCCGGCGCATTTCCGACCCCGCGCCTTGAGAGACGGCCAGGGGGAAGACCCCCATGATGAAGGCCAGGGAGGTCATCAGGATCGGGCGCAGGCGCAGGCGGCAGGCGCCCAGGATGGCCTGCATCAGGGTCTCCCCCTCGATCTCCCGCTCCCGCGCGAATTCCACGATCAGGATGGCGTTCTTACAGGCCAGCCCCACAAGCACGAGGAGGCCGATCTCGGTGAAGATGTTGTTGTCCCCATGGCTGAGATGCACCCCGATCAGGGCGCAGAGCAGGCACATGGGCACGATCAGGATCACCACCAGCGGCAGGGTCCAGCTCTCGTACTGGGCGACCAGGACCAGGAAGGCCAAGAGCACGCAGACCGGGAAGACCAGGATGGCCGTATTGCCCGCCAGGATCTGCTGGTAGGTCAGCTCGGTCCATTCAAAGCCCATGCCGTTGGGCAGCCCATCGTGGGCGGCCTTCTCCAGGGCCTTCTGGGCTTCGCCGGAGCTATGGCCGGGGGCCGGACCGCCGTTGATCTCGGCGGTGAGGTCGCCGTTGTAGTGGCCAGTGCGCTCGGGCCCGGTGGTCTCATGGGTGGTGAGGAAGGCGCCGAGCGGGATCATCTGCCCGGAGCCATTGCGGGTCTGAAGCCGCAGGATGTCCTCAGGCTGCAGCCGGAAGCCCTGCTCGGCCTGCACGGTCACCGGATAGGTGCGCCCGAACCGGTTGAAGTCGTTCACATAGAGGGAGCCGAGATAGACCTGCATGGTCTGGAACAGGTCGGTGAGCGAAACCCCTTGCGCCTTGGCCTTCTCCCGATCGATGTCGGCGCGGATCTTGGGCACTCCGATTTCATAGGAGGAGAAGACGCCGGCCAGGCTCGGGTCCTTCCTGGCCTTGTCGATCACCTCCTGGGTGGCCTTGTAGAGGGCGTCGGGGCCAAGCCCCGCATGGTCCTCGATCTGCATACGGAAGCCGCCGATATTGCCGAGCCCCTGCACCGGCGGCGGCGGGAAGACGGCGATGACGGCGCCAGGGATAGCGGCGAACTTCTGGTTCAAGGTCTTGGCCAGAGCGGCGGCGGTGAGGGCTGCAGACCTGCGCTGGTCGAAGGGGGCGAGGCCCAGGAACACGGCCGCGGAATTGGGGCTGTTGACCAGGCCGTTCACCGACAGGCCGGGAAACTCCACGGTGTGGATGACCCCGGGGGTGTGCAGGGCGATGTCGGAGAGCGTCTTCACCACCGCTTCGGTGCGGTCGATGGTGGCGGCGTCGGGCAGCTGGACGATGGAGACAAGGTAGAGCTTGTCCTGCTGGGGCACGAAGCCCGACGGCGTATGGGTGAAGGTGAAGACGGTGAGGGCGAGCAGCGCCCCGTAAAGGACGAGGGCGACGGTGCTCCTCCCCAGGGCCCTGGAGACGCCGCCCACATAGCTGTTGGACATCCAGGCGAAGCCCCGATTGAAGGGGCGGAACAGCCAGCCGAGGCCGCGATCGATCAGCCGCTCGAAGCGGTCCTTGGGCGCGCCGTGGGCCTTCAGCAGCACCGCCGCCAGGGCCGGCGACAGGGTCAGGGAGTTGAAGGCCGAGATCACCGTGGAGATGGCGATGGTCAGGGCGAACTGGCGGAAGAACTGGCCGGTCAGGCCGCTGAGGAAGGCGGTGGGCACGAAGACCGCGCAGAGCACCAGGGCGGTGGAGACGATGGGCCCCGTCACCTCCTTCATCGCCCGATTGGCGGCGTCGTGGGGGGTGAGGCCGAGCGCGATGTTGCGCTCCACATTCTCCACCACGACGATGGCGTCGTCGACCACGATGCCGATGGCCAGGACCAGGCCGAACAGGGTCAAGGCGTTCAGGCCAAAGCCCATCATCAGCATGACGGCGAAGGTGCCGATCAGGCTGACGGGCACGGCCACCAGCGGGATGATCGAGGCGCGCCAGCTTTGCAGGAAGAGCACCACCACCAGGACGACGAGGATCAAGGCCTCGAACAGGGTGTGCACCACGGCGTCGATGGACTCATGCACAAAGACGGTGGTGTCGTAGACGATATGATAGTGGACCCCTTGCGGGAAATCCTTGGACAAGCGCTCCATGGTCGCTCGCACCCCCGCGGCCATCTGCAGGGCGTTGGAGCCGGGGCGCTGGAACACCGGTATGGCTATGGCCGGCTGATTGTCCAAGAGGGCGCGCAGGCCGTAATTGTCCGAGCCGAGTTCGATCCGCGCCACGTCGCGCAGGTGGCTGATCTGGCCCTGGTCGCCGGCGCGGACGACGATGTCGCCGAACTGCTCTTCGGTCTCAAGCCGGCCCTGGGTGTTGATGGAGATCTGGAAGTCGGCCTGGCCAGGCGCAGGAGGCGCGCCCACCTGGCCGGCGGCGACCTGCACATTCTGTTCGCGCAGCGCCGTGACCACGTCGCCCGGCGTCATCGAACGGGCGGCCAGCTTGTCCGGGTTCAGCCAGATGCGCATGGAATAGGGCCCCTGGCCAAACATCTGCACATCGCCGACCCCGTAGCTGCGGGCCAGGGCGTCCTTCACATGCAGCTGCGCATAGCTCGCCAGATAGACCGTGTTGTAGCGGTTATTGTCGGAGGTCAGGTGGATCAGTTCGATCAGGCTCGGAGACGCCTTGGTTGTGGTCACCCCCACGCGCTGCACCTCCGGCGGAAGTTTGGGCAGCACCTGGGCCACCCGGTTCTGCACCAAGACCTGGTCCTGGTCGGCGTTGGTGCCGAGCGCAAAGGTGACGGTCAGGGTCATCACCCCGTCGGGCGTCGACTGAGAGGACTGGTAGAGCATCCCCTCCACCCCGTTGACCGACTGCTCGATGGGGGAGGCCACGGTTTCGCCGATCACCGCCGGGTCGGCGCCGGCGTAGGTGGTGCGCACCACCACGGTGGGCGGGACCACCTCGGGATATTCCCCGATCGGCAGGGTCGGCAGAGCGATCAGCCCGACCAGGAGGATGACCAGGGACAGCACCGCCGCGAAGCGCGGCCGTTTGATGAAGAAGCTGGAAAAGTTCATGGCGGGCGCCCCGATAGAGGTGTGCGAAAGGCTGCGGACGCAGGGCATGGCCCGGTCCGGCAGCCGATCGGCGATGGGTTAGGGTCTCTGAGGTGTTTCAGGCCGCCGGTTGGACGGCGTTCAGGGCGGCGGTGGCGACGGGGGCGGTGGAATGCACTGGGTTGACCTTGTCGCCGGGCTTCACCTTTTGCAGCCCTTCGACGACGATCTGGTCGCCCGGATTGAGCCCCGAGGTGACGATGCGCAGCTCGCCGACGGCGCGGCCGAGGGTGACGGCCCGATATTCCACCGTATTGCCCGGCCCGAGCACCAGCACGTAGCGCCTGCCCAAATCTGTGCCCAGCGCCTGTTCCGGCGCCAGAGCCGCCTGCTGCACATCGCGGCCGACCAGGCGCACCCGAGCGAACAGGCCCGGGGTGAAGGCGCCGTCCGCATTGTCGAAGATGGCGCGGGCGGTGATGGTGCCGCTCTTCACGTCCATGGCGTTGTCCAAAAAGTGCAGCTTGCCTTGATGGGGGAAGCCCGTCTCGGTCATCAGGCCCAGATAGACCGGGCCGTCCTGGCCGCGCTGGTCCTGTTCGTACTTCAGGAAGGTCTGCTCGTCGGCGTTGAAGGTGGCGTAGATGGGCCCGTCGGAGACCACCGTGGTCAAAAGATCCGCCGTGGTGATCAGATTGCCCGTGGTGATCATGGCCTTGGAGACCCGCCCCTCGATGGGGGAGATCACGCGGGTGAAGGAGAGGTTCAGCTGCGCGGCGCGCAGCGACGCCTCGGCGGCGGCGAGGTCGGCCCTGGCCGATTTGGCCTCCGAGCTCAGGCGCTCGGCCTCTTCGCTGGCGATGGCTTGCTGGGCCAGGAGGCGCTGGCCGCGGTCGGCGTCGGCGGTGGCCAATTGCGATTTGGCGCGGGCCTGATCCACCTGGGCCGACAGCCGGTCGGCCTCGGCCTGGAACGGGCGCGGATCGATCTGGAACAAGAGCTGACCCTTGCGCACGCGCGCACCCTCGACAAACGGCGCGGCGACGATCTGGCCGGCGACCCGGGGACGCACCTCCACCGTATTCACCGCTTCAAGCCGGCCGGTGAAGTCGTCCCACTGGCGGATCGGCTTGAACGCGACCGCGGCGACCTCGACGGTGGGGATGGAGATCGGCGGCGCGGCGGGCTTGGCCGCGGCGCCGCAACCCGCCAGCAGAACCAGGCTCAACAGGGCGAGGGCCGAACGAGCGGCGCGGGGCGCGCGATCCCGATCATGGGCGATAGGATTGGACATAGGCACAGCTTTCCCGACGAATCGTGCGGCCCATCGGCGGATCGCAAGAATTTAATACCGTTCGGTATACATATGGCTCATGCTGCAGTGCGTCAAGTGAAGATTTTATATCTTCCAGTATGTAAAGCTTAAAAGCACGGTGGGCGCGGCTAGCGTCCCGGCCACAGGATCAGGGTGGTGTCCACCAGGCGTTCCAGCTCCTCGGCCGTCGCGCCAGAGCCCGCCTGCACCGCCAATCCTTGCATGACGGCGAGCAGATAGCGGGAGATGGCGGCCGGCTCCACGCCCTCGGGCAGATCCCCGTCGGCCTTGGCCTGCTCGAAGCGTTTCAGCATGGCCGCGCTGCTGAAGGCGCCGCGCGCCAGCACATCCGCCTTGATCGAAGAGTCCTGCCCGCTGCAGACCACGGTGCTGATCACGCTGAGACAGCCCTTGGGATCGGAGCCGGCCTGCATGGCCAGGGCCCCGCGCAAGAACCGCTCGGCCACCCCCCGCGCTGTGGGCGCCTCCAGGGCGGCCCGCACATAGGCCATCTTGTCCCGCTCGTAGAGATCCAGCGCCTTATGAAACAAGGCCTCCTTGTTGCCGAAGGCGGCATAGAGGCTGGGGCGGGTGATGCCCATGGCCTCGGTCAGGTCGGTGAGGGAGGCGCCCTCAAACCCCTTGGTCCAGAACACCCTCAAGGCGGCGCTGAGCGCCGCATCGACGCAGAATTCCCGCGGGCGTCCACGAACAGCGATGGCGACATCTGCTTCCATACCGTTCGATATATAAGACTTCATCCCCTGAGGTCCAGCCCGCCCATCGCATTTTCGGCATCGAGCGCGCCTGCGACGCCCCCGCGCCCTTGGCAAGCGGGTCCCGCGCCGGTAAAGAGCCCCCCTCGCCCGGCGTGGTTCGGGCCGCTTTAGCTCAGCTGGTAGAGCACATCATTCGTAATGATGGGGTCAGGTGTTCGAGTCACCTAAGCGGCACCACACAAATTACTGTATATTCGAAACGATCCCCGAATCTCAAAGCCCACTTTCGCGCCGCCTGCGCGGGAAAGCCTCGGCGCTGGTCACGCAGGCGCCGCGCGCTCCTTCCAAACTCGCCCCGGCTACGCCAATCCTCAAGGGTCGGTAGGAGATGCTCATCGAGGTAGCAGCTCGATGCGTCCTCAAAAGCGCAACCGTCTGGATCGCGTGGGGGGCGATACGGATTTCATCCGTATCTTTGCATAGGCGACAATACCGCCCGGGTTTTAGCCCGCCGACAGGGATGGCTTGGACAGTCGAGCCGCCCGCCGTCTTGCACCGCCATCGTCAGCCTACCCCTGAGGGTGTCGCCTAGCGTCCATTTCGCATGGCGTCATCCAAGTTGGGGCCGGCAATAGCCAGGGCGTCGTCCGCTGCGGGTTATGGGCCTTAACAAGGGATCTATATACATAACTAGCCAAAACGCGCTTGACGGGAAGGCCGAAAATCGGCTAGTTAAGTGTCATGACCGACAAGCCGGAAACGATCAGCCTCTACCAATTCTTCCAGCGCTTCCCGGGCGAGGAAGCTGCGCGGAAATATTTTGAGAGCAACCGCTGGAACGGCGACGTCTCGTGCCCCCACTGCGGTAGCCTCTCCGTTGCGGAGGTTAAGAGCCTCAAGCCAATGCCATATCGCTGCCGGGACTGCCGTCAGCACTTCAGCGTTCGAACCGGAACCGTCTTAGCTGAAAGCCGCCTGCCGCTGCACAAGTGGCTCATGGCCATTTACATGATGACTACCGCGCGCAAGGGCATTCCATCTACGCAGATGGCCCGCGAGTTGGGCATCACTCAAAAGTCGGCATGGTTTCTCGCTCAGCGCATTCGCGAAACGTGGCTGTCGGGATCCGGCAACGACATGGGTATGCATGTGCAGGTCGATGAGACCTTCATCGGCGGCAAAGAGAAGAACAAGCACGAACACAAGAAGTTAAAGATGGGCCGGGGTTCGGTCGGCAAGACGGCCGTGATCGGCATTCGCGACAACAACGATCAAGTCCGCGCTACCCCGATAAATGACACTACCGCGCCCACGGTGAAGGGCTTTGTCGAGGCGAATGCGCCCGCTGGCGCGACCGTCGTGACCGACGAGTTCGCTGGATACCGTGGCCTCGGCGCCAAGGGGTTCATGCACCACACCGTCAACCATAGCGCCGGTGAGTACGTCCGCCATTACTGCCTGCATACGAACGGCATTGAGAGCTTTTGGGCGCTCCTGAAGCGCGGCCACTACGGCATCTACCACTACATGAGCCGGAAGCACCTTCACCGCTACGTCAACGAGTTCTCGTTCCGCCACAACACCGCTCAAGGTGGCACGATGGCGTTCATCGAACAAACCGCCAGCCGGATGATCGGCAAGCGCCTGACCTACAAGGATCTCATCTGTGCCTAAAGAAATCGAACCCATTGAAGCCGACTTTGATGACGTAGCGAAGGCCATGCTCCGGAGCGACGGACCCAAGGCGAAGACGCCAGATGCGTCGCATCGGGGCATTCTTCCTATCGGGGGCTTGCAGCTTGAGGTGTACGTTCTGGAGGATGGGCGTCGGGTTTTTGCCAAACGGGGCATGGCCCGTGCTCTCGGCCTAAAGTCAGAGGGCGGGAACGCCTTCCTGAAGACGCTGAGCGGTAAAAAGGTCGGATCCGAAATCAGCGACGAGCTGAGGAAAAACCTAGAAGATCCAATCGTTTTCAATATCGCTGGGGCGGATCCAGGGCACGGCTATGAGGCTGAAGTTCTGGTGGAGGTATGCAAGGCGGTTGTGCGTGCCGCCGCTGCTGGAAAGCTCCTAAAATCGCAAAACGGCATGGCCGCTCAAGCGCAAGCCATCGTCAACGCTCTCGCGAAGGTCGGTATCGTCGCCTTGATCGACGAGGCGACCGGATACCAGACGGAACGCGGCCCCGATGCTCTTCGCTTGCTGGTGCAGGCCTACATTGAGAAAGAACAGAGGGAGTGGGAGAAGGAATTTCCTGACGACTTCTACCTCACACTAAACAAGGTTTACGGCTCGGATCCGTTCATCGCTAGGGCGAGCGGAGCGCTGGTCATCAACAAGCCCCAGCACTTCGGTAATTTCACCAACAAGTATGTGTACGGCCCCCTAGAGGACGGTGAGGTGCTAAAGGAGCTTCAGCGGCTGAATCCGAAGGTCGCCGCAACCGGATCCCGGAAAGAAAAGCTCCACCAGTTTCTAACCAAGGGGTACGGCCTCGAAAAACTGCGCGAGCAGCGACAGGAGGTTCTGACGATGCTCAAGCTGTCTGACGACATAGATGACTTCAAGCGCCTATACGAAAAGCGTTTTGGCCCGATGGACGCTCAGTGGACCTTCTTCGCCGAGTTCCACAAAGGTCGATAGCTATCGACGGAGGAGCGACACTTGTATTTCGTGGCCGGGCTGCTGATCGCTTTTGTTTGCGGATTCTATTTCTCTCGCTGGGCCGCGACAAATGAGGCGCGGAAGAGCGCTGTGTCGGAATTCTTCTACCGCCATAAAAGATCGGAGGATCGATACAAACTCATCTTCAGGGCGAGGGCGTTCCGTGACGGTGAGCCCATTATCGCCCTCCAAGAGCTTTCGCCCTTAAGCAATGGGGCGCGCGTCCACGTGCCTGAAAGCGTTTTCAAGAGCGAGTTCGAGGAATATGACCCTGCCGATCCAACGGGTCCGGCGCTGCCTCCAATGTGGCTCATTCAGTCTCCAATTGACCTAGAGTAAGTCCACGGAATTTGGCGGCTAGTTATGTATATAGATCCCCTTAACAAGGCTTGACGCGACCTTACGCCACGGAACTCGCCCGTCGGTCGGGCCGGTGTCACTGGTGTTCGGGCCAGCGGGAAGTGTCCCGACGAGTTCCAGCGCTGGGGGCGCCAGCATAACAAGTTTCAACGCCCTAACATCTCGTGTGCGTCTTCTCCGCAGTACGCGTTTAAACGGTGAATTAAAAGTATTTCCCGCGTCCATCGCCCTTATTTGAAGACGTTTTACCCCTCCAAATCAATCGTTACATTGAAAGGATCATCCAATGAAGATGCTTACTGTCAGCGCCGTCCTTGCTGCTATTTCGGCCATAGGATCTCCCATCGCCGCCACCGCCGCGACGGCCCACAATGTGGTGCTCGTGCCCGGCGCCTTCACCGACAGGTCCAGTTGGGACCAGGTGGCTCATCTGTTGCGCAAGAAGGGGTTCAAGGTCACGGAGGTCGATATTCCGCTCACCTCGCTAGAGGCGGATGTCGCCGCGACTCGCAAGGTTCTGGACGCTCAGCACGGCGGCGCCGTGCTGGTCGGCCATTCCTGGGGCGGGGTGGTGATCGGCGAAGTCGGCGACAGTCCCAAGGTCAAGGCCTTGGTCTATGTGGCGGCCTTCGCGCCGGACAAGGGTGAAACCCTTCAGGCGCTCACGAGCAGCGGACCGCCGACGGAAGGCCTGAAGGCGGTTCGTCCCAATGAGAAGGGCTTCCTGTCCATCGATCCCGCAGCCTATGCTCACGTCTTCGTGGGCGATGTGCCAGAGGCGCAAGGCGGCGCGCTGGCTGCAAAGCAGAAGCCGATCAATGGCGCCGCCTTCGCCACCCCCGCCACCGTCGCCGCCTGGCGTCTGAAGCCGACCTACTACGCGATTTCGGCCAACGATCTGATGGTTCCGCCGCAGGCCGAGGCCTTCTTCGCCCAACGCATGAAGGCCACGACCGTAACATTGCAGTCGAGCCACGCGTCTCCGGTCTCTCATCCCAAAGAAGTGGCCGCGCTTATCGAAGAGGCCGCTAAGAGACAGTAATATCGAGAAGAGGTCGGACGACCTATCAGGTTGACGATGCAGAACGACGGAAATTAGAAGTCGTCAGTGGGCGGCGTCTAATTTCCGAAGTTTCGCTAAGCTGTCGGCCAGGGTGTTATTTTCTAGAGTTTCAATACTGCATCATCCGCCATAGCGGCGAGGCCGACGAAATAGCGCTCAACATAGTGGGCGAGAACCTGCTGCACGGCCAGTGTCCTCATCCATAGCGCCGCCGGCGGCGTCGGGACGTTGGCCGCGCAGCTGGCGCTTGCGAAGGGCGCACGCGTCATCGGCACAGCATCGGCCGGGAGCCAAGACTTTCTCAGGTCCCTCGGCGTGCTGCCAGTCTTGCGCGGAGACGGGATCGCCGATCATGTCCGGGGCCTTGGCGCCGGGCGGGCTCGACGCCGTCTTGGACCGCGTCGGCAAGGGTGTTCTGCATACCGCCGCCCACTTGGGATCGAGCCGCATCCGCGTCTGTTCCATCGCCGACGGCGGACTGGGGATCACGACGGTGTTCGCGCGCCTGGACAAGGCGGTTTTGACACGGCTCGTGGAGATGGTGGACGAAGGCGAACTTAGGGCGCCGATCGCGGCGACCTATCCGCTGGCGCGAACTGCTGAAGCCCAAGCAGCGTTTCAGCAACCGCATCCACCCAGCAAGTTCGTGTTGCTCGTCTGATTCTTTGGACACGATAGACTAAAGGACAGACCGGGGCGGTTCCGCCCCCATCCCGCCCAGCCCTCCGCCCTGGGGCGGAGGACCAAGTCGGGGCGGCCTTATCCGCGGATGAAGGTCAGGAGATCCTGGTTGATCACGTCGGCGTGGGTGGTCATCATGCCGTGAGGGAAGCCGGGATAGATTTTCAGCGTGCTGTTCTTCAGGAGCTTCACCGAGAGCAGCGCCGCGTCCTTGTAGGGGACGATCTGGTCGTCGTCCCCATGCATCACAAGCGTCGGCGCCTCGATGCTTGTGAGGTCTTCGGTGAGATCGGTCTCCGAGAACGCCTTTACGCCATCGTAGTGGGCCTTGGCGCCGCCCATCATGCCCTGGCGCCACCAGTTCTGAATCACGCCTTCCATCGGCGTCACGCCGGGACGATTGAACCCATAAAACGGGCCCGCGGGGACGTCGCGGAAGAATTGCGCCCGGTTGGCCGCCAGGCCGGCGCGCAGCCCATCGAACACCGCGATGGGGAGCCCGTCCGGATTGCCAGACGTCTTCAGCATGAGCGGCGTGACCGCGGAGATCAGCACCGCCTTGGCGACGCGCCCCTTGCCGTGCCGGGCGACATAGCGCGCCACTTCACCGCCGCCCGTCGAATGGCCGATATGCACGGCGTTGCGAAGGTCCAGGTGATCCACTACGGCCGCGGCGTCCGCGGCGTAGTGGTCCATATCATGTCCGTCCGACACCTGGCTCGACCGCCCGTGCCCGCGGCGGTCGATGCCGATAACGCGATAGCCGTGCTGCAGGAAGAACAGCATTTGCGTGTCCCAGTCGTCGGAGCTCAAAGGCCAGCCGTGATGGAAGACAATCGGCTGACCTTGCCCCCAGTCTTTGAAGAAGATCCGGACGCCATCTTCGGTGGTGATCGTGCTCATCGCATTGGTTCCTTTGCCTCGGTTTGAAGTCGGAGTCGCCGCGCTCGCCCGGCTTATGGAGAGTCCTGGCATAGCCGTCGCCACAGCCGCGACGGCGCTGCCGACAAGGAGGTCGCGGCGAGACGTTTCGGCGGCGTGGCGTGGTTCAGGTGTCGTCATTTTGCATTCCGCCATTCGACCATGTGTGTCGGCGAGATCGCTCGCACTGACAGCCGATTGGTGGCGCCAAATGAACCGGCGGCCGAGTGAGGTAGTGTAAGGTATTGTTATTCGTGCTCGCGAGGCTGGTCCCGTGGCGCCCATCCGGCGTTGGCCGCAGGACCGGCCGCCGGCCGTTCAAACGGCGGATTGATTTCGTAGAATGATCAATTGGACGATCTTGTCGTTGTAGGGCGAGAAATAAAAGGCCAGGACAAGAGGGTCTGGCAGTCCGCGCTTGTCGAACAGTCCGTCCACATGGGCGGTCACGATCGAATGCTCATAGTGCTGGACGGTTTTGACGACCTTGAACGTTAACTGATCGCCAATGACATCGCGAATAGCCCAGCTCTCAATCGCCTCCTTGCCCCAATAGTCTACAAGCTGGTCGTTGACGAGAGCGTCATCGACGAACGTCTCCAGCAGCCCGTTCAGGTCGCGCAGGTTTGTTGCTTGGATGAAGGCGCCCACCGGTGGCGGCAATCCGGCGACCAGCCCATCGGCAGAGGCCGCCTGTTTGTCGGGTTCTTGTTGTATTTTCGAAGGAGATTCGTCCACCAACGTCTTGTCCTCGTCCGACCCTGGCGGCAGGTTGCCCGAGGGGATCGAGGGCGGCGCGTTATCCAGTGTTAAGCTTCGTCATCGCCCCTCGTTGGCAGGCTGTCCGCCAGCCGTATCGACGAGAACGACGGGGCGCTGGAACTCCGACAAGAGTTGACGGGCAGATTTCAGATCGTCCGTCCGGTATCCTTCCCCAAACCGCCGATAGACGGTCTCCACTAGGTCGGCGGCGTCTGAGGACTTGCCTTGGCTGGACCACAGCCGCGACAGGCTCATCGTCGACCGCAATTCGAGGCTGAGGGCTGTCTGCGCCTGGGCTTGCTGCAACGAAAGCTGGAACGACCGCTCGGCGGCGGCGGGATCGGCGGGCGTCGTTCGAAGCCAGACCTCCCCACGCAGTCTCAGCAATTCGGGAAGGTTCAAGGTTTCGCCGAAGCTCTGGCTCAGGACCAGCCCTTCGTCCACGACCGCCGCAGCCTCATCGATGTCTCCCGCTTTCATGAGGCCTTCCCCCAGCGCCACATGATGGGCGGGCGTCAGGACACGGTGTTTCTCCGCCTTCAACACGGCGAGGGCGCGGCGCAGGAGGCCCACGCCCTCCGCCAGATCGCCGCGCGCGATCGACAGTTCACCGCTCAGAGCCAAACCGACGGTTTTATGGGGGCCGAGCGAATGGCGCGCTGCGTGCGCAACGAGGCGTTGGATCAGCCGCTCCGCCTCATCGAGATCGCCGCGCCAGAGGAACACAGTGGCGGCATAGATCAATGTCATGCACAGATTGACCGGGTGGTCGCGTTCAGCCGCCATGTCGATCGCCCGGCGCGCAGTCGTCGCGGCGCGATCCGGAAAGCCGATCAGCCAATAGCAACGCGCCAGCGCCACCAGCGCGCGAATTTCGTGATCGTACCCGAAAAAGGCGATCCGCGCGCCGGCCGCAGCCTCCACCTTCATCAAGCCGCGCTCGCAGTGGCGCCGCGCGCTCACCTGGTCTCCAACATAGTGGTAGGCCACGCCGAGCATCGACTCTGTCGCGGCGATCACGCCGGGCGAGCCGTTGGCCTGGCTAATTGCGACGCTGCGTTTGGCCATATCGAGCGCGCCGCGGAAGTCGCCGGTGCGGGTCAGAAAAATGTACAGCCCGGCCAGGAGATGCGTTTGATACTCTTTGTCGCCCCGCGCCTCGGCCAGGCTCAGCGCGGCCTCGATGGCTGTCCGCACTTCGTCGCTGTTGCCTTGGGTAAGCATTGCTGAAGCCGCCAAGAACGACTGCAGCGTCAGGTGGGTGGCGCTCCCTTCGTCGCTTTCGGGCAGTGAGGCCAGTCCCCGCTCGCATCGACGAGCGCATTCGACGAACAATGAATGGTCGAAGAACAATGGCGCCGCCGCCGCCGCCAGCCTTACGCCGATCGCCGCTTCGCCCGCGCTGGAAAAACTCCATTCCAGGGCCGCGCGAACACTGCCTAAGTAGGGTCCTGCGGCCGCCACGTCTTCGATGGTGATCGCTACTTCATTGCCTGAGCCGTTCGAAAGATATTGTGCAAAGTAAAGGGCATGTCGTTTGGCGACGGCGTTCGCCTCGGCGGTTTCGCTGAGCCTCTTGGCCGCATAGGCGTGGGTCGGGTCGAGCAAACGATGGTGGGCGGCGCCGTCAATCGACACGACCCAGATGAGCGATTTATCGATCAGGCTGGCGATCGCCTCCGCGACCTGCACGGCGTCGGTTTGGTCGTCGGAGGCCACGGCCTGGGCCGCCTCCAGCGTAAAATGCCCCATGAAGATCGAGAGTCTGCGGAAAACCCGTCGGTCCCGGTCGGACAAAAGATTGAAGCTCCAGTCCAACATGGCGGACAGGGTTTGATGGCGGGGCGGGGCGCTTCGGCGACCCTGCCAAAGGAGCTGGAATCGATTTCTCAGGAGGTCGGCGGTGCCCCGGAGCCCATAGGCGCCCACCCGGCTGCCCGCGAGTTCGATGGCGAGCGCCATGCCATCCAGTCGACTGCAGATCGCCGCCACGGTAGGGGCGTCAGCGTCTGTAAGCGGCAAGGCGTAACCGCTGGCGAAGGCGCGTTCCATGAACAATTGAACGGCGGGCGTCGCCAGAGCGTCAGCGGCAGTCAAGCCTTCGCTTGAAGTTGGATAGTCCAGCGGCGTCAACAGGTGAACATGCTCGCCCTCCACACGGAGCGCCTCGTGGCTGGTCGTCAGGATGTGGACCAGCGGCGCCTCGCGGTGGAGGCGCTCGGCCAGGGAAGCCACCGAGTCGATGACATGCTCGCAGTTGTCGAGGACCAGCAGAAGCCGGCGCCCATCGAGGTAGGCCAGGAGACCGGGCAGCGTATCTTGCGCCTTACCGAAGGCGCCCAGGACCGCGGCGACAGCGCTCGGCACAAGGGTCGCATCGGCAAGGGCGCCGAGATCGACGAAGTAGACAGCATCGCCGAACGCCTCGAGGAGGGCGTGGGCGACGGAGATGGCCACCGTGGTCTTGCCCATGCCGCCCGGACCCACCACGCTCACAAAACGCCGTGTGGCGAGCAGCATCGACAACGCCCGGACTGCGTCTTCACGGCCAACCATCCGGGCGAGTTGCGCCGGAAGCCTGTGCTTGGGGACAGGGTGAGGCTCTGAGACAGGCGCAAGCGGCGTCGACGGCGATGGCTGCATTGTCGAGCGGCTAACGGGAGCAACGAAACAATAGCCCCGCCCCGTCACGTTCGCGACGTATCTGGCGTCCTCGCCATCGCCCAACGCCTTGCGCAGACCCGCGATCGTAACCCTAAGGCTGCCGTCGCCCACCACCACATTCGGCCAGGCCCGGCCCATCAGCTCGCGCTGTCCGACAACCTCACCTGCCGATTCCACAAGTGCGATCAGGACATCGAGCGCTCGACTGCCGATATCGACCGCAATCTCGCCTCTCAACAGTCGGCGCTCCGCCGGAATCAGGCGGAAAGGTCCAAAGGATATAAAGTCTCCCGTAATCATGGACCCCCGACGCAATGCCGATCGGTAAGGCGTGAGACGCCGCGGTCGGCGTAGACGCTCCCTCTGAGCCAACACTGGGTTGCGGCCGCCACGCAGCTTCGCCTCCAGCTTGGGGGCCGTGTCAGACACATCCTCACGAACGAGGGCGGATCATAGGTCAAACGCGCCTCGCCAGTCGCCATCTGGAAGTTCGCGGCCTTTATTGGAACGTTCAGGCCGACTCTGGAGTCAGGCGGAATCCTGACCATCGCCGGATATACGCCTGTCCAGAGAAAAAGACCGGTAGCGCAAACCTGTCAAGGTTTTCCGATGACGCCCACCCCGCACGGGTTCTGCACCCGCTTGGCGATTTGGCGGGGTCAATCGACAGGAAATTCCTCGCGTCCGGACCGACCGCCTTCAAACCTTAGGTCGGCGGCCCGCCAGCATAGAGCGCCTGGGCGCTTTGACCTTTGTCGGGCGCGAAGGCCGCGACATTGAAGCAAAGCCTTGCCCTTGGCGCCGCCCTCGCCGATCGATATGCGGCCCCAGGAATGGCCGCTTAGTTGTCGAAGCTATGAAGGTTGTTCACCCGGGGCTGGGTTGAGAGAGTGGGGTTGCGAAGCACCAACCTCACAGCCCGCAGGACCCGGATGAACGTTCGCAACAATGCCCGACTGCCCCCTGCGG
>JAMFTA010000026.1 GCA_026225565.1 Caulobacter sp. | reverse complement strand
TTGATCAGCTCCTGCATGGTCACGGTCTTGCCCACGCCGGCGCCGCCGAACAGGCCGATCTTGCCGCCCTTGGTGTAGGGGCAGATCAGGTCGATCACCTTGATGCCGGTGACCAGGATTTCAGTCGAGGCGGCCTGATCGGCGAAGCTCGGGGCCTCGCGGTGGATGCTGGCCATGTGGGTCTGGTCGATGGGGCCGGCTTCGTCGATCGGCTCGCCGATGACGTTCATGATGCGGCCGAGCGTCGCCGGGCCAACGGGCACGCGGATCGAGCTGCCGGTGTCGGTGACGGGCGCGCCGCGCACCAGGCCCTCGGTGGTGTCCATGGCGATGGTCCGCACGGCCTTCTCGCCCAGGTGCTGGGCGACTTCGAGCACCAGGCGGAAGGGCTCGCCGGTCTTCTGGTCGATATTGGTGGTTTCCAGGGCGTTGAGGATCGCGGGCAGTTGGCCCGTGAACTCGACATCGACCACGGCGCCGATGACTTGGATGATCTTGCCGGTGGCGGTCTGGGCGGAAACGGGCGTTTGGATGGTCATGGGTTCGACCTTTCGTCTATGCGGATGCGTGCGGGCTACTTCAGCGCTTCAGCACCGGAGATGATCTCGATCAGCTCCTTGGTGATCTGCGCCTGGCGGCTGCGGTTGTATTCCAGGGTGTAGCGGCTGATCAGGTCGCCGGCGTTGCGGGTGGCGTTGTCCATGGCGGTCATCTGGGCGGCGTAGAAGCCGGCCTGGTTTTCCAGCACGGCCAGGAGCAGCTGCACGGCGATGTTGCGCGGCAGCAGCGCCTCGAGGATGGTCTCCTCGTCCGGCTCATAGGTGTAGACGCCGCCCTTCAGGTCCGGCGCGGGGCCGAAGTCTGCGTGGGGGTCGATCACCGCGGGGATCAGTTGGCGGCCGGTCGGCACCTGGCTGACCACCGAGACGAAGCGGCTGGAGAAGAGGGTGACCACGTCAACCTCGCCCGCCTCGTACATGCTGATGATCTTGTCGGCGATCGGCTGCACCACATCGAGATTGAACTTCTTGTGCGCCGACAGGTCGTAGGTCTCGACGAAGCGGTCGCCGTAGTTGCGGCGCAAGGCGTCGCGGCCCTTGCGGCCCACGGCGATGATCTTCACGTCCTTGCCCTCAGCGATGAGGGTCTTGATGCGTTCGCGCGCAGCCTTGGCGATGCCGGAGTTGAAACCGCCGGCCAGACCCCGGTCGCCGGTGGCGACCACGATCAGGTGGCGCTTGTCGCTGCCCGTGCCGGCCAGCAGCAAGGGTGCACCCGGGCCGGAGACCGCGGTCGACAAATTGGCGATCACATTGGCCATGCGGCGGGCATAGGGCTGGGCCTTGGTCGCCGCATCGGTGGCGCCGCGCAGTTTCGCGGCGGCCACCATCTGCAGGGCCTTGGTGATCTTTTGGATCGATTTGATGCTGGAGATGCGGTTTCGCATCTCCTTCAAGCTGGCCATCGGCTAGGCTCCTGTCCCTTTAGGGCCTGTTACGCGAAGGTCGATTGGAAGCTGGTCAGGGCTTCTTTAAGCAGGGCTTCCAGCGGCGGGGTGAGCGCCTTCTCGTTGCGAACGCCCTCCAGGAACTGCGGATAGCTGGCCTTCAGCTTGGCCAGCAAACCAACTTGGAAGTCGCCGATCCGGTTCACCGCGATGTCGTCGAGATAGCCGCGGGTGCCGGCGTAGATCACCGCTACCTGCTCTTCGACCGCCATCGGCTGGTACTGGGGCTGCTTCAAAAGCTCGGTCAGCCGCTCGCCGCGAGCCAGGAGCTTTTGGGTGGAGATGTCGAGGTCCGAGCCGAACTTGGAGAAGGCGGCCATTTCCCGATATTGGGCCAGCTCGCCCTTGATCGGGCCGGCCACCTGCTTCATCGCCTTGATCTGGGCGGAGGAGCCCACCCGCGACACCGAGATGCCCACGTTCACCGCCGGGCGGATGCCCTGGTAGAAGAGGTCGGATTCCAGGAAGATCTGCCCATCGGTGATCGAGATCACATTGGTGGGGATGTAGGCGGAAACGTCGTTGGCTTGCGTCTCGATGATCGGCAGGGCGGTCAGGGAGCCCGAGCCATTGTCCTCATTGAGCTTGGCGGCGCGCTCCAAGAGGCGGGAGTGCAGATAGAAGACGTCGCCCGGATAGGCTTCGCGGCCCGGCGGACGGCGCAGCAACAGCGACATCTGGCGGTAGGCCACGGCCTGCTTGGACAAATCGTCATAAACGATGAGCGCGTGCATCCCGTTGTCGCGGAACCACTCGCCCATGGCGCAGCCC
>JAMFTA010000218.1 GCA_026225565.1 Caulobacter sp. | reverse complement strand
TGCGCGCCGAGGGCGTCGATCCCGATCGGCTTCGGGCCGAGCTTGGGCTCTTTCCAATAGGGCAAGGCTGAGCCAAAAGCGGGCGATGAAGCCTCTTTCCGATCGCATCGCCCTTGGCGTCTTGATTCTTGGCGCGATGATCATCGGTCTGTCGCCTATTCTGGTGCGCCTATCGGACGCCGGCCCCTCGGCCACAGGGGTCTGGCGGCTGGCGTTCGCCGCGCCGTTTTTCGCCATCTTGACGGCGATGGAGCGTCCCGTCCTCTCCACCCCCTCGGCAAACCGGTTCGCCCCCTCCCCTTTGATGCTGATCGCCGGCGTCTTTTTCTCGGCCGATCTGGCCTGTTGGCACTACGCCATCCACTTCACCACCGTGGCCAACGCCACCGTCCTGTCGAATGGCGCGCCAATCGTGGTGACGGCGGTGGGATGGCTGCTTTTTCGGGAGCGCCCGAGGCCGATCTTCATCGCTGGGATGGGCCTCGCCATCGGCGGCGCCATCGTGACGGCCCTGGCGCAAGCGCCTATGAGTCAGCACGCACAACCGGGCGTGGACGCCTCAAATCCGCATCTAGGGGATCTCCTCTCCTTGTCGACGGCGCTCTGGTATGGCGGTTACTTCCTTGTGGTGCGGGTGCTTCGCAAGGCATACGGGGCCAGTGCGATCATGTTCTGGTCGGGCATGACGGGTCTGCCGATCCTCGTCGTCGCCGCCCTGCTGTTGAAGGAGCCGCTTTTGCCGGCGACGGCGGTCGGCTGGGCGGCCTGTGTGGGCTTGGGCTTGGTGCAGGTGAGCGGACAGGGCGCCATCGCCTGGGCGCTGGGCCGCGTGCCCACCGCCTTGGCCTCGGTCGTGGTGCTCATTCAGCCGGTGGTTGCGGCCGTCCTCGGATGGATGATGTTCAACGAGGCGATCACGCCCCTGCAGGGGGTCGGCGCCGCTATCGCCCTGATCGGCGTAGCCCTGGCTGAGCTCGCCAGTCGCGGCCCGCCGACGCTCCCTGAGCCATGAGATGATGAAAAGGCGCCAGCCGATCCGACCGGCGCCTGGAATAGATCAGAGCGGCTTTAAATTTACCGCTGCGGTCTTGCCCCGTTCCTTTTGTTCTTCAAAGGCGACGCGCTGGCCTTCATTCAGGGCTCGAAGCCCGGCCTTCTCCACAGCCGAGATGTGCACGAACACGTCCGCGCCGCCGGTCTCTGGCTGGATGAACCCATAACCTTTTGTGGTGTTGAACCATTTCACTGTGCCGGTGGACATTTGGCCGGGTCTCCTAGTGCCGTTCCAGATTGCGGACCGCCTTGCGGTCCATGAGTAAACAACCTCAATTCCTGAAGGAGCGGCTTATTCGAACCCAGGCTCAGGGCCTCGGCTCGAGACGGACGTCTGCGGACCAAAATCGAGTTGCGCCTTGATTTTTGCCCAAGGGGCGGAAAACGGTCAACCCAAAATTCTCGTGATCGAGGCTGGGAAGGCCCGCCTGTAAGGGCTAATCGTCCTTGGTCTGGTCGCCGATCAGGCGGGCGGACATCATTTGGACGGCGCGAGCGCCGGACTCGCCGCCGGCATTGGTGACGACGACTATGGCGAGGGGGCGGGCCGGGGCGATATCCACCAGCGCTCGCCAAAGGGTGTTGGAGCCTTCATGGGCCAGCACCGGCCCCTTGGCCCAGGCCCTGAGCGGCGTGACCCGCCAGCCAAGGCCGTCGCCGTCCACCAGCACATCTTGAGGCCGAGCCAGCTTCATCAGGCTTTCAGGCTTTAGATAACCGCCGCCATCGTTCAGAAACAACTGGAGGAACTTCACGTAGTCGGGCAGGGAGATATGCACCTGGCCGCCGGGCGCCAATACAGCGGGATTATCGGAAACACCCCTTTGCGGATCGACGGGATCCGGCTCCCCATTTCCGGCGATATCGTGCCCCCATGGCTGGTCGCCGGTGGGGGCGCCAAAGCCGGCGCTGTTCAAATTGAGGGGGAGAAACAGCCCGGCGGTGATGGCGTTCTCCCAGCTCATCTTAGTGATCCGCTCGATGGCCGCGCCAGCGATCACATAGTCGATGTTGGCGTATTCGTAGTCGTGGCGCGCGCCGGCAGGCGGCCCAGCGAGCACTCGGCGCACCAAATCTGTGCGTTGTTCGATCAACGGGCGTTTGTCGTGGCTGGTGCGGATCAACCAGCCTTCGTCGATCAGCCCCACGTCGGACACGCCGCCGCGATGGGACAAGAAGTCTTCGATCGTCACATCGGCCCAGGCGGGATGGGCCTGGATGTCTGGGAAAAGCCATCCGACCTTGGCGCCCCAGATGGCCCGCCCCTGTTCCACCAACTTTGCGTAAAGGGTGGAGGTCATAGCCTCGGTGTTGGAGCCGATATGCCAGGCATCGTCGGCCGTGACGAGGTCACGCCGATCGATCCGCCGACAACCCGCGACTTCCAGGGCGATCACCCCTTTTGGACCCACCACCGCATAGCCGAGCGCCGGAACGCCCGATTGATCCAAAACGCCGCTCAGCGCCTCGGAGACGGTCGGGGTGACGACGGTCTTGCCAATGTGGGCGAAGCTGGACGCGCCAGCAAAGATCAGGGTTCTACGATCGAACATGGGTCATCCGGTTTGGCCCTTTGCGCCATGAAACCCTGGCCGAACTGAGGCGCAACGGCGGGCGCCCATCAGCGCGCCGGATGGCCCACGTCGTAGGGGGCTGGGCTTAGCGCTGGCGCCGGCGGCGGAAAAACGGGCGTCGGCGCAAGAATTTCGTCAGGCCGATAAGGTTGGCCGGCTCTCCGGGTCGCCGCGGCCGTCGTCGAATGCGGAACGCAGCCAATACGCACCCATCGTTGACTGGCGGGCCGCACAACCACCTGACGGGAGACCAGGCGCATCGGTCCTGACGTCACCACGCGCTGATGGCTGGCGGGTCGCCTGACTTCGGTGAAGGAGACCGTGCGATAGACGGCTGCAATCCGGTGGCTGATTTTTTGCGCCGGCCGCACCAAGACCTTGACGTAGCAGACCACCCGGTGCGCCGCCCCGCGCACGCGCCGAACCCCTTCGGGCGAGACCAGAACGGTATGCGAGCGCATGGCGTAGAGGGCGGGCACAAGGATGCGGCACATCACTTCGCCGGTGGCGCGGACGGATTGGGCGGAGTCGTCGCCGTTCACCGCAAATTGCGCTCCCGGCCGGCTTTGACTCCACTCCAAATGCGCAGGCGATGTAAGGGTGCGCTCGGTCACGGTTCGATAAACGGCCGGCGTTTTGATCAGGCGATCTTCGCCCGGCGCCAGTGTGAACCGCGGCGCCGTCTTATAGACTGCGGGCAGCGCCTCCCACGTGACGCGCGCGGGGGTGACCAGCACCCTCTTGGTTCCTTGCGCCAAGATTGGCGGCGTATAGCGGTCGGACACGATGGGCGGGCCGGCGACCTTCTCGGTCACCGTTCGAAAAGCCGGCGCGAAGACCGCCTGCCGATAGCATTCGCCAGGGCGAGCGTGGGGCGGTAAGGACTGCGCCATCGCCGGCCGCGATGGGGACGCCATAACGATTGCGCTCAATCCAGCGCACCCGAGCGCAAGGGCGAGGTTTGACCCATGGAGCTTCAAAGTCGGCACGAACTCAACTCTTCACGTTATGAATGTCCCCTCTTGGGGCGCCGCATCGCAACGATCTGCAGCTGTGCATAACGAAGGCCAACGCTCTTCCTGCACGCGCGGTTCACATCTCGTGGCCTGATCGAGCAGGCCCGCCGCGAAGGTCTATCTACTGGTTCATGAATGGGCCCAGGGCCTCAACCACTGCACGATTATGCGCCTCAAGACCGATCGTGATCCTAAGGCTGTCGCTCAAGCCATAGTTGGAAAGGCCGCGAACCAGGATGCCTTTCGAGGCCAGATAGGCTTCCGCTTCCCGCGCCGTGCGGCCCGGAGCGTCGGGAAAGCGCGCCAGCACGAAGTTGGCTTGCGAGGGAAAGACTTCAAGGCCCAGCCCACCCAGCTGCTGGCTCAACCACGGGCGCCATTGTCGAATAAGCGCCAGAGATTGCTCGACAAAGTCTTCGTCACCTAAAGCGGCGACGGCGCTCGCCTCGGCGGGAAGGTTCACGTTGAAGGGCGCGCGGATCAGCTCCATCGCCTCGGTGATCGCCAGGGGCCCATAGGCCCAGCCGACCCGCAGAGCCGCCAAGCCATGGATCTTGGAGAAGGTGCGCGTGACCACCACGTTTTCCGAGCGGCGGGCCAGGGCGATGCCGTCGTCGTAGGCGTCGTCCTCGGCGAATTCGGCATAGGCGCCATCCAGGACCAAGATGACATTCGGCGGCAGCCGGTCATGCAGCGTCTGGATCTCGGCCCCGGAAAGCCATGTGCCGGTGGGGTTGGCGGGGTTGGCGATATAGACGATCCGGGTGCGCTCATCGACCTCGTCCAGCACCGCATTCACATCGACGCGTAGATTGGGCTCTCGGGCGAACCGCACCGCGGCCCCCGCTCCCCGCGCAGCGATGCGGTAGGCCAAAAAGCCGTATTGACCCTGCACGACGTTGTCGCCCGGTTCGCAATAGACCTGGGCGAGGAGGGTGAAGATTTCGTCCGAACCGCAGCCGAAGATCAAACGGTCAGGTTCCAGCTTGAAGTGCTGGGCCACAGCCGCGCGCAACAGGTTCGAGCGGCCATCGGGGTAGAGGTTCAGTTGGCTCGCGGTCTCTACGAATGCGGCGGCGGCCGATGGGCTGCACCCGAGAATGTTCTCATTGGATGAAAGCTTCAGGGGATGGGCGATCCCATCGATCTTCGATTTTCCACCCACATAGGCCACGATATCGAGGATGCCAGGCTTGGGCCGGGGGCGAAGAGGGGCGTTGGAAGCGAGGACGGTGGTCATGGCGCGACATAACCTCTCCTTAAGGCGACCTTCAAGAGTTCTGGGCTTGGCCGCCCGCCGTCGAGCGTTCTAAGACCACCCGATGATGATCGACGGGGAAGCTCCGGAACGATGGGTGTTCGGCTACGGCTCCTTGATGTGGCGCCCTGGTTTTGACTACCAGGAGCGGCGGCGCGCGGTGCTGCATGGGCGTCGACGCGCCTTCTGCATCTATTCGGTTCATCACCGCGGCGCCCCCGAGCGCAAGGGGCTGGTTCTTGGTCTGGCCGGGGGAGGAACCACGGTCGGCGCGGCCTATCGGGTGGCCGAAGCCGCCTGGCCCCAGATCTACGCCTACTTGCGTGAGCGCGAACAGCCGACTGAGACCTATGTGGAGGCGCGGGTCGCCGCAACCCTGGACGACGGGCGCAAGATCGAAGCCCTGACCTTCCTTTCAAATCGAACCCACGCCCAATGGGCCGGCGTGCTCGATCTCGATGTACAGGCTCGGCTGATCGCGGGCGCCACCGGTCTTTCGGGCCGAAACGTCGACTACTTGCGCGATCTGGTCATGCACCTGCGCAACGAAGGCGCGCCCGATCGCGGGATGGAGCGGTTGCTGGAACGGGTGGAGCGGCAGGAGGAAGGCGATGCGCTCAATCCGGCTCACTCAACAGGCGTGTAGACGCCTCCTCTATGGCGTCTTCCACCAGCGCCATGAAGGTGGCGCGCTTCAGACCGGATTGAATAGGGGGGAGAATTTCGAACACGACCTTTCCGGGGAAACGGAGGAACCCATGGGCCGGCCAGACGCTGCCCGAATTGGTGGCTAGGGGCGTGCAAGGCAGGTTCATTTCGCGGTAAAGGGCGGCCACCCCGGGCTTGTAGTCTGGGGCGTCCCCCGGCGTCTTTCGCGTGCCCTCTGGGAAGATGATGATCTGACGCCCCTCGGCCAGGGCGTCGGTCGCCGCGTGGACCATGGCCCGCAAGGTTTTAGAGCCGCCCTCGCGGTTGATGACGATCATCCGCATCTTGGTGGCGAACCAGCCGAAGATTGGAATGACCATCAGTTCCTGTTTGAGCACGAAGCATGGCTCGTCCAGATAGACGAAGGGGGGAATGAAATCGAGCACGCCCTGGTGCTTGGCTGCGATCAGACACCCGCCCGGGGGCAGGTTTTCCCTGCCCCGCACCTCGATCCGCGCGCCGACGATAACGCCGAGCCCCGCGATCACCAGCCGCGACCATAGTCTCGCGATTCGCATTGTCGTCGATCGCGATCCCAACAGCAGCGGCAAGCAGACGATGCCCATTACGGCTCCGAGCCCCCAGACCCAGCCGCTAAAGACGATCGACCGCGCAAAGATCTCAGCGGTCACCTTAGGCGTTGAGGGATGTGGCGTCTCCATCATTGGGCGTTGGCGGGGTTGAGGGCGTTGTCCGCCGGCGCAGTGAGGGTCTCCCGCTTGCCGCCCAGGCGCACAATTCCTTCCCGTCCGAGGATGACCAGAAACTTGCAGTACTCGACGGTCATCCGCCGGGCGCCTTCGGTGGTGGACCACCACCGGCGGGCGTCGAGCGTCGCGGTCACCACAGGATAGGGATAAAGCTTCACCCCAGGCATGGCGGCGTGAAGCTCCAACATGGCGCGTGGGATATGGTAGTCCGAAGTGACCACGATCACCGATCGATAGTGGTGATAGGCGACCCAGTTGGCGGTTTCGCGGGCGTTGCCCTGGGTGTTTGCGGCGCGAAAACCAAGATCGACGCAGCAGTTGAAGGCGCGGCCGAAATCGTGCGCCACTGCCTGCAACTCCGGACGGGTGACGTCGGGATTTACCCCCGAGACCAGCAGCCTTTTTCCCTGGCCCTGCTCGAGGAGTTGCACCGCCATTTCGATCCGAAGCGACGACGCGCCGGTGAGGGCCACCACCCCATCGGCGGCGGGCGGATCGGCCGCCGGGGTCGAATTGGCCACCCGCGCGCCGAATGCGCCCAGGCCCGCGGCCCAGATCAGCAGCAGGACAAGCAGGAACGCCAAGCCCTTCATGGGAATCTCCAACCCAACGCGCTACGCCGCCTTGAGAATAGACATGGCCGCGCGACGAACCGCAATGGCTGCGACGGCCGCCGCCAGCAAGGGACAAGGGAGAACCGCAAGCAGATCGATCCAGGCCAGAGGCAGAACCGGGGTCAGGCCGTTCTCGCCGCCGAAAAGTTTCATGAGCGCGGCGAGGGCTGCGGCCGTCGCTGCGCCGAATAACCCGGCCTGCCCCGCCAGGATGGCGAATCGCCGGCGCACCAGCTTGACGACGAATCGATCCTGCGCCCCCGCCAAGTGCAACACTTCCACCACATCGCGCTGGGTCTGCAAGGTGGCGCGGGTGGCGAAGGCGATCACCGCCCCAGCCGTCATGGCGAACAGCAACAGAGCGCCCAGGGCGGCCGCCCGAGCGATATCGCCCGTGCGGCGAACGTCGGCGATCCAGCGCCCGTGATCGTCGACGCTGGCGTCCACCCCCGCGGCGGACAGGGCTTGGTTGAGAGCGGCGGCGTCCGCCGGATGCTGGCGATCCAGATCCACCACCACAAGACGTGGGAGCGGCAGATCGTCGGGGATGTTGCCCTTGCCGAGCCAGGGCTCCAGAAGCCTTTCCGCCGCCTCGCGGTCCAAGGCTCTAGCCTCCGCCACGCCCTTGGCGCCGGCCAAAGCCTCTGCGGCTCGATCGGCGGCTTCCGACGGGGTCTCCCCCGCCTTGGGACGGACCTGAACGGTGGCGGAGGCGCCGAGCTCCCGCCGCCAGCCCGAGGCTGCACGATCGGACGCCAAGGCGGCGACCGCGCAAAGACAAGCCAGGAAACAAAGCACCCCAATGACTAGGCCGAGGGTTCGATCCTGTTGGAATTGCCGGGGAAAGAGGGGCGCCGGCCGCTCGATCGCCGTCTCCGCCGTCCGTGGATCGAAGCTCACGGTAAAGGCCCGTCTTGCGGACCGCCGAGGCGCCCGCCCTTCAAGGTCAGTATGGGCGAGCCCGATTCCTCGACGAGGGCCACGTCGTGGCTGGCGACGAGCACGGTCGAGCCCATGCGGTTCAGCTCCTTCAGCAGCCTCAGAATGCGCCGCCCCATCTCCTGATCCACATTGCCCGTGGGTTCGTCCACCAGCAGCAGATCCGGCTTGCCGACCACGGCGCGCGCTACCGCCAGCCGCTGCTTCTCACCGCCGGAAAGAGTGGCCGGCATGGCGGAAATCTTATGGCCGAGACCGACCCAGGCCAAGAGCTCGATCACGTCCTGGCGATACTCGTCGAACCGTCCCCCGGCCACCCGAAGCGGCAGGGCGGCGTTGTCGAAGACGGTGAGGTGGTCCAACAGACGATACTCCTGAAACACCACCCCCATGCGCCTACGGAGCGCCGGCAGGGCGGCCCTGGGCAGCGTCGCCGCCTCTTGGCCGAACAGACGGATCAGGCCCCGCGACGGTTGATGGGCCAGATAGATCAGTTTCAGCAACGAGCTTTTACCCGCCCCCGACGGCCCGGTAAGGAAATGGAAGGAGCCCTGTGTCAAGGTGAGATCAATGTCGCGCAGCACCTCGGGCGCCCGCCCGTAGCGCATGCCGACACCCTGGAAACTCACCACCGGCGTGTCGGCGGAAGCCGGTTCAGCCATAGCGAAGTCAGCACCGTGTCTGGTCATCCTCGTTCGGCTTCTCTGGTCCAACTGGACTCGGTCCCGCAAATCAGCCTACCCGGCGTGATCGGGCGCGTAGCCGTGAAAAGTCGGCCATGATACTGACCTGTCCAGAGTGCGCCAGCCGCTATTTCGTGGACGACGATCGCGTTGGGCCAAAAGGCCGCACGGTGCGCTGTGCGAGCTGCGGCGTGACATGGCGCGCCATGCAAGACGCCGCAGAGTCGGGCAGCCTTGCAGCCCCAGCGATAGCCGCCTTTTCGATGCCGTCTGATGTCGACGCAGCCGAATCGGACGTCGCCCCGCGCACCGCCCCCTTGCCTGGACTGCTCCGCGCCGAGGCTATGGAAAAGAAAAAGACCCGGGAGGCCGTCGTCGCCGGCGTGGCCTGGGCCGGACTTGGGACGGGGTTTGTAGGACTTGTGCTCGCCGCCGCCCTGTTTCGGGTCGACATCGTGCGACTTTGGCCGCAGGCGGCCAGCGCCTATGCCTTCGCCAAGATGCCGGTGAACCCCACGGGCCTGGTGTTCGAAACCGTTCAGGGTCAGCCCAACTTGTTGAACGGTCATGCCGCCCTCTCCGTCACCGGCATAGAACGGAACGTCGAAACCGGTTCAAGACCTTCCATGCCGCTGCGGGTGGTTCTCTACGACAAGACGGGCAAACGATTGATCAGCGCGGTGTCGGCGCCGCCGCCGATACAGATCGCCCCAGGGGACACCAAGCCGTTCGCCGTCAACTTCATCGATCCGCCGGCCGAGAGTTCATCCTTCGTCGTGGAGTTCGCCTTCGACAAGGTGAACCGCATCGACGCCAAAGCGACGCCCAAAACCTCGGCGAACAGCGGCGCGGCGCCCCTGGCGCTACGGGGATCGGCCGCCACCCCCTCGCCCCAGCTTTCGGCCTCGATCCAGCCGCAGACGGCCAAGCCATTGCCCGCCGACTCGCCCTATGCTCTGCCCAGTTCAGCGAACGTCGATACGACGCGCTAGCCGCGCCCGATCGGGCTTGAGGGCCGAATGGGCGAACCGCAACATCTGCTGTCCGAAACCGAGGTTAGCGAGCGCATAGACAGCCTCGCCGCCCGCATAGCGCCCTGCGTCACCGATGACACCGTCGCTGTCTGTCTGCTCACAGGCGGGATGTGGTTCGCCGCAGACCTGATGCGGGCGCTATACCGTCACGGTCGCAACCTGCATTTCGACGCCCTCTGGCTGGCCTCCTATGGCGATGAGCGGACCACCAGCGGCGATATACTTCTGCGCGCCGGCCTGCAGCGCCCCGTGCAAGGCCGCCAGGTGCTGGTGATCGATGACGTGATGGATTCCGGGTTCTCTTTGGACGAGGCCGTGCGGCTCTTAAAACTGGCGGGAGCGCTGGAGGTCTTGACGACCGTCTTTGCGCGCAAGCCCTGGCCCGAGCCACGCAAGACCCCTTGCGACTTCGTCGCTTGGGAAGCGCCGGGGCGCTTTATCGTCGGCTACGGCATGGATTTTCAAGGGCGCTATCGCGGCTTGCCCGGCATCGCCGCAGTGGATTGAGCTAAAAGTTCACCGGCACCGCCGCCCACTCCAAGGACCTCCCCGGCGCTTGGCGAGAGAGCCAGGCATAGGGGGCTTGGCGCCATCCCTTGATCTCTTGAGACAGATTGTCGAGCACGAGGTCGCCGCGGTCGGTGGCGACGATCAGCACCGCATGAGCCTCGCCCCGGTCAGTACGGACGATGGCGATCGAGAGGGCGCTCGCCGGCGCGCCGGCCTCCACCAAGGCTTTGCGCTTTTCCAGCACGTAGTGCTTGCAGTTGCCCACCGGGCGCGGTCCGTCGCTTAACGGAAGGCTCCAGTAGTCAACGACTCCAAAGGCCTGCTCATCGCTCATGGGATGGATGCGCGCGTTGATCGATCGGTTGATCCGGTTGAGGTTGTCCCACGCGCCCTCGGTCATGGCGATAAGGCGGGGCTCGGTCGGGCTGGCCGCCTCCTGGGAATTTTCGGGCTGAGGGGCGCTTACTTCCTGTACGGGGTTGGCGTCCGCCGGCGCTGGGGTCATCAGCACATTCAGCAGCGCGGCCCCTTCGTACAAGGTGGTTTGGGCCGCTTCGCCGGCCGTATCGGACGGGAGGCCGGCGTCGCCTATCGCGTTTGGCTGAAACTGAAAAATGTTAGCCCACTCAGCACGGTTGATCATCCGTTCCAGCGTGCGGCGATCGCTGCTCGACGCGAGATCGCATTGATCCGGCCGTCGTTCACAAAACTCTATGAAGCCCTTGGGCGCGAACATGGGCGCCCCAACAGGCATAAAGGACGAGAGCGGCGCTTCCGCCCTGGCCTGTCCGACCAGACCGATGAGCACACACGCGATGACGCTTATCGCTAATTTCGATGCGGGCGCCAGGGCATGGGGCGAAAACTGCATGAGGCCAAGCTTGGCCTATAACGCTCTAGTTATCGGTAACGAACATGGTCATCAAACCGTTACCGGCCCTGGCGAGAACGGCGCTCGCTTGCTCAGCTTCGACGCCGCCTACGCACGAGGAAAGCTTGATCCAGCCTGTGCCCGGCGCAAAGCTATCTGCGACCCAACGCCACCGAACCGCCGATCAGGCGTTGAGTATGCCTAACCCCGGAGACATCATGGCCGACCTCACTCAGATCAAACCCCATGCCGAAGTCATTGGCGCGGATGGCGTACATGTAGGCACCGTCGACCACGTCGCCGGCACGCGCATCAAGCTGTCCAAAAAGGACTCCAGCGATGACCATCACCACTACATCGATGGCGGCTTGATCGCCGACATTGAAAACGGAACCGTGCGCCTATCCGCCAACGCCGACGTCGCCATCACCCTGGAAGACAATCGATAGCTGGCGTCTATCGCGCGGCGGTCGGACCCTTGGAGCCCGGAATCAGGGCAAACGCGCTGAGCCCGGAGCAAGCGGCTGCAAGGGCCCCGACCGCCGCCGCCCAATGAAATCGGTCCATCAGGGCTGCGCCTCTGCTGGCCAGCACGACGCCCAGGAGGGCGGTCGCCATCAGGCCGCCGCTTCTGGCTATGGCGCTATTGAAGCCGGACGCAGATCCCGTGTGGCGCGGATCGACCGAGGTGAGCACCGCCGTGGTGAGCGGGGCTACGGCCCCGGCCATCCCCAAGGAAATGACCAGGAGCGCGGGCAGGACCGTCGTCCAATAGCCGCTGCCTTGGCCAATTCTCAGGGTCAGCAACAAGCCCCCCGCGACGATCAACGGCCCAAGGGTGAGCGGCCAGCGCGCGCCGATCCGCGCCGACACCCCGCCCATGAGCGGGGAGGTCAAGGCGATGACCAGAGGCAGCGGCAAGAGGGCGGCGCCGGCCGCCGTCGCCGAATAGCCCGCCGCCTGGATGAGCATATAGGGCAAGAGCACCAATAGACCGCCCAAAGCCCCGTAGAGCAAAAGAGTCAAAAGCGTCAGCCCGACAAAGCTACGCGAACCGAACAGGGCCAGGGGCATCATGGCGCGATCGCCGCGCCGCCTTTCCACCCCGATGAAGGCCAGAGCCAGGCCCGCGCCGGCGAGGACCGCGATCCATGCAGGGGTCGTCCAGCCCTGGGCGCCCGAGCCCACCGTCAATCCCCAGGTCAGTCCGCCAAGGGCCAGGGTCGCCAAGGCGCCGCCGGCCAAATCCAGGGATGCGCGCGGGCCGTCTTGAGCTTCATCGGCGATGTAGCGCAGGGCAAGCCCGATGGCGCCCAAGGCCAGGGGTATGTTGACTAGGAAGATGGCCCGCCAGCCGACGCTGTCGATCAGCCAACCGCCCAGCACCGGTCCCACGGCGCCGGTCATGGCGCCGGTGGCGGCCCACGTGCCGATGGCCTTGCCCCGCGCGCTGCCGGAAAAGGCGCCCCCGAGGATCGCCAAACTATTGGGCATGAGCATGGCCGCCCCCACCCCCTGCAAGCCCCGAACCGCCAGCAGCCAAGACAAGCTCGGAGCCAAGGCGCAGCCCACCGAGGTCAGGGCGAACACGCCTGTGCCGACGATGAGAAGACGCCGGCGACCGAAACGATCTCCCAAGGCCCCGCCCATCAGCAGCAAGGCGCTGAGCGGCAAGAGGTAGGCGTTCACCAGCCACTGCAGGTCCTCGGCGCTTCCGTGCAGGCTCTTGCCGATGGCCGGCAATCCCACATTCACCACCGAGCCGTCGATAAAGGCCAAGCTCGACGCCAGGATGGTTGCGAGCAGGATGAAGTTTGAATGCTTTGCGGTCAGCGCCGCCTCGCGCCCGTGGGCGATAGCCGCGTCGCAAGCCTGATCAGCGCCTAAGGTCACGCTTGGCGTCCTCGCCGGAGTTCATGGCTTAGCGACGCGTTTTCAGGTCGGCCAGGGGAGTTGGTCGAGCGATCAGACCTCAACCACCATCTTTCCCACCGGGGCCAGCGAGATGACGGCCAGCTTCAAATGCTGAAACGCGAAGGGGATGCCGATGATGGTCACCGCGAGCATCACCGCCAGGACCAGGTGATGCAGGGCCAGCCACCAGCCTGCGAACACCAGCCAAAGGATATTGAGGATCAGGCTGACATCTTGGCCGCTGGGCTTATCCACCACGTGGCGACCGAACGGCCAAAAGGAGAATGACGCCATTCGAAAGGCGCTGGGCGTCCAAGGAAGTCCGATAACAGTGATCGCCAAAACACAGCCGGCCAGGGTCCACAGCAGACCGGATATCCAGCCGCCGAAGATCAGCCAAAGGACGTTCAAAATGGTGGTCATGGAAGCCTCAGATGTGGCGGCGCACTACGCCAAAACCACTCTACGCCAGCCGATGCCGCGCGGCAAAGCTGTCGGTCGTTTCGCCTACATTCGGTCTGGGCCCAGCGTGGCGGGCGGCGGCGGTCGCGGCGAAAAAACGCGGGCGAACGGCCCGATCAGCAACAAGCCGGCGGCATAGCCGAATAGATGAGCCTCCCAAGCGATCGGTTGCCCGCCCGTTCCAAATCCGATGTCGAGGCCAAAAACGCCGACGGTCAAGTTCAGGGTCACCCACGCCGCCGCTATCGCCACCACGGTGCGGCTGGTGAACGGGGCCAGGCCGGCAAAGCCGCCCTCAGGCCGCCTTCGATCGAGCAGGCGCGACGCCGCCCCCATGAAGCCGGCGATCGCCCCGGACGCCCCGATCAAGGGGACAGTCCCATGGGGATGCACCAGAGCGTAGCCGAGGTTTCCCGCCAGGCCGCACAGCAGGAAAAACCCAAAGAAGGCCAGAACGCCGCCCAGCCGCAAGCCAAAGAGCTGGGCCACCGGCGCGCCAAAGGCCAGGGCGAACACGCCGTTGAACAGGACGTGCCCCCAGCTTCCATGCATGAAAAGCGCGGTGAACAGCCCCGTCCACCGCCCGGCGTCGAGCTGATCGGGTGAAAATCCGAACCGCGCGCATTCCGCGCTGGGCAGTCCCGCCGCGCAAGCCGCCGCATCGCCGCTATAGACCTGCCATCCATAGATGGCGACGAGCACGGCGGCGACCACCAGCGGCGGCCAAGGCGCGCGCGACAAGGGCTCCTTACGGGGCTCCATCGCCTTGAGGTCAGACCAGGGCCCGACGGGCGTCCGACCAGCCTGCGTCTCGTGCTGCTCCACGGCGGCTCCTTTGTAATCGACCTTCGAGGCGCCCTCGGTCTGAGGAAGCACTATTCGCCCGCGAAATCGACGCATCTTTAGGCCACCGGCGTTAGCGTTAACGCTTGAGTGACCTCATCCGACCATTGTGGGCTGGGGAACGAACCGCGTTTCGATCCCTGCCCGATCACGCCCTGTTGGCGCGGGTTTGTCGACGCCGTCAAGCTTCGCCGGTGCGAGGATACTTATGGAACGCCACATGCGCCGCACGCGCCAACGGGTCTTTCGCCTCGCCGCCGGCGGCGTGCTGACCTGTGCCTTCGTTGGAACTGCGGCGGCCCAGTCTGCTTCCAGTTCGATGGCCGCCTTCAGCAAGGGCTATGGCAGCGGCGCGAGCGGGCTTGAGAGCCCGGTGAACGTCTCCACCCGAGATGCGAACGGCAACCTGACCATCGTCGACGGGGTCGCCCAAACATCTTCAGGCAGCATCTTCTCGAATCTCACCAGCCTCGGCGCCTCCAGCACGACGTCTGGCGCGGGTTCAAGCTCATCCGGTTCCAGCTCGTCCTACGGATCGGCGACGGCGATCGGCAACAATCTCAATGTCCAGGTGAGCGGCTCCTACAACACCGTCATCGTCAACTCGACGCAGACCAACACCGGGGCGATTTCCGCCACTACGGTTCTAAACGGGAAGGTCAATCTCGATGGCGGCCAATAGGCGCACAGCGCACCGCACGCTCGTTTTGGCCATGTCGCGACCCTCGTTCCGCGTGGCGGCCTTGCTGAGCGCTGTCTCCGTCGGCTTGACCGGCTGCCTGTCGCCGGTCGCCGGACCGAGCGGCCTCTATGCCCATCCCATCGGCGATGCGCCGGTGACCGCCAACGGCACCCCCTATTCCGCCGCCCTGGTTTGCCTGGCCTCCTACGCTCAGCACTACGGCGTCCATGCGCCCCGCATCGCCGTCGGCCGCATCGCCGACTACACCGGCAAGGCGGAAGACAATGGCGGCCGCGAGATCACCCAGGGCGCGTCGCTCATGGCCATCTCGGCCCTGGCCAAGGCCGGCGTGCCCCTGGTCGAGCGCTATGACACCTCGGTTTCCGAAATGGAGCTGAAGTACGCCAACAACAAATTGATCTCAGACCAGCCCCAGGCCGGCGGCCCCGCCGGCGCTGCCGGTCCCTACCGCAAGATTCTGGCGGGACAGATCCCAGGCTCGGACTTCTACCTGGTCGGCGGCGTCACCGAGCTGAACTACAATATCCGCTCCACCGGCCTCGATATCGCCGGCGGCAAGCAGACCGCCACCAAGGGTTCCGGCGAAGCCACCGGCCAGCTCTATGTGATGAATGTCGCCCTGGATCTGCGCCTGGTGGAGACCAAGACCCAGGAGGTGGTGGATGTGCAATCCTACCAAAAGCAGATCATCGGCCGCCAGATCGGCGCCGGCTTTTTCAAGTTCTTCGGCACCAATGTGATCGACATCTCCGCCGGCGAAGGCGGGCTGGAACCCGTACAGCTGGCCGTGCGCTCGGTGATCGAGCGGGCGATGGTGGAGATGGTGGCCAACCTCTACGGCGCGCCCGGCCCCAGCGCCTGCATGGGAACCGACCCCCTCGGCGCTACCGGCGTCTCGGGGGGATTCACCCCCGCCTATGACAATCTGGACCGCAACAATGGACAAACCCGCGACGATCCTTCCCGCTGGAATGCTGGCCGCGATCCTGCTGTGCGCGGTCGCTACTGACGCCATCGCGTCCCGCGCCTCAGCGCAGGACAATCAGTCGATCGTCAATCAGGTGCAGCTCGGCGACGTCTTCGCCCAGCAGACCCTGACCGTCGATGAGGCGCCCAATGGAACCAGCGCCGCGTCGACCGCTGTCGGCAACAGCGCCACGGCCGTTGGATCGGGCTCGGCCATGAACTATCAGGGCGTGCAGGAACTGAACGCCGAGGTCCACGGCAAGAGCAACCTGTCGGTCGCCGGGGATAGCGGCACGGGGCTCTACGTCACCACCTCAGCCACGGGCAACACCGCCACTGCGGGAACCTGCTGCGCGGCGACCACGGGCGCATCCTCCCAGACCATCGACGCCTATCATGGGGTGACGGCGGAGAGCTACGCCTACATGGGCGGCTCGGCCGCCACGGTTTCGGTGGATTCCACCGCCATCGGCAACACCCAGGGCTGGGAGGCGGTGAACGGCTCCGTCGCCACCTCAACCACCCAGACCCACTACGGCACCACCGACGCGGAAACCGCCGCCAACATCGCCTCGGCGGGCGAGGCCAGCTACAGCGCCACAGCCGTCGCCAATAATGTGACGACAGACGCCACCGCCTCCTCCGTCGATCAGACGGTGAATCAAACCGCCGACGGCTACGCCACCTTGGCCAACGTCACGGTCAACCAGGGGGACGGCGCAGACTCCACAGCGGCCGCCACCGCGACGGCCAACAACATCAATGTCGTCAACGATAGCTATTCGGCGGCTCTGACCTCCGACCAGCTTTCGACCAAGGCGGTGAACGCAAACGCCTCCCTCACCCTGGATAACTGGTCGGGCTCCGCCGTCGCCAGCGCCTACGGGGTCGCCAACTCCGCCATCGTCTCCTCCTCCGGCCCCTATACGGCGATGAGCTCAGATCAGACCAATCTGGGTGCGGTGACCGTCACCGCCAATCTCAACGGCGGGGCGGGCGGCGACGCCCTGGGCTCGGCGACAGGCGTCGGCAATGCGGTGTCCGGCTACGCCTGTGTCACCTGCAACGGCGTGGTCCGCGCCTCCAGCACCCAGGCCAACGGCGGCGGCGTCTCCACCACCACCACCGTCACCGGCGGCAGCGTCAATTCGGCGACGGGCATCTCCACCGCCATCGGCAACACCGCGAGCTTTATGGTGCAGAAGTCCGGCGGCTGAGCGGCGGGATTTAATTTAGCCCGGATCGCCCTATAGGTGTCGACAGCCGCCTGGCGTTCACCCTTAAGGTTCTCATGGCCCCTCTTCTTCGACTGGCGCTGATCGCCTGCGCCGGCGCCTGTCTCTCGTCCGCCGCGCTGGCCCAGGCCGTCCGCCCCGCCGTTAACGAGAAGGCGTGGGCGCAGACCCAAAGCGACATCCCGCCCGATCCGGCGGTTCGATTTGGCCAGCTCGCCAACGGAATGCGCTACGCCATTCTGAAGAACGACACCCCCGCCCATCAGACGTCGATCCGACTTCGCATCGGATCGGGCTCAATGGAGGAGCGGGACGACCAGCAGGGCTTGGCCCACTTCCTGGAGCATATGGCCTTTAAGGGTTCAGCCCATGTGCCCGAGGGGGAGATGATCAAGCTCCTGGAACGGCATGGCCTGGCCTTTGGACCGGACACCAACGCCCAAACGGGCTTTACGGCGACCACCTTCATGCTGGACCTCCCAGAGAGCGACAAAGGCTCTTTGGACCTGGGTTTGATGCTGATGCGCGAAACAGCTTCTGAGCTGACCCTCAGCCAGACCGCCATGAACCCCGAACGCGGAGTGGTGCTATCGGAGGAGCGGCTGCGCGATACGCCAGACTATGAGGCGTTGAAACAGCGAATGAAGTTCCTGCTGCCCGGTCAGCTCGCGCCCGACCGCTTCGCCATCGGCAAGGTGGAGGTGCTGAAGACCGCGCCGGTCTCGCTGATCCGCGACTACTACGCCGCCAACTACCGGCCGGACCGCGCCACCCTGGTCGTAGTAGGCGACGTCGATCCTGAGGCCATCGAGGCGCGGATCAAGAGCGGGTTCGCCGACTGGAAAGGCGTGGGCGCGGAAACCCACGAGCCTGACTACGGCCAGATCGTGCATCGAGGCGCCCAGAGCCAGTTGATCGTGCTGCCCGGCGCGCATCCCCTGATCGATATCGCCTGGGTCAAGCCATTCGAAGGAACGCCGGAAAGCGAAGCCAAGGATCGCCGGCTGGAAGTCGAGCAGGTGGCCATAGCCGTCGTCAATCGACGGCTCGAACGCGCGGCCCGCGGCGACAACGCGCCCTTCCTCAACGCCAGCGCCAACATCAACGACGTGCTGCGCAGCGCCCGGGTCGCCAGCATCCAATTGACGCCCAAGCCCAGCGCTTGGAAAGCCGGGCTGGTCGCGGCGCTGCATATCCAACGCCAAGCCGAAACCTTTGGCGTCAGCCAAGCCGAAGTCGATCGCGAAGTTACGGAACTGCGCGTCCAGTTGCAGACCGCCGCCGCCGGCGCCGCCACCCGCCGGACGCCGGACATCGCCCAGGAAATCGTCCGATCCGTCGACGACAACGAGGTTTTCACCAGTCCAGCAGAGGATCTCTCCCGCTTCGAGACCATCGTGCAGGATCTGACGGCGACCCAGGTGTCGGCGACCTTGAAGACCATCTTCAGCGGCCAGGGCCCCCTCCTCAACCTCACCACCCCCGATCCCATCGAGGGTGGGGAGGCGGCGGTCTCCGCCGCTTTCGCAACGGCCCGCACAGACTCTATCGCGGCTGGCGACATGCAGACCGCCAAGGCCTGGCCCTACACAAGCTTTGGCCCCGCAGGCCAGGTGTCCAGCCGGCGAGAGGTCGCCGATCTCGGCGTCACCTTCGTCACCTTCAAGAATGGCGTCCGCCTCAGCATCAAACCCACCGCCTTTCGCAAGGATCAGGTGCTGGTCGAGGCCGGGATTGGCGATGGCCGCCTGGGCCTGCCCAAGGATCGCAAGACCGCGATCTGGGCCAATGAGGCGCTGATCCTTGGCGGCCTGAACAAGATCAGCCTGGAGGATATGGAGCAGGTGCTCGCATCCCGGCTGTTCGGAACCCGATTGTCCCTTGCCGACGACGCGCTGAAGCTTGGCGGCGTCACCCGACCCGCCGATCTCGCCACCCAATTGCAGGTCCTGGCCGCCTATGTCTCCGACCCGGGGTTCCGGCCGGCGGGGTTTGAACGGGTGCAGGGCGGTTTCGCCACCCAGCTCGACCAACTGGATGCAACGCCCCAAGGCGTGCTCGGCCGCGAACTTTCAAGGCTGGAACACTCCGGCGATCCTCGCTGGGGTCTGCCCACCCAAACAGACGTCAAAACGGCCGCCCCGAGCGATCTGGAGGCCCTGCTGAAACCTGTCCTGGCGTCGGCGCCTTTGGAGATCGCTGTGGTTGGCGATGTGAAGGTGGACGAGGTGATCCGCGAGGTCGCCTTGACCTTCGCCGCCCTGCCCTCCCGTCCAGCGCCCCAGGCCCCGACGCCGACGATGCTGGCGATCCGCTTTCCCGCGCCGAACGCCACGCCGGTCGATCTGATGCACAAGGGTCGGGGAGATCAGGCGATCGCCCTGCAGGCTTGGTCTTCCGATGGCCTGTTCGATAACCCGCAACGGGCGCGAGTCATCAATGTGGCGGCTCAGGTTCTGGCTTTGCGGCTGATCGACCGGGTGCGGATCGCCGAAGGATCGACCTATTCGCCCTCGGTCACCTCAAACCCATCCGATGTCTTTCCGACCTATGGGGTGGTCACCGCGAGCGTCGAGACGCCTCCCGCCAAGATCGCCGGCTTCTACACCGCCGTTCGCGAGATCGCCGCCGATCTACGCGCCAACGGACCGACCCCGGACGAACTACAGCGAGCCCTAAAGCCTCGGATCGAGACCCTGACCAAGGCCCAGCAAACCAACGAATACTGGATGACCTGGATCATGGGCGCCGACCGCGATCCCCGTCGCCTGGACATTGTGCGTGACACCTTGCCCGGCTACAGCCGTATCACGGCCCCCGAGGTTCAGAAGGTCGCCCAAGCCTACTTCACTGACGACAAGGCGTGGAAGCTTGAAGTGACCCCTAAGGTCGGGTCAAAACCATAGAACACGGCTTACCCGCGACCGCAGTGTCGTGGCAAAAGGGCCGACGAACAGGGAAGAGGACACGCTGTGACTCTAAGCTTAGATCGCCCATGAACGCCCCAACCCTTCCTCCTCCGCGCCTGGGTCTTGTGGGGGACATCGGCGGCACCAACGCGCGGTTCGCCCTGGCGGAAATAACCGGCGGCGGCGTCAAGCTCATCGAACCATCGGGCCTTCCCGCCCGCGAGCATGACTCCGTCTATACCGCCGCTGAAGCCTATCTTGCCGCAAGCGGGCGCAAGGAAGCGTTGGATTTCGCGGTCCTGGCCTGCGCCGGCCCGGTGCATGACGGGGTGGTCACCCTGACCAACCTCGCCTGGACCGTAGACCGCGTCGAGCTTGAGCGACGCTTCGGGGTCAAACAGGCGCGGGTGATCAATGACCTTGAGGCGGTCGCCTTGGCCGCGCCGCAACTCACGGCCCACGACATCGCGCCCATTGGAGGCCCCGATGTCGGGGAAGCCGGCGGCGTGATCGCTGTGATCGGCGCCGGCACGGGCTTTAACGCCGCCGCCCTGGTGCGGCGCGGCAGCGGGACCGTGGTCGTCGGCGAGGCAGGGCACGCAGGCTTCGCCCCTGTGGGGGAGCTCGAACTGGAGATCCACGGTCGGCTGGCCAAGCGTTTCGACCATGTCTCGGTGGAGCGCGTGTTGTCGGGCCCCGGCATATTCAATCTCTATCAGGCGCTGGCGGCGATCCGGAACCTGCCGGAAGACGCAGCGACGCCGGCTGCGGTGTCCGCCCTGGCCGACAAGGGCGACGCCCTCGCCATCGAGACCCTGAACGTGTTTTGCGAGGCCCTGGGCTCGGCCTGCGCCAACCTGGCGCTGACTTTTGGCGCCCATGGCGGAATCTATATCGCCGGCGGGATAGCGCCATCCCTCATCGACCTGCTCTCCAAAGGCGGCTTTCGCCGACGGTTCGAGGCCAAGGCCCCGATGGGCGCCTATTTGCAGGCGATACCGACCTCGGTGATCGTACAGCCCTACGCCGCCCTGACGGGCGCCGCAGAGGCCCTCGTCGCGCTCGCTTACGAAGGCGCCTGATTGGATCAGCCGAGGCGCGCAGCGTCCTCGGCTGATCCGGCGGTCGAGACCGCCTAGCGGTGCGGCGCGTCGCCAGTGATGCGCAGGTTCACCGCCGAGGTCTTGCCTTTGCGGCGATCGAGTTCGACATCGTAAGCGATCGGTTGGCCCTCTTCGAGGTTGCGAAGGCCGGCCAGTTCGACCGCCGTGCCGTGGACGAAAAGATCCTCGCCGCCGCCATCAGGCGTGATGAAGCCGAAACCCTTGGTGCGGTTGAACCACTTCACCACGCCGGCGCCGGCGCCTTGGGAGATGCGATCCCCGCCGCCGCCGCCGCCAAATCCGCCGCCAGCAGGCTTGAACGGTTCACGAGCGCGCGGCGCACGCGGCGCAGCTTGCCCCTCTCCGAGCACTTCCAAATTGGTCGCGCTTTGCTTGCCGGTGCGGCGATCCGCCTCGACCTCATAGCGGATGGGTTGGCCGTCCTGCAGGGAGGATAGGCCCGCCTGCTCGACCGCCGAGATGTGCACGAACACATCCGAGCCGCCATTTTCCGGCTCAATAAACCCAAACCCCTTTGTGGCGTTGAACCACTTCACTGTCCCCGTGGTCATATTGTTCGTCCCAGATCCTATAGCCTTGCCATAATTCCTCTACACAATGAGCCGTGAGAGGAAAAGTTCGTAAAATCATTCCTGCCCCACTTTGAGCATCTTGCAATGGGATGTGGCAGGTTTGGTTGGCGGCCGCAGCGGCTCGCGGATGAAGTAAAAACCCCGCCGCTACGATCAGCGGTCCCTCATGGTTCGATCTTAGGCATCAAACGCCCATGAAAATCGGTATTCTTGAAACCGGCGCGCCCCCTGCGCCGCTGGCTAAGCGATTTGGATCTTACGGAAACATGTTTCGCCGGCTGCTTGGCCCGGCTTTCAAATTCGAGCCCTTTGACGTTCAAGCTAGCGCAGTGCCCGAAGCGAACGACGACTGTGAGGCCTATTTGATCACCGGATCTTCTTCTGGCGTTTACGACGGGGATCCTTGGATCGCAGTGCTTGAAAATTTCATTCGAGAACGGGCCGGGGCCAAGCCGATGATCGGCATTTGCTTCGGGCACCAGATCATGGCCCAGGCGCTCGGCGGACAGGCGATCAAATCTCCCAAAGGCTGGGGCCTTGGCCTTCACCGCTACGAGTTGTCGGCTAAGGCGTCATGGATGGACGGTGGCGATGCGATCTCCCTGCCCGTCTCTCATCAGGACCAGGTGGTCGCGATTGGGCCAGATGCGCGCGTGCTCGGGGGCAACGCCTTCACCCCCTTTGGATTGATCGACTATCCGACGCTGCGGGCCGTATCGCTGCAGGCGCACCCGGAATTCGAAGCCGATTATGCAAGCGCGCTGATCGATGCTCGCAGAGGCGCTCAAATCGATGGGGAAACCGCCGACGCCGCGATCGACTCCCTGAAGGAGCCCAGCGATCGGCGCCGCGTGTCGGTTTGGTTGCGGCGCTTCTTGAATACCGCGTGATCGCCGGCTTTCAGGCCGTGGGCGACGCAATATCCACAGCATTCGCGACTTTTGCGAAGTTTCAGTCTAAAGAGCGGCGCTCGCTGCGGCTTAACCCCGCCTCCTTCGATCCGCTTCCGGTCCCTTAAAATCACCATGCCCCTTCCAAGCCTGCCCTCCGCCCTCGCGCGCGCTCTGACTGAACGCGGCTATACCGATCTAACGCCCGTGCAATTGGCGGTGGTCCAGCCCGATGCGGAAGGACGGGATTTGCTGGTCTCGGCCAAGACCGGCTCGGGCAAGACCGTGGCCTATGGCCTCGCTTTGGCCACCGATCTCTTGGGCGACAACGAGCAACTGCCCCCCGCCGCCGATCCCCTGGCCCTGATCATCGCCCCCACCCGCGAGCTCGCCCTGCAGGTGCAGCGGGAGCTGCAGTGGCTCTACGCCCCCACCGGCGCCCGCGTGGTCTCCTGCGTCGGCGGCATGGACCCGCGCACCGAGCAGCGGGCGCTGAACGCCGGCGCCCATATCGTCGTCGGCACGCCGGGGCGCCTGCGCGACCACATCGAGCGCAACAACCTGCGCCTAGGGGGCCTGCGCGCCGCCGTCCTGGACGAGGCCGACGAGATGCTGGACCTCGGCTTCAAGGAGGAGCTGGAGGCCATCCTCGACGCCGCCCCGGCCGAGCGGCGGACCCTGCTCTTCTCCGCCACCCTGCCCAAGCCCATCGTCTCCCTGGCCCGCCAGTATCAGCGCGACGCTTTGCGCATCACCGCCACCTCCGGCGAGCAGGGCCACAGCGACATCGACTATCACGCCGTCCGGATCGCGCCGAGCGACACCGAGCACGCCGTCGTCAACCTCTTGCGCTTTTTCGATCCGGCCTCGGCCATCGTCTTTTGCAACACCCGCGAAGCGGTGCGCCGCTTTCACGCCAATCTGGTGGAGCGGGGCTTTTCCGTGGTCGCCCTTTCCGGCGAGCTGACCCAGAACGAGCGCACCCACGCCCTGCAAGCCCTGCGCGACCAGCGCGCCAAGGTCTGCATCGCCACCGACGTGGCGGCGCGGGGCATCGACATTCCGAATCTGGAGCTGGTGATCCACGCGGAACTGCCCAACGACGCGCAGTCGCTGCAGCACCGCTCGGGCCGCACGGGCCGGGCAGGGCGCAAGGGCATCTCCGCCATGCTGATCCCCCACCCCAAGCGCCGCCGGGCCGAGGCCATGCTGCGCACCGCCAATATCGAAGCCACCTGGATGGGCGCCCCCACCGCCGATGAGATCAAGGGTCGTGACCAGGAACGCCTGATCGAACAGCTTCGCCCCACCGAGGACGCCTCCGAGGACGACATCGTCATCGCCCGCGCCCTCCTCGCCTCATCCGATCCCGAACAGGTGGTCGCCGCCCTGGTGCGCGCCCGCCGCGCCGCCCTGCCCGCCGCCGAAGACCTGATCGACAATGGGCCGGAAGAGAGCTCGCGCGGCCCCAGTTCCGCGCCGCGTCCGGGTTTCGAGAACACCGCCTGGTTCACCATCGACATCGGCCGCGACAAGAACGCCGATCCCCGCTGGCTCTTGCCGATGATCTGCCGTCGCGGTCACCTGACCAAGCGCGACATCGGCGCCATCCGCATCTTCGACAAGGAGACCCGCTTTGAAGTGGTGGCCGAGGCGGCGGAACGCTTCCTAGCCTCCGTCCGCAAGGTCGTCGAGCCCGACGGGGTGAACATCGTCCCCCTGGCCGATCCGGACATAGAGCCCGCGCGCAGCCGCAAGCCCATGCGCAAGACCCACAGCGGCATGGGCTCGCGCCCGCCCTACGCCAGCGCCCGCGACAACGCCGGCCCGCGCGAATACGCCCCGCGCGGCCCGCGCTCGGACAAAGCCGACGGTCCGCGCAAGTCCAACTATGCGCCGAGGCTCGACAACCACGGCCCCGGCGGCGACGCACCGGCGCGCACGCCCTCCACCCGCCCAGAAGGCAAGCCCGCCTACGGCCAGACCTCCAAAAAGCAGGCGGAAAAGCTGGGCGGTCCCGGCGGCAAGCCCTTCAAGCCCAAGCCCCGCCGCGACGGCAAACCGCGCGGCAGCGACTGATCAGATCTAGAGGCGGTCAGCGCTTGCGAAAGCGCGCCGCCTCGCTAGCCAGGGCGGTCACCCAGCGCTCGGGCTTGTCATCATCGGGCTGGAACGGCAGCTCGCCCGCCACCCCGCGAATCGCCAGCCAAAGCGGCGCTGAGAAGTGGCCAAGCATCCGCAGCGGCCGGCGTTTGTTGTCGGTGACGTCCCAGCCCACGGCCTCGAAAGCGGCGACCTGCTGGGGGATCGGCTTGTCTTCGATATTGTCCCAATCGGCCGGGCGCGGCGCGGCGTCCGCCTGATCGCCGGTCAGGCCGAACAGCTTGGCTGTGCATTCGTCGATCTCAGGAAACTCGGCGCGGGCCTCAGGCTCGGCGAAAGCCGGCTTCATCAGGGCGCGCATCTCCAGATCGGAGACGCCGGACATGTCGATCAGGCGGCGAAGGGGGGACGGATTGCTCATGCCGTGAGTTTAGCCGACTTCCGCGCGAACGCCGAGGCCGGCGCATCGACCGGCGCGGAATTTCCGCTTAGAGGATAGCCCGAGGAGCGACCATGGCTGGGCTGAAAGACAAACGCGGCTTCATCGACAAGGACCGGCTGGACCTGTCCGAGCGCCAAGCGGTGGAATACTGGATGAAGCGCTGGGGCGTGACCCGCGACCAGATCACCGCCGCCCACCGAAAGGTCGGCCGCATGGTCAAGGACATCGCCGCCGAGCTTGGCAAGAAGCGCTGAGTTCAGCGTCCATCCCGATAGGCTCGGTCCTTTAGGGTGTAACAAAATCGGCGCCGCCCCTGATGTCGGGACGGACGGCGCCTATATCCGGGTCATGACCGCTCTATCCGTCCTCGATCTCTCCCCCATCGTCGCTGGCGGCGACGCCGCCCAGGCCCTGCACAACAGCCGCGAGCTGGCCAAGAACGCCGAACGGCTGGGCTATCGCCGGTTCTGGCTGGCCGAGCACCACAACATGACTGGCGTCGCCAGCGCCGCCACCGCCGTAGCCATCGGCTATGTGGCCGAGGGCACCTCGACCATCCGCGTCGGCGCCGGGGGCGTCATGCTGCCCAATCACGCCCCCCTGGTGATCGCCGAGCAGTTCGGCACCCTGGCGGCCCTCTATCCCGGCCGCATCGACCTCGGCCTCGGCCGCGCGCCGGGCACAGACCAGGTGACCTCCCGCGCGCTGCGGCGGGGCCTTTCCGGCGATATCGACGCCTTCCCGAGAGACGTGGTCGAGCTGATGTCCTATTTCCAGCCCGCCCGCCCCGGGCAATTGGTGCAGGCGGTGCCGGGCGCGGGGCTGAAAGTGCCGGTATGGATCCTCGGTTCGAGCACCTATGGCGCCCAGCTCGCCGCCGCCCTGGGCCTGCCCTACGCCTTCGCCTCGCACTTCGCGCCGGCGGATATGGACGCAGCCTTGGCGGCCTATCGCAGCCAGTTCCGCCCGTCCGAGCATCTGGACAAGCCCTATGCGATGCTGGGCCTGAACGTGGTGGCCGCCGAAACAGATCAGGCGGCGATGCGGCTGTTCACCTCGCTGCAGCAGGCATTCATCAATCTTCGCACCGGCAGGCCCGGCCCCCTGCCCCCGCCCGTGGACAATATCGAAGCGGCGATCGATCCATCGGCGAGCAGTTTGCTGCAGCAGACCCTCGCCCGCTCGGTGGTCGGATCGCCGGCCACCGTGAAGGCGGGCCTGGACGCCTTTATCGCCCGCACGGGGGCGGACGAGATCATGGTCACCGCCCAGATCTTCGATCACGCGGCTCGGGTGCGCTCGTTCGAGATCACCGCCGCCGTTCACGCCGACCGGCAAGCCGCCGCCTGAGGCGCGGAATGCGGTCCCCAGGTCTCAGGGGTGATTTTGAGGGGCCAGCAAGACCAGCGCTTGCTCAAGGCAGGCCCGGTCTCCGGCGATGACGATCCGTCCGCCATGGCGGCCGACCCGCGCGCCGGACCAATCGGCGATGACGCCGCCGGCCCCGTCCAACACCGGCACCGCCGCTTCCACGTCCCAGCTCTTTAGGCCAGCCTCGATCACCAGGTCGATCGCGCCCGCCGCCACCATGGCGTAGGCATAGGCGTCGCAGCCCATTCGCCCCAGCTTCGTCGCCGTCCGCAGTCGGGTCCAGGCGCCCAGTTCCTCCGCGTCGAAGACAATGGTGTCGGTGGTGGCGACGATCGCTTGGCTAAGGCTCGGGCAGGCGCGGACCTTCAGCGGTCGGCTGACGCCCCGCCGCAGCAGGCGCGAGCCGGCCGCCGAGCCGATGAACACCTCTTCCAAATAGGGCTGACCGATGGAGCCAAGCACCGGCTGGCCCTGGAAGCGCAAGCCGATCAGCGTTGTCCACACCGGCAAGCCGGCGATGAAGGCGCGGGTGCCATCGATGGGATCGAGCACCCAGACGAACTCGGCGTCCGGCCGATCCTCGCCATATTCCTCGCCGATCACCCCATGCTCGGGGAAATGGGCCGCGATCGTCTGGCGGATCGCCGCTTCGGCGTCCCTGTCTCCCCGGGTGACGGGATCGAAACCGCCGCTAAGGTCCTTGTTCTCAAGGCCGTTCTCGGTGCGAAAGAGCGGCAGAATCACCGCGCCCGACACACGGTTCAGTTCGATCAGAAAGGGCTCCAGCTCGGCAAGCTGCGGCGGCGAGACAGATCCGGTCATGGATGAACCCTTAACTTTAGAGCGCGGCGCACGCGAGGCCTGACCGAAGGCATGATCCCAAGGGCTTAGGGCGAGCTCAGCTGCGCAGGGCGACGCCCGGCTCTACCTCTTTGGCGCCAGGTGCGCGAGCAGGCGCGAAAGGTTATCCAAGATCATCTTAGTCGCAGCGGGATCGGCATCGGCGAACCGGCGAAGCATTTGCATTCCGTCCAAATGGGCCTTCACAGCCGGCCTGTTCAAACCGGCGCCCCGATCTGCATAGCTTAATAGCTGACAGAGACTGTAGGCCGCCTTACCGAGAGAGTTGAATCCAAATAAAGCGGCTGTACCCGCTATAGAGTCGCTTGCCTCATAAAGCTTTTCGATAACATCTGCGGGGCCGTCTGGCAGCGACAAAAAAGTAGAGTTCAAAATTTCCAGATTTTCATCGATGTAGGCGACACCATCGTCTCGCATCGATGCAATATTCGCCTCAGCTTGCTGAATAGCGGAGGAGCGGCTTACGCCTTTTGACCCAACACGTTTGGCCAAATTATTCGGCGGGGTGGTGAACGTGGCCGGCATCAGAGGCTCACCTTGCTGGGGTTGAAAAATCCATCGATCGCGTCTTGAGACATGTTTTCGCCGGTCGCCTCGCCCACGTGGGCGGAAAGATCGTCGTGACGGCGCCCCGCCGTGCCGACAGGAGGGCCAAAGGACTTGAAGCGACGGTCTGGTCCCACGTAGGAATCACTTTCCACAAAGATGCGCTTGGCCCGCGCCAGCCAAACAATCCGGTCGAAAAGCACCTGTGGCGAAATAGGTTTTGAAAGAACGAAGTTCGCACCGCAATCGCGCGCGCGCATCACATCGGGGCGCTGAACGTGACCGCAGAGAAGAAAGATCGGCAAATGCTTGATCGACGCCTGTTCGCTACGCCGCATGGACATAATCAACTGATAGCCATCGGTGTCTTTAAGGGAGGCGTCGATCAAGGCAAGATCGAAGGCTTCAACGGCCGTCGCACGCAAGGCTTCATCGGCCGTCGACCGCCTCTGGATGCCCGGCACGCCGAACCCCATCAATATTTGAGCGAGGATATCCTGCTCGCTGACTTTATCTTCAACGATAAGAATGTTCGCCGACGCAAAGTCCAGCTTTACACTTGACGTCGCCCCCAGCTTGATCATGGCCTAGCCGAAGAAGTCCATGCTTCCCGATGACGTATCTTCGCTTGACGGAGGCGGCTCTGACTCGGCGACAGTCCCCGAAAGACGGTCAGCCAGTGCGGACAACACCACTCCGGAGGTCGCTTCCTTGGCGTCGACTTGCCAGTGATGCGGCGATGCGCCGGCAAGGGCTTTCATGAAGATCGAGACGCCATGAAGCCTTTGCACCAAAAGATCGATCGCCTGAAATTCGCGCAGATGATCGTCATTCGTGGCGTCGGCGATGAGGGCGACGCTGATCAAGGCTTGCAGACGATCGCTCATCTGCGCCAATTCGCTCACCTCAAGCGCCGCCGCAGCCAATGTCTCTGACATGGGCCGGAGCGACGCCTGCGGCGTTTCAGCAAAGACGGCGGCTTTGGCGTCCATCGCAGTCTTCCCCATCAGAAAAGCTCAAGTCCGCCGGACGTCGCCACGGGCGGCGGCGTCACGATGCGTTCTCGTTCGAAGGCCACCCGGCCTTCGTCCCCCAGCAAGACCTGACGCGCCCGGCCGGAACGCGGCCAAAACTGAATGCGTCGGCCCCGCTCCCCCAAAAGGCTCCCGCCAACGTTGCGGATGCCTTCCTTGCGGAGGAAATCCTCGGCGAAGGCTGCATTCATTGCCCCCACGTCGGTCATGCCGCGCATGAGATTGGCGCCGCCAAACAGCTTGGACTCCAGCCGGTCGCGGCGCGCGCCTTGCTTGAGCAGGTTGTTCACCAGCAATTCCATGGCGTGGACGCCATAGCGGGTGGAATCGGCCGTGGCGACGCTGTCAGCATTGCCCGGCAGCAGAAAATGGTTCAGCCCGCCGACGCCGGCGACCGGATCGCGCATACAGGCCGCGACGCACGAACCCAAGATCGTACTCAAGACCACGTCATCATCGCCGCTGACGTAATTTTCCCCCTGCACCACGTGGATGCGACGCTCAGGCTTTACTGCACTTTCAAGCGACGCCATCAGGTCAAGGCCCCGAAGACCGCTTCGATTTTTTCCTTGAGGGTGGCCACCGTGAACGGCTTGACCAGGTAATTATTCACCCCGAATTGAACCGCGCGCTTCACCAGATCCGTATCGGCGCGGCCCGTCAGCATGATGAAGGCGGTGGTGCGGATCGGCTCATGGGCGCGCACCGCCCGAAGCAGGCCCAAACCATCGAGCTTGGGCATGTTGTAGTCCGAGATGATGAGGTTGGGCGGCGCGGGCATCAACATGGCGCGCAGTCCGTCTTCGCCGTCCGCCCCTTCGACGACGTTGACGACGCCCAACTGCTGAAGTCCGCTGCGGACAAGGGAACGGATGGTCAACTGATCGTCGACGACAAGCACTTTGAGTGCGGCTGCAGCGGGCATCAGACCCTCTCCCCGGCTTCAACTAGAATTTGACTGGCCATCCGCTCAAGCGGCACTTGACGTTCGACGGAGCCCTGCTCCATCGCCGCCTTAGGCATGCCGTACACGACGCAGGTGGCTTCGTTTTGACCCAACGTAGAGGCTCCGGCTTCTCTCATGGCGCCGAGACCCACCGCGCCATCGCGTCCCATGCCGGTCAGGATCACCCCGACCGCGGCGCTTTTGGCCGACCGCGCCACCGAGGCGAACAGCACGTCCACCGACGGCCGATGTCCATTGACGAGGTCTGTCGTCGAAAGCCGGCAGCGCAAAACGGACGTGCCGACCACCTCCAGGTGAGTCGCCCCGCCCGGCGCGAGATAGACGTGGCCGGGGGTCAGCACATCCCCATCGACCGCTTCCCTGACCGTGGGCGGGGTCACCCGATCCAGCCGCTCCGCGAAGCTCCTGGTGAAGGTGGCGGGCATGTGCTGGGTGATGACCGTGGGCGGGCAGTTGGCGGGAAAGCCCGACAACAGGGTGATTAGCGCTTCGACGCCTCCGGTCGAGGAGCCGATCGCCACCATCCGGCCGTTGGACTTAAAGAGGCTTGGCGCGGCGCTGGGGGTTGGGGGCGTGGTCAGAGGACGAACCCGGGCGCTGGCGGCGATCTTCACCTTGGCGGCGAGTTCGTCGAAGGCGTTGGCCCCCGCCGTCGCCGGCTTGGCCACGCAATCGACGGCGCCCAGCTCCAGCGCCTGCAGCGTCGCCTCGGCGCCCCGGAGGGTCAGGGTGGAGACCATCACCACCGGCATGGGCCGCAGGCGCATGATCCGTTCCAGGAAATCCAGGCCGTTCATGTTGGGCATCTCGATGTCGAGGGTGATGACATCGGGGGTGAGCGCCTTGATCGCTTGGCGCGCTTGCAGAGGGTCGGCCGCTTCGCCCACCACTTCGATTTCAGGATCGCGCGACAGGGTGGCCCTGATCAGGCCGCGCATGGTGGCGGAATCGTCGACAACAAGGACGCGGATCATCGTGAAGCCCCGCCCTTTAGACGATAGGTGGTGATCCCGACGGTCTCAAGCTGATCCGCTGCGGGCCCGGTCACCCGCTCGGAGTGGCCGATATAAAGCACCCCGCCGGCCTCCAGCAGCGGCGTGAAGCGGTTCCACACCTTCACCTGCGTCTCATCGTTGAAATAGATGACCACGTTGCGGCAGAAGATGGCTTGGAACTTCCCCTTCATCGGCCAGTTGCCGATGAGGTTCAGTTCGCGAAATTCCACCAGGTTCCGCATCTCATCGTTGGCGCCCCAAAGCTTTTCGCCGTCCTTTTGAGGCAGGGGCGTGAACCAGCGATCGCGCAAGGCGGAGGGAACCGGCTCCAGGGCGCTGGCCCCATAGACGCCCCTTCGCCCCTCGGCCACCACGTTCGGATCGATGTCCGTCGCCAGAACCTTCACGTCGTACTTGCCTGCGTCGGGCATCAGCGACAACAGAGTCGCGGCGATGGAATAGGGCTCCTGCCCCGTGGAACAGGCGGCGGACCACAGGCGGATGCGCCCGCCCTGCTTGGCCTTCTGGATCAGAGGCGGCAGCACCGAGGTCTTCAGATGCTCAAAATGGTGGGGCTCGCGGAAGAAGCGCGTGACGTTGGTGGTGAGGGCGGCGAGCATACGCACCCGCTCATCGGCGCCCTCGTTGCTGGCCACCAGGGCGCAATAGTCGCGAAAGCTTTCCAGCCCCAGCGAGCGCAAGCGCTTGGCCAGGCGCGAATAAACCAGGGTGGCCTTGGATTCCGGCAAGGCGATGCCGGCGTCGCCATGGAGCATGGCGGCGATCGCTTGAAAGTCTCCGGTGGTGAATAGAAATTCGCCGTCCACCATGCGTTCTTGAGCGTCGCGACCCGACATTTCAACCGCTGGCTTGTTCATGCGGCTTCTTGCTGTTCGGGGGGCAAGACATGTTCGAGGGAGATCAAGCTGATCATCCGTCCCTCCACCGCCAATATGCCTTGCACAAAGGTCTTCACGAGCTCGGACGCGATATCGGGCGTGGGCTGCACTTCCGCGTCATTCACAGTGATGATGTCGGACACCGCGTCCACCAACAGGCCCACCTGCTGGTGGCCGATTTGGGCGACGATGATGACGTGGCGCGCCGTCGGATCGGCGCTGGCGAAGCCCAGGCGGGCCGACAAGTCGACGATCGGCAAGACGGCGCCGCGCAGGTTGACCACGCCGCGGACGTAGGTTGGCGAACGCGGCAAGACAGTGGTCTGGGTCCAGCCGCGGATTTCCCGCACGGTCATGATGTCGACGCAGAATTCCTGGGAGCCGATCCGGAAGGAGATCAGCTCGCGGTCGTGGCCGCCATTGGTTTTCAAGTCGATCATGGACTAGCTCACCATTGCGAGTTTGGGTTCGGTAGCAAGGTCGCCCGTTCGCGACACCGCGACGATCGAGTCGATATCGAGGATGAGGGCGACACGCCCGTCACCCAAGATCGTCGCCGCTGCGATACCCGGAACATGACGGTAGTTGGCTTCAAGACTCTTAATAACGACTTGCCGTTGGCCTTGAATCGCATCCACCAGCAAAGCCGCCCGGCCGCCGCCGTCGCTTTCGATCAAAAGGGCCACGCCTTCGCCGGCGGGCATGGCGTCGGTGCGGTAGCCGAGCAACAGTCCGACGTCGATCAGGGGCACATAGGCGTCGCGAACCGCGATCACCCGGGCGTCGCCGCCCATGCCGTAGACATTGGAGCTCTTGGGCTGCAGCGTTTCCACGATGGCCGTCAGCGGCACCACCAGGGTCTGTTCGTTGAGCGACACCACCATGCCGTCCAAGACCGCCAGGGTGAGCGGAAGGCTCATGACAAAGATCGATCCCTTACCCGGCCGCGACGAGATGGAGATGCGGCCGCCGAGGGATTGAATGGACCGCTTGACCACGTCCATGCCGACGCCGCGCCCGGAAATGTCGGACACGACCGAGGCTGTGGAGAAGCCAGGCAGGAAGATCAGATTGTCGGTCTCGTCATCGCTCAGAACGGCGTCCGGCGAAACAAGGCCGCGCTCGACGGCGATCTCGCGAACCTTCGTCCGATTGATGCCGGCGCCATCGTCAGAAATCTCGATGACGATACGTCCCGACCGGTGACCTGCCGACAACCGCACCGTCCCTTCGACGGGCTTGCCCGCGGCCAGGCGGCCGGCGGCGTCCTCCAGCCCATGGTCGATGGCGTTGCGGATCATGTGGGTGAGAGGATCGGCCAGGCGTTCGATGACGGTCTTATCGACTTCGGTGCCCTCCCCATCCGTCACCAGGCGGACCTGTTTTCCGGTCATTGCCGCCACTTCGCGCGCCAGACGCGACATGCGCTGGAAGACTGACTTCACCGGTTGTGCGCGAATGGCCATCACGCTGTCCTGAATCTCGCGCGAAAGCTGTTCGAGTTCGTCCAGGCCCATGCCGATCGCCGAGGCGCCGGCGATGCCCGCCTCCATGACCCGCTGAGACAGCATGGCCTGATTAATCACCAACTCGCCCACGAGATCGATCAGCCGATCGACCCGTTCCAGATCGACCCGAATCGTCGGCGCCGCGGCGGCGGCATCCGCCCTGCCCTGACCGTTTGCGGCCTCGGCGGGAGCGGCTGCAGCTGCAGCGGCGGCCGGCGGCGAGGGCCGCGGGGCGACGACAGCCGTAGCCGCGGGCGGGGAAGCCGGCGGAGCCAAGGGCGGGGCGGCGGCCATTTCGGGCGCTGCCTGAACCTTTTGGATCAGGGCCATGACATCGAAGACATCTGGGGTCGGCGCAACCACTTGCGGCTCGGCCGATTCGACCGAAAGTTCGCAATCCCCGTCCACAAATTCGAAGACCTCGCGGATTTCGGTTTCGGTCCGCTCTGTGGTCAAGGTGATGGTCCAGCTTAAATAGGCGCCTTCTGGGTCCAGGGCGTCCAATTGGGGCAGCATGGAGCTGTCGAGCTCGACGGTCATTGCGCCCAGTTGGCTCAACTCGCGCAGCAGCAGAGCCGCTTCATTGGCGTTCGCGTAGAGCTCCGACTTGGGCTGAAAGCGGATGATCCATTCGTGGGTCGCGGGCGCGGGGGGAAGCTCTGGCTCCAGAACCGGCATGGCGAAGGCCAGGGGCGTGAACTCGATGGCGGGCTCGGCGCCCGCCGGGGTCTCGTCGTGGTGGCCGCCGCCTGCGCCGCAACCAGCCAACTCGGCGGCGATCTGCTGTACACGCGCCTCGTCGATGACGCCGCCGTCTCGGGCCGCGCGCACCAAGTCGGCCAGCACATCGGCGGCGCGCAGCATGACCTTGAGCACCGTGTTGGGATCGGGCGCCAATCGGCCGGTGCGGACTTCGTCCAGCGCCGTCTCGAACACGTGGGAAAAGCGAACCAGATCGTCGAGGCCGAAGGCGCCAGCGCCCCCCTTGATCGAATGCACGGCCCGGAAAACCGCGTTCACCACCTCTGAATCGGCTTCGCCCGCCTCCATGGCCAGCAGGCCGCCTTCCAGCTCGGCGAGTTGCTCTTCACACTCCTGGAAGAAGGTGATCTTGATGGCTTCCATCGGATCCATGACGCGCGCTCCCTCTATCGGCTCAGGCTGCGACGCGGCGGATCGCTTCGACCAGTTTGACTGGGTCGAACGGCTTAACGATCCAACCCGTGGCGCCGGCCTGGCGGGCGCGGTTCTTCTTCTCCGCGTCGCTTTCGGTGGTCAGCACCAGGATCGGGATGGCGCGGTGCTTGGCGTCGGCGCGGACGCCTTCGATGAAGCCGAACCCGTCCATTCGCGGCATGTTGATGTCGGTCACGATGACATCGGGGTTGGAGGTGGCGAGCACCTCAAGGCCATGCACGCCGTCTTCGGCCTGGACCACCTCATAACCGGCTTGGACCAGCGCCAGCCGCAGCATATCGCGCATCGTGCGAGAATCGTCGACGGTAAGAATGGTCATGCTCATGCGCAGAGTTCCTGGTGGGAGGCGCCCCCAAATGTCGCGCCGAATAAACCGAGGGTGTGAGTGAAGGCGTCAGATCGGTTGACGATGGAGAGATCCAGGCCGTCCATCCGCCACGCTTCGGATGCGGCGAGAAGCACCTGGAGGCATTGGCCGCCAAGACGCTGCACGTCGGAGGCGTCGAGCACCAGATCGTGGCCTCGAGCCGCCATAAGATCGACTTGCAGGCCTGAGGCCGCTTTGAGATTGAGAGTTTCGGGCAGGGTGTAGACCCCCTGCTCGTCGTCAATGGCAGAGGTCATCAGAACTCCTCCCAGCTTTCTTCGGATGCGACGGGTGCGGGCTTCATGGCGGCGCCGCCGCGGCCCGTGGTCTTCATGGCGGCGTGGGTTTGGGCGGCGTGGGTTTGCGGCGCGGCGGCCCGTTGCGGGGGCGGGGCGCTGCGGCGCTGGGTCGGCGCGGCGGCGGAGCCGCCCACCCTGAACTGGGCGACCAGGCGGGCCAGATCGCCGGCTTCTTGCGCCATGGCGTGGCTGGCGGCGGTGGATTGCTCCACCATGGCCGCATTCTGTTGGGTGACCTGGTCCATCTGGTTGATGGCGGTGTTCACCTCCGCCAGACCCGCCGACTGTTCCTGGGCGGAGGCGGCGATCTCGATCACCACGGTGTTGATCTGGTTGACCTGTTTGACGATGCGCTCCAGCGACTTGCCGGTCTCGCCCACAAGATCCACCCCGGCGCCCACCTGCTGGGACGAGGCGGAGATCAGGGTCTTGATCTCCTTGGCCGCGCCGGCCGAGCGCTGGGCCAGGGCCCGCACTTCGGAGGCGACCACCGCGAAACCGCGGCCGGCGTCTCCGGCCCGCGCGGCCTCGACCCCGGCGTTCAGGGCCAAGAGGTTGGTCTGGAAGGCGATCTCGTCGATGACGCCGATGATCTGGCTGATTTCGCGCGATGAGTTTTCGATGCCGCTCATGGCCTCCACGGCCTTCTTCACCACGTCGCCGGAATGTTCGGCGTCGGCCTTGGCGGAGGCGACCACGGTGCGCGCCTCGTTGGCGCCCTCGGCGGTCTTCTTCACCGTGGCGGTGATCTCGTCCAATGCGGCGGCGGTCTCTTCCAGGCTGGCGGCCTGTTGTTCGGTGCGGCGCGACAGGTCGTCGGCGGCCTTGGAGATCTCCTCGCCGCCGCCGCGGATGCCGTGGGTGTTTGCAGCGATGGTGGTCATGGCGTCCTGGAGCTTGGCCATGGCGTCGTTGAAGTCTTCGCGCAGCTGCTCATAGTCGGCGGCGAAGGGCATGTTCAGGCGATAGACCAGATCCCCGTCCGACAGCTTGGCCAGGCCGTCGCCCACCGAGCTGACCACGAAGGCCTGCTGCTTGGCGGCGGCTTCCCGCTCCGTTTCGCTCCGGGCGCGCTCTTGATCGGCGGCGCGGCGGGCGGTGACAGCCTGTTCTTCCAGCCGCAGCTTCTCGATGGCGGCGTCCTTGAAGGTCTGCACGGCGTCGGCCATCTGGCCGATCTCGTCCTTCTGGCCCACCGCCGGAATGGTCACCGTGTTATCGCCCGTCGCCAGCTTGTTCATTGCCGCCGTCATGTTGGCGACCGGCTTGGCGATCAGGCCGGTCAAGATCCAGCCCATGGCTGCGGACATCAGCGCGGCGATGGCGCCGCCGACGATGACCGTCATCTTGATGGCCGCTACGGCTTGATCGCTCGTCGCGCTCCACTCATTGGCCCAGGCGCTGACGGCGGCGACCTCCGCGTCCGCGGCCTTGCGGAATTTCTCAAATCTGCCCTTGGCGGTTGGGGATGCGGCGATGGCCAGAGCTTGCGGAAGGGTCACGGGATCGGCGGCCAGTTTCATCTCGGTATCGACGTTTGCAGCCTGCCATTCATCGTGGGCCGCTTTCACGGCGTCCAGCAGGGCGATCAGGCGCGGCTCGGAGCCAATCTTGTCTCGCGCGGTCCCCATGTCCTTTAAGAACTTTTCGTGATCGGCCTGCGTGTCATTGACGGTGCGCGGCGTTTGGACCAGCAGGTATCCGCGGACGCGCGCCGATTCCGAATAGGCGTCGCCCCGGGCCCGCTCCAAAGCCGATTGAGCGTCACCCGCGTTGTTGTTGAGTTTTTCTGCGTCCACAAGCTTCAGGGTCGTCAGAAACAGAACACTGCACATGACCACCACGACAGCGACGACAAGAGCAAAGCCCCCCGTCATCTTCTTTGAAATGGAGACGTCTGAAAAAGTCATGAACTGTCGGTTCCGTGCGTGAAGTTGCGAAGAAATCCCAAGCTGAGGGGCGCGCTAACGTCTCATCATATCGATCGTCTTAAGTCGCGTTCCGCAGGCGCCCCAGCCTTGATTGAACACTTCTACAACCTGATTAAATCACAAGCCTTTCCTTCCAATTAACGGATTTCGCTGGCGGTAGGATGGCCACGACCCGGCGCTCAGCTGACGCCGTTTTGCGATGTCCCGGCGAACACTGCGGCGCGCCTTATTTCGACGGCTTAATAAAGGGGGGCGGTGTCCAGGATCAGACCGGTGGAGCGCTGGGTCAGATAGGCGTTGGGGCCGACGGTCACCCAGCCATAGCCGTTGGGGGGGCGGCGCAGGTGGTAAACCCTGGGATCGGCCACGGCGGCGGCGCCATAGCTTGGCGGCAGGAATTGACCTCTGACGTAACCGCGCTCGCCGCGAGGATCGCCGCCGG